>CAYVXX010000109.1:0-5444 GCA_964454305.1 uncultured Syntrophales bacterium | reverse complement strand
CCTCCTACGAGTCCTGCATCCGAGATGGTGTGATGAGGTGAAAGAAATGGCCTCGTTACAAGTATCGCTTCTTCTTTGGACAGAAGCCCCGCGACAGAAAAAATTTTTGTTGTTTCAAGCGCTTCCTCAAAGGAAAGATCTGGAAGTATGGAGGGAAGCCGTTGTGCCAGCATGGTCTTTCCGGAACCGGGAGGTCCTATCATGATGATATTATGTCCGCCTGCGGCAGCAACCTCCAGGGCTCTCTTTGCCTGATCCTGTCCGCGTATTTCACTAAAGTCAAAGGGATAATTGAGGCTCCTCTTGAATACTTCAGATACGTCAACCCTTGTCGGTTCAATCTCTTTCCTGTTATTAAAAAATTCGACAACGTCGGGCAGATAGTCAACGGCGATGACATCGATTGTCTCTACCATAGCCGCCTCTGCTGCGTTTTCTCTTGGTAGGATAATGCCTTTTATCCCCATCTCCTTTGTCTGAAATGCGGCGGAAAGAGCTCCATGAATACCCTTGATACGACCATCCAGTGAAAGCTCCCCGATTATTACATAGTCCTGGAGGGCATCTTTTTCGATCATCCCTTCTGCTGACAGGATGCCCACGGCTATTGGCAGATCGAAGCTTGTCCCCTCTTTTTTAATATCGGCAGGGGCAAGATTGACCGTAACCCTGTCCTCTGGAAATTTGTAACCGGAGTTTTTTATGGCAGCCTTTATCCTGTCTTTACTTTCCTTGACAGAGATATCGGGTAGTCCCACGGTCGAGAATTGAGGAAGTCCCGAAGATATATCCACCTCTACATCGACAGAATAGGAATCTATCCCAACGATAGCCGTACTAATTACCTTTACAATCAATTAAGTCTCCCGTTAACGTACGTCTTGTCTCCACCTGCAACATGTTTCCAGATGAAAGTAATTTAGTCAATAATAAAATTTAAGTTTGAGCCCGGTATAATTCTTCGATTCCATTATAATTAATTGCGTTGCCGTGAAAGCATCCGAATGGTAATCACCCTTTTGAGGTAGGAGCCTTTTTTAGATTCCTTACCCAGGGAGAGGTCTGTTACGGCCACGCGGTTGATGACACGGATTATACTCCCCCACCACACCTTTTGTCTGTACCCCCATGTTTCATGGATTGTGTAAGGGTGACCGTCCATCACTCCAAGAAATAACATGATATGCCCTTTTAAGTATAAGAGAGTTGTTCCACCGGTTGCTTCACCGATTATTGTTTTCAGTTTTATTTCCTCCGGTGAATTTTCAGAGTATTCGCCGATGAGAATTCCCACCTGAGACTGTTTGGAAGAATTTCTCGGAAGAGATATCCCGACGGTTGCGAAGATTTCCTGGATAAACCTGGAACAATCCTGCTCGCCGTACATTCCCCCCCATCCGTATGGTTCATTGAGCATATTAAAGGCCTGCTCAATTATGATACGAGGTGTATATGGAAGGAATCCTTCGTGGATTACGTCTTCTCTTATATAACCTGCTTCAAAGGAGACGGTTCCGTCTTTTTTGCGAACCGGCAGGACGATCTGAATAATGCCGTTATCTCTTTTCCGGGAAAGAGGGAACTTGACACCCATCCTGACATAGTCGACATATTCGGTGAGCGTCGTATTTCGGAAGAGGTCTCCCTTTGATTTGGTTACCACCACAAAAGATGAAGGGTTGATGAATCTTTTCAGCTCTTCTAAACTGCAGATGGCAATTTTTTCTGCTTCTACCCAGCCGTGGTGCAACTCGTCGATGACGTAGTACCATCTGCCATCCAGGCTTTTGTGCAAAACGGCTACGGGTGTTCCAACGTCCAGGGCACTGTTCTGGAGTCTATCAAAATCAATGTCCATCGGCTTAGCATAGAGCTCCTCCTTCGTCGGTAAAATACGCTGATCGGCAAAAAGAGAGACAAGGCCGTACCGCACGGTTATTTCAGGCGGTATTGCCCCGCGATTCATATTCTTTTTTATTTGTCGATAAAAACGGGGATCTGCTCTTGTAGAGTCTTTTACGTAAAAGGTTTTTTGATTATAACGATCCAGGTCTTTGTCCAGTAAGGAGATAAGATCGTCATGGGAATATGGAGAAGGGAGTTTCGTTATATCTTTTGTCAGTTCCAGTTCATTCTCAATGTACGAATTTAATTTTCTTATTTCATCGGAGCTGAGAATCATTTTATCTGGAAAGGGATGCGAGCTTATCCAGAAGCCGGCGGTTTTCATGTGACGTTCTGTTCCCGGCGGAGGGGTCGGAGCGGCATAGCAAAGTTTTTCTTTAGGGGTGCACCCTGATATAATTAAAAACAAAAGAAAAATGAATACAAGTCTGCGAAATATGGGGTGAATTGAAGTATTTTTCATACGTTATTATTTCCTGTAGCGTGACGGTTTCTTTTGCGATGCGTCCTCGGGCATTGAACATTACTGCCGATAGATGACGGATCACGTTCCAACCGACCGATCTGGGTAACGATTCAGGGATTCATGTATAGCAGAGCGAACATAAAAACTCAAATAAGTAAATGAGAAAGATCAAGTCTTTCTCATCCATGTTCTTTTTCTTTTTGAGGGGTTGAAAATGCGGAGCGGATATAATAGAATTACGTTTTGCGTTTCGGAGATTTCCTGCAACTCACTGCGGGGTTATTTAGAGTCTTTATTCTCAACAACTGCGTTTTTTGCGCAGATGTTGGTACCAGTTGAAACAGCAAGATTTAGTTAAAAGTGTAAAGTGAACTAAAGTGCCTAAAGTTAAAAAATGTGCTTTCAGCGCAGCCTGTTGCGAATTTGACCGCGCCGAAGGCATGTACATTAACTTTAGCTCACTTTAGGCACTTTTGGGGTTGCGGTAGATTGACTTCAGTTCAAAAGATATCAAAACAATACGGTGAGAAATACCTTTTCAAAGACATCTCACTCCATATCGGTAAAGGCGAATGCATTGCCCTTGTGGGAGCGAACGGTACCGGCAAGACCACACTGATGAAGATCATTGTGGGCGAGGTTGAACCCGATTCAGGCAGCGTTGCCAGGTCTCGCTTAAGTACGGCAGGGTATCTCCCGCAGGATGGCGTATTTCATAAAGGCAAAACGCTGTATAAAGAGGTGGAAACGGTCTTTGACGAGCTCATTTCTCTGCATGAAAGAATAGAAGAAATCAGCCGTGAAATCTCAATCCATACCAGCCGAAACAATCCGGAGTCTCTCCGGATGGAGGGGCTGGTTGAGGAGCTTGGCACGGTTCAGAACATTATGGAGCATCGGGAAGGGTATAATACCGAAACAAAAATTAAGCAGATCCTCTCCGGCCTGGGTTTTAAAGAAAATGATCTTCATCGCATGACGGAAGAATTCAGTGGCGGCTGGCATATGAGAATTGAGCTTGCCAAACTCCTCCTTCGAGAGCCGACCATTCTTCTTCTTGATGAGCCGACCAACCACCTTGACATTGAATCTCTGGAATGGCTTGAAAATTACCTGATGTCGTACGGGGGGTCGATTATCCTTGTTTCTCACGACAGTCGTTTTCTCGATAATCTCGCCGTGCGGGTTGTTGAGGTTTCCATGGGGAAGGTTACCGAATATACGGGCAATTTTTCCTCTTACGTGGAGCAAAAAACACAACGGCTCGCCATTTTACATTCCACCTACGAAAACCAGAAGCGGCTGATTCAAAAGACCAGCCGCTTCATAGAGCGTTTTCGATACAAAAACACAAAAGCGAAACAGGTCCAGAGCCGCATAAAAATGCTCGAAAAGATGGATCTGATCGAGCTTGAGAAGAATGAGAAGACGATATCCTTCGATTTTCCGCAGCCGCCGCGCCCCGGAAGGGTCGTTATGGCGCTCAACAAAATCATAAAATCATATGGGAACAATCCGGTATTCGAAGGACTTGATCTTACGATTGAACGGGGTGACAGAATTGCCTTTTTAGGCGTGAACGGTTCGGGGAAGTCGACGCTTGCTCGGATCATAGCCGGTTCTGAGTTTTTCCAGGATGGCACAAGAAAGCCCGGTCATAATGTTTTCATCTCTTATTATGCGCAGAATATGGCCGAAGAACTGAATCCGGACAAAACGGTTCTCGAGATGGTTAATGAGATTCCTGCCCCTATCTCAGGGAAGGAGCTGAGAACCCTGCTCGGCTGTTTTCTCTTTACCGGCGATGATATCTCCAAGCCTGTATCCGTTCTTTCGGGAGGCGAGAAGAGCCGCCTTGCCCTTGCCAGGATGCTTATAACGCCTGCTAATCTCCTTGTCTTTGACGAGCCGACGAATCATCTCGACATTCAGTCCAAGGCCGTTTTACAGCGGAGCCTTGAAAATTTTACAGGAACGTACATTATCGTATCCCACGACAGGGACTTTCTTTCATCTTTGATCAATAAAGTCGTTGTTCTCAAAAATGGTGAACTTGATTTATACCATGGTACTGTTGATGAGTACCTGCAAAAACACCATGCTGACAGAGACTTTACAGAAGAGATGGAAAAGAAAAAATCAGCACCTCAACCCGGAAAAGAGCAAAAAAGGAAAGAGGCGGAAGAAAGACAGGAAAGATACCGGAAACTGAAACCCCTCAAGGATGCCTTGAACAAAATTGAAGAAGAAATTGCAATAATGGAGGAGAAAAAGGGCCGGATCGAAGCGGCTTTTACCGACAGCAAGACCTATGAAAGTGAAAATAAAATCCAATCACTCAATATCGAGCATGATAAAATCACCTCTCGCCTGAAATTTCTCTATGATGAGTGGACAGATATTGAGGAAGAAATCGGAAGGATTATAAAATGAGTTTGACACAAGAATTTAATTTTCATATACTTCCCCGGCAAAAAAGTACTAATAAATAATTGAGCAAGGGGTAGGGTAATGGGTATCTTCTTAAGTTTTTTGCCGTGGATTGTTTTCTGGGTGCTCAGTGGTCGAGAAAATTATCAGATTGCTGCTTCGGCTTCTGTTGTCGCCGTCGTTTTCCTTTGTATTCGGGACATTCAAAAACGTAACATCAAGATCCTTGATGTGGGCACTTTATTTTTTTTCGTATTCCTCACACTCGTTGCCTATACGTCTGAAGCTGTGTGGATAGATACTCATGCGTCGCCTTTGAGTTCCGCGGCTCTGTTCCTGATCGCTTTGACATCGATTTTGATCAAAAAACCATTTACCCTGCAATACGCACGCGAGCAGGTGGACCCCAAATTCTGGTATACTCCCATGTTTTATTCCACGAATCTTACCATCAGCTGGGTCTGGTGTGTCGCGTTCGCTATCATGGCAGTTACTTCCTATATGATTGTCCTGAATCATTTTTTCGTGATCGACCGGGTGATCTACATACTTACCTTTGTCGGAGCCATTAAGTTCACCGCCTGGTATCCTGATTATGTAAAGAAGAAGGTGAAAAATGAGAGTGAAGCTCCCCGCCCACAGG
>CAYVXX010000108.1:0-5593 GCA_964454305.1 uncultured Syntrophales bacterium | reverse complement strand
ACAGCACAAATCTTGAAAAAATAGTGGCGGATAGAACCGCTGAATTGAACAAGAAGATGAAAGAAGGTGAAGAACAGAGGGTAGCGTTACTGAATATTGCGCAGGATCTCACAGAGACCAACGAAAAACTGGAGATAGAGATTGCTGAACACAAGCAGGCCGAGAGGGAACTGGCAACACACCGTGAACATCTGGAATTGATAAACCATATCCTGAGACATGATGTATTGAATGACCTCACCGCCGTAAAGAGCGCTTTGAGACTTTATGAAAGCTCGAACGATGAGAAGTTTTTGAAAGAGGCTCCAGGATACGTGGACAGGGGTGTCGAAACTATAAGAAGGATGAGAGAGCTGGAATCGCTCATTTCTTCTCGCAAGGATTTAGAATTCTATGATATTAATGCTGTCATAAAAGAAGTTATTGAACATTACAGCTCTATAGAATTTACGATTGAAGGCAAGGGTCAGGTTCTTGCCGATGAAGCCATTGGTTCTGTTATTGACAACATAATAAGAAATGCCATAAATCACGGGAAGACCGACAGGATAGACATAACAATAGATAAACAGAACAGTTTCTGTGAAGTAAGGATTGCCGACTACGGTATTGGGATCCCGGATGAAATTAAGGAGCAAGTATTCAAAAAGGGCTTTCAACATGGCGAGACCGGCCATACCGGTCTGGGATTACATATAGTCAAGAAAGCCATGGAAAGCTATGGCGGTATTGTACATATTGAGGATAACACCCCAAAAGGGACGATTTTTGTGCTGAAGCTGAGAAGAGTGAGATAATCTCCACCCTCCTGAAAAACAAGAGGATGTAAATGGAAGATAAAGACAAAACAAAAGAACAGCTCGTTGCTGAGTTAGCAGAATTGCGCCAACGGCTTGTCGAATTGGAAGCAGCAGAAAGCGATCATAAACAGGAGGAGCTTAAACAATACCAATTTATGGTAGAATCCGCACATGACGTTATATTTTTTAAGGATATGAAAAGCCGATACATTATTGCTAACAATAGGACTTTAGAGGCTTTCGGCTTATCCCGTGAAGAGGTTATTGGAAAGAATGACTATGAAATAATGCCGGATAAAAAAGAAGCGAAAAAGAATGTTGAGGATGACCAAGAGGTTTTCAATACGGGCAAGCCGAGAGAGATTATTAAACACATGACCGGCGTAGATGGAAAAGAATACTGGTTTCAAGCCATCAAAGTCCCTCATGTAGATGCTGCAGGAAACATTACAGGCCTTGTCGGCATCGCCCGGAACATCACCGAACGCAAAGAGGCGGAGGAGGCAATAAGGGAGAAAGAGCGTTTCTTCACCTCCGTACTTGATGAAATGATCACGTTTCTGGCCGTATTGAAGCCTGATGGTGAAATTGTCTTTGTAAACAATGCACCTCTGAAGGTTATCGGAAAGTCACTTGAACAGGTCAGGGGGATGAAGTTCTATGACATGGACTGGTGGACATATTCTGAAGATACACGACAGTTAATCAAAGAAGATTTAGAACGCTGTGCATCGGGAGAAAATATCTATCACGAAGTCAAGATCCAGACTAAGGACGGGCATACCTGGATCGATTTTAACACGCATCCGATTTTGGGGGAAGACGGGAGCGTACAGTATCTGATCCCTGAGGGTCGCGATATCACCGAACGGAAGCAAACTGAAGATCTCTATAAATCTCTGGCGGAAAGCTCCCTTGCAGCCGTCTTTATCGTGCAGGACGGAAAGTTCCGATATATTAATACCAGCGCCGTAGAATATGCCGGCTATACTGCGGAGAAACTCATAGGCCGGCACTCCGACATCATCGTTCATCCGGAAGACAGGGAGATGGTAAAGGAGACAGGGCGGCAGATGCTTCTGGGAGAGACCTCCTCGCCGTACGAATTCAGAATGGTGACCAAGAAGGGTCGGATAAGGTGGATAATGCAGATAGTCTCTCCCATCCAGTATGAAGGAAAGCCGGCCGTATTGGGCAACGCCATAGACATCACCGAGAAGAAGCAGGCGGAGGAGGCGCTGCGGGAAAGCGAGGAAAAATATCATTCTCTGGTATCCACTGAAGATTTCATGTACCTCGTAGACAGAGATTGCGGATATATCTTTATGAACGAGGGATATAGAGAACGGTACGGGCTTGACCTGAATGAAGTTACGGAAAAGATCTACGCCGATTTCCACTCCAAGGATCAAGTGAAAGATTTTTCTGCAGGGGTGGCAAGGGTATTCGAAACGAGCGAATCTATACAGAATGAAGTCAGAAGCAACGTGGATGGCAGATATTTTCTTAAGACGTTAAGTCCTGTTAAAGACAAAGATGGTAAAATAACAGCCGTAACGGTTGTCGCAAAGGATATCACCAAACGCAAGCAGGCTGAGAAGGAACTGGAAAGGCATCGTGAGCATCTGAGGCTTATAAACCAGATATTAAGGCATGATATAATAAATGATCTGGCTGCTGTAAAAAGCGGTTTGAGGCTTTATAAGGACTCAGGGGATGAAGGTCTCCTGGATGATATTACGAAGAAAGTTGACAAAAGTGTTGAATTAATAAGAGAGACGAAAGAACTTGAGTCTTTTATCTCGTCTCACAAGGATCTGAAATTTTATAATGTCAAAGATGTTATAAAAAAGGTTATTGAAAATTATGGTTCCATTAAATTCACGATTGAAGGCAAGGGCAGGGTTCTTGCCGATGAAACTCTTGGTTCTGTTATTGACAACATAATAAGGAATGCCATAGATCACGGGAAGACCGACAGGATAGACATAACGATAGACAAGCAGCAAATTTTCTGTGAAGTAAGGATTGCCGACTACGGTGTTGGAATCCCGGATAAAATGAAGGAAAAAATCTTTGAAGAAGGCTTTCGGTATGGTGGGACCGGGCATACCGGTTTGGGTTTGTATATAGTTAAGAAAGCGATGGAAAGCTATGGCGGTAGTGCACACGTTGAGGATAACAGCCCTGCGGGTGCGGTTTTTATGCTGAAGCTGAGAAGAGTAAGGTAAGAGAGAGTGAGCTAAAACATGGAGAAGAAGGCAAGGATTTTAGTTGTTGAGGACGAGGGACTCGTTGCTGAAGATATAGCGAGGATCCTGCAAAATTTCGGTTATGATGTCCTTGCTATTGTTTCTTCCGGTGAGGAAGCTGTTAAGATAGTAGAGGATGTACTTCCTGATTTGGTATTGATGGATATCATGTTGGAAGGCGACATAAATGGCATAGACGCCGCCGGGCAGATATATTCCCGTTTTGATATTCCTGTTGTGTACCTTACTGCCTATGGGGACGAAGATGGCTTACATAAGGTGAAGAAGACAGATCCGTTCGGCTACATGCTCAAGCCGTTCGAGGAAAGGGATTTGTATAACTCCGTTGAAATGGCACTTTACAGGCATAAAATGGAAAAGGCACTGCGGGATAGTGAGGAGAGATATCGCAGCCTTGTAGAAAACATAAGTGAAATAGTCTATTCGTTAGACGAGAATGCAGTCATAACCTACATAAGTCCAAATATTGAATCGATTAGCGGTTACAGTTCATCCGAGGTCATTGGTAAAAAATTTACCGAATTCATTTATGAAAAAGATCTGACCAGCCGAACAAATAAGCTTCAGGAGATTATGTCCGAAAGGAAAGATGCAACTGATTTTCAGTTTCTGACCAAGTCCGGCAAAATTCGCTGGCTCAGAACTACCGGCCGGCCTATCTTAAAAGATAATCGTGTTATGGGGGTAAGGGGAACGTTAGCTGACATCACCGAGCGCAAGCTGGCGGAGGAAGAACTTGTCTATATGGCCACGCATGATCAGCTCACCGGTCTATCGAATAGGGCTTTGTTCAATGATCGTCTTGCCGTGGAACTGACCCATGCACGCCGCAACCCTAAAAAGCTGGCCGTAATGTTATTAGATCTGGATGAGTTCAAGGAAATCAATGATGCGTTTGGTCATAGCTTTGGAGACAAGTTACTGAAAGCTGTAAGCAGATGCCTGAGTGGGCTACTCCGTGAGAGCGATACTGTTGCCCGCATGGGGGGTGACGAATTTTTACTACTGTTGTCTGAAGTTGTTCATGTGGACGATGTTGCCAATATTGCTCAGAAGATTATTGATGCAATTCAAAAGCCGATTTTAGTTGATGGTCACGAACTCAACATTACCACCAGTTTAGGAATTGCTGTCTATCCTGAAGGCGGCCAAGATGCTGACACCTTGATAAAAAACGCCGACATCGCCATGTACAGCGTAAAGAAACATGGCCGTAACGGTTACCAGCTCTACAGTTCAAACATTGACAAAAAAGGTCCTTAGCAACCGACTCGTAAAAAAGCACCTACTTTAAAATATGGGGACAGATTTGAAATCTGTCCCCATATTTCCAGAAAGGCGAGGACGCCTGTCCTGCCCCCGTAGCACAGGTCGGGCGTCTCGCCCGACAGAAGCGTCTTTAAATACAAAATGGCGGCCCTATAAAGGAGGGCTTGTCCTACTTTTTTCCTCCTCCTCCTGTTTAAGGAGTCTTTTTGTTTCATGAAGGAAGTAGCTTACTTTGTAGTCCATACCAAGATTTGAGTATTCCCTGACCACCGTTTCAAACCGCTTTAGAGCAGCCTTATATCTTTTTATCTTGAAATAGAAATGTCCCACGTAGAACTCTTGTTCACCCAGCCTTTTCCTGCAATCCCTCAATTTTTTATCGGCCATGATTGAAAATTTGCTCGATGGAAATCGTGAGATGAGTCTTTCAAATTCTTTTTTGGCCTTGAACGTTTCCGTTTGATCCCTGTCAATGGAGTACATTTGTTTATAATGACACATGCCGAGCTGGTACATAACATAGGGCAGGTTTTCATTTGTTGGATGGAGGTTCATAAAATCATTGTAGTATATTTCGGCTTCCGCATAATCTTTTTTGCTAAAGAATGAATCGGCAATCCCTATCTCTGCCATTATTGCAAATTTGCTCAGTGGATATTCTTCCTTCAATCTTTGAAATGATTCTATTGCTTCCTTATAATCGCCGTCCTGATAACATGAGTATCCGTGTTGGTAGAGCCCTTCCGGTGTAGCGCGGCTCATGCGCGGACTGCCCCACGAAAAATGACATCCTGACAGAAAAACTATTAACACAATGATAGAAAAAAATTTCGCAAAACGCATTTTGAATTCCCTTATATCAAAACCCTTTTCGCTCCCCCTTAATAAAAGGGCTGGTGAGATTAAAAGAGTTTATAAACTTTTTTTTAAGAGATCTTCCACACGATCCTTCGATACCAGTCCAACTATCGTGTCCAATAATTTACCATCTTTAAAAAGCATAACAGTTGGTATACCCCTAATACCGTACTTGTTGGCTGTCACAGGAGCGTTATCCACATTAAGCTTCGCAATCCTGGCTTTATCTTTATATTCTTCTGCGAGCTTTTCCATAATCGTTCCCATTGGCAGGCAGGGACCGCACCAGGGTGCCCAGAAATCGACCAGAGTCGGTTTTTCTGATTTAATTACTTCTTCTTCAAAATTACTGTCATCTACATGTATTAAACTCATTTATTTTTCCTTCTTTCT
>CAYVXX010000107.1:0-5633 GCA_964454305.1 uncultured Syntrophales bacterium | reverse complement strand
TGCGCTCCATACATGTAGAGAAGTTCTCTGATTTATGATTAAATCGACTGGCAAGCTGTCGTCAATTTTTGTTTCTTCAACATCAGTGATGCTATAAAGCGAATACCTTAATATTTCATAATGTTGATTTTTCAATCAATTATAATACTGTCTTAAAAACAGCCTTCCCAATTTAGCAAATATTGTTTAATAACATTTTATCTGTTATCATCTGTCCAACAATTTCTCGATAAAAAAGGGAGTATGCTATGGGACTTCGTGCCAAAATTTTATCAGGGTTTTTGATACTTGCCGCCATGCTGCTGGTGGCCGGTTCTTGGTCAATTTACGAATTGAGGAATATCGGCATGTCCGTTCAGAAACTCCTCCATGAAAATTACAAGAGTATCGATGCGGCAAAATCGATGACCGAGGCCCTCGAAAGAGAGGACAGCGGGATCCTGCTTCTGTTGTTGGGCAAACGTGAGGAGGGACGGGCGATTCTCCAGGCTGCCGATGATTCATTTCATAAAGCGTATGAAACAGCCCGAAGTAACGTGACGATTCCAGGTGAACAGGGATACGTTGAAGCTGTTTCAAAAGCGTATGACCAATACAAAGAACTCTGGGCAAGATCCATCGTCGGCACGGCACAGGAAGGCGATCTGAACTGGTATTTTCAAGATGTTCATTCGTCGTTCCTGGAAGTAAAACGAACCGTCAAAGATCTCAGGGATCTTAACGATCAGGCCATGTACAAAACGGCTTCTAATCTGGAAGGGAGGGCTCACCGGGCAACCATGCCGGGTGTTATAGCCATTGTTTCCGCTTTTATTTTTGCGGTGCTCTTCAGTTTCGTCATCAATCTTTTCGTTGTTACCCCCATCATCAGCGTCACCCGCGGCATCGAGAAATACATTGATACTGGAAAGTCCTTTGATGTGAAAGTTGAAACGAAAGATGAGCTCTCGAAACTGGTTACGTCGGTTAAGAGCCTGATTGCCATGTCGAAAAAATGAGACGGGTTTTATGAGATACCATATTATTTTCCGTTATGCCGGAATCGTTCTGCTGCTCAATGCCGCATTTCTTTTTGTGTCCGCAGTGATTTCATTTTTCAATGGAGACTCCGGATTTTTCCTCCTTGCCTATACCTGCCTTATAGCGGCGCTGTTCGGAGTGTTCCCCTTTATCTTCATCCCGTCGACAGAAGAAATATCAAACAAGGAAGGATTTGCCATCGTTGTATCAAGCTGGCTGCTGTCCTGTCTCATCGGAATGGTTCCCTACGTCTTATGGGGTGGGGAGTTTACCATTACCAACGCATGGTTTGAAAGTGTATCAGGATTTACGACCACGGGATCGTCCATTCTGACAAACATCGAAGCGCTTCCGAAAGGTCTGCTATTCTGGCGCTCGGCCACCCATTGGATCGGAGGAGTGGGCATTATCATATTCGCCTTGTCGGTTCTGCCCTCGATAGGAAAGGTGGGAATAGTCTTGTATAGAGCGGAAACATCGCCCCTTGCAGCGGCAAATTTCAGATACCGGACAAAAAAGACCATGCAGATAATCATGTTCGTTTATGTGGGGCTGACCGTGTTGGAAACCTTCGCCCTTATCGCATGCGACATGAACCTGTTTGATGCGATTACCAATTCCTTTGCCACCATCGCCACCGGAGGATTCTCACCAAAAAATTTGAGTATCGCTTATTATCAAAGCATCTCGGTCGAATGCGTCATTATGATCTTCATGATCCTGTCCGGCATCAACTTCGGGCTACTGTTCGTAACCCTGTCAGGCGACTTTCGAGCCCCGTTCAAATCAGGGGTGATAAAGTTTTATCTGGTCATGCTTGCTGCCGGCGTTATATTGACAGCGGTCAATATCCACGGAACAGTATTCGAGGAATGGGGAGAAGCAATCCGGTATGCGGCTTTTCAAATTATTTCTATCGGAACATCGACCGGATTTGCCACGACCAACAGCAATCTGTGGCCGCCCTTCAGCCAGCTCCTGATTCTGTTTTTCACGTTGCAGTGTGCCTGCAGCGGGTCCACTTCGGGGGGGATAAAGGTTGATCGAACTGTGTTATTCTGGCATGCCATCAAACAGAGGATCACAAAAGCCGAACATCCCCACGCTGTGGTGAAAGCAAAAACAGATGGCGTGGCTGTAGACAGCGATGTTCTGGAGGCAGGTCTCCTTTTTATAACGCTTTATATTGTAATCGTCTTTGTATCGACTCTTCTCATATGTTTCATGGGTGTCGATATCATGTCCGCATTCTCTGCCTCGGCTGCGACAATGGGTAATGTGGGGCCGGGATTCGGTCTGGTCGGCTCAGTGAGCAACTTCAGTCAGATCCCCGAGTTTGGAAAATGGATTCTTACGGGGGATATGCTTCTTGGGCGACTTGAGATTTTTGGTCTGTTTCTATTTTTCCTGTTGAAATCATGGAAATAAGGTGGAGGAAATGTTCGAAATTATCAAAGGATGTCGAAGATGGTTTTTTTAAGAAGCATCTGCCTCCGTGCTTTCCTAACTTAGTCTAACTTAGGGTCGGACCAAGCTAACCCATTGTAATTCAATAATTACAGCCCCATAAATATGCATTGTCGCCCCTTAGAATGCTCTTTTTATCGGTAAAATCATCACTGTAAGAAACCTGTGGTTCTCTGAGTTCGTACATCTCATTGTCGTGACGAACCTCTTTTTGCCGCTTTCAGCGGTCGGCTACAGTTACCTTGTCGGGCTAACTTCTATTCATCACAAATGATCGTCCGAAACAATTATTTATACCATATATCATGTGATATCTCCATGTTTAGTGATTATCACCACATTATTCGTCCGTATTATGTGAACATATTCACAATTACTTTCCATATCGTCTTCGTATATCGATAAGGGATTCTTTCTTCTTTTGGAATCTTAAATATATTGACAAAATAATCATACTTTCTGTACTCTAAATTAATCATATCCTTCAAAAATTATTTCAGATTCTCAGCATCTTTGTACCTTGGGGTGGGAAAGCGAATATAGATTTAATGTGATCTTCAATTAATTGTAAGCTTTGAAGCTTCCCGCAACTTGTCGCGGGAAGCTCCGACTGTTAAGGAAAATGTTTATTTTTTATTCGCTCGCTAACCCCGCCGCAAGCAGCGGGGAATGTGCTCGCTGTTCAGTTCAACAGTTACAATCACTCATGGAGGTAAAAAATGAAAATTGCAATCGTAGGAATAGGCGGCGTTGGCGGTTATTTCGGCGGCAAGCTGGCCCTTAAATACGAATCAAAAGATGATCATCAAATCATGTTTGTCGTCCGGGGACCGCATTTAGAAAAAATCAAGGAGAGCGGGCTTGAAGTCACAACACAGGAAGAAGGCACATTTGTTGCCAGACCCGTATACGCCACGGACAATCCCGAAGAATTGGGTCCCGTGGATGTGATCATCCTTTGCGTCAAGGGCTACGGTCTTGATGCTGCTGCTCGAATGCTGGTGAACAATATCCATGATGATACTGTCATCATCACTGTCTTAAATGGTGTGGATAATGCGGAACGATTAAAAACGACTCTCCATAAAAGGAGTGTTCTAAACGGATGCGTTTATATAAGTTCACGCATCGTTTCACCGGGCAAGATTCAACAGGTAGCCGGCCCCCGCACACTGATTTTCGGTCCCGAAGACGGCTCAATCGAACCGTATAAGAATATCGAGTCAGTCCTGCAAAATGCCGGGATAAAGGCCACACTATCATCAAATATCCAAACAGACGTCTGGACAAAGTTTGTTTTCATGGGTCCTCTTGCGGGCATAACTTCGATGTTGGATAAACCTTTCGGCGCAATAATGGAAGATCAAGACAATGTGAAGATGACTGAAGGATTGATGCGGGAAGTAGAATCACTGGCGAAGGCGCAAAACGTCTCCCTCCCCGATGACGTTGTCCGGAAATCTCTTGCACTGGCTCGTAATTTCCCCTACGAAACGAAATCCTCGCTGCAACTCGACTTTGAAAAGGGGAAACCATCAGAGATCGAAACATTCACGGGATATGTTGTCAAAAGCGGCAAGGTATTCGGCATTACGACACCCTTCCATGATCAGGTTTACTCGGCACTGAAGGAGAAAGAAGCGAAAACGCAATGAGCAAACCAAAGGTATTCGTAACCCGGCTAATACCGGAAGCAGGCTTAGCTATGGTAAGAAATGCCTGTGACGCCGAAATATGGCCTGAGGATATGCCTCCGCCCCGTGATATTCTGTTGGAAAAGGTTCGCGGCATGGTGGGACTTCTACCACTCCTTGCGGACAGAATTGACGGAGAAGTCATGGACTCGGCGGGAAACCAGCTTAAAATCATCAGTAATTATGCCGTCGGGTTTGACAACATCGACATTCAGGCAGCAACTGATCGCGGCATTCTCGTGGGAAATACACCCGGTGTTCTGACGGAAACAACTGCCGATCTCGCTTTTACATTACTGATGGCCGCTGCCAGACGTCTCGGTGAAGGAATCGATTACATTCGAGCTGAGAAGTGGAAAACGTTCAAACCGATGGAGCTTTTAGGGAGGGATATTCATCACGCAACCCTGGGAATCATCGGAATGGGACGAATCGGATTCGAAGTGGCACGGCGGGCAAGAGGATTTGATATGGAGGTTATCTATTACGATCACCGTCGGGTAGAAAAGGGAGAAACAATCGGTGCTACGATGTGCCGTACGCTTGATGAACTGTTTGAACGGGCGGATTTTATAAGCCTTCACGTCCCCCTCACTCCGGAAACACATC
Organism: uncultured Syntrophales bacterium; assembly: GCA_964454305.1. Lineage (GTDB taxonomy): Bacteria > Desulfobacterota > Syntrophia > Syntrophales > JADFWA01 > JAUSPI01. The sequence continues at coordinate 843 of CAYVXX010000107.1, read as the reverse complement.
CCTTAATTGATACTGCTGCTCTAGCCAAGATGAAAGATACGGCGATCCTTATTAATACGTCCCGCGGTCCCGTTGTTGACTCCGATGCCCTCTATGAAGCGCTGAGCTCAAAAAAAATCGCTTATGCTGCCCTGGACGTTACCGATCCGGAACCGCTACCGCCCGATCATAAGCTCATGACTCTTCCAAACTGTCTGGTTATTCCGCATGTCGGAAGCGCAACTGTAGCGACACGAAGCAGGATGGCTGTCATGGCGGCTGAAAATCTCCTGGCAGGCATAAGAGGACAGGTACCGGATCACCTGGTTAACCCGGACGTACTTGCACACCGCCGTTAGAGTCTTTATTCTTAACAACTGCGTTTTTTGCGCAGATGTTGGTACCAGTTCAAGCAGCAAGATTTAGTTAAGAGTGTAAAGTGAACTAAAGTGAGCTAAAGTGCCTAAAGTTAAAAAATGCGCTTTCAGCGCAGCCTGTTTCGAATTTGACCGCGCCGAAGGCGTGTACATTAACTTTAGCTCACTTTAGGCACTTCAAACTTTAGGCACTTTTGGGGTTGCGGCTTTGCCGCTTTAGGAGAAATATCCGTCACCTCATGATCTATGGGTGACGTTTTCTTCAATATCTTTTGAGAAAGGAAGGATGACCTTATGGACACATTATACAAAGACCTCTCGCTTCCACAGCGGATTTTACTGGGTCCCGGTCCCAGTAATGTACCGGATAGTGTACTCAAAGCCATGTCAAGCCCTGTCGTGGGACACCTCGACCCGGCATTTCTTGCCGTTATGGAAGAAGTTCAGGAAATGCTCCGGGCCGTTTTCATGACGAACAATCATTTTA
>CAYVXX010000106.1:0-5713 GCA_964454305.1 uncultured Syntrophales bacterium | reverse complement strand
TCTTGAAAACCGTTAACCGAAAGGTTCGCGGGTTCGAATCCTGCTCCCTCCGCCAATAAGAATTAAGAATGTAGAATTAAGAATGAAAAGTAACCCTTGAAAAATGCTCACACTGTCATTGCGAATCCGCCTTTGGTGGATGAAGCAATCTCACATTTTTCACTCTTAATTTCTAATTGCAGTAACGGAGAGATGGCTGAGCGGCTGAAAGCGATCGCCTGCTAAGCGATTGTACGCCTCAAAAGGTGTACCGGGGGTTCGAATCCCCCTCTCTCCGCCATTTTTTTTGATATTAGCGTGCGCCCATAGCTCAGCTGGATAGAGCGTCGGACTACGAATCCGAAGGTCGAAGGTTCGAATCCTTCTGGGCGTACCAGTAAAATCAGAGGGTTAGCTAAAATGTCTAACCCTTTTTTTGCTGTGCACATTTCCCCCATACATTTATTGCCAGCTTAATTTGTTACCGGTCTCAATTTCTCCAGCGATGTATCGTCTGCCGTAACTTTTCAAAACTTGATTTTTTCAACCCCCTAAGCAGATCTATGAACTTTAAATATTGTCTGAAGACATGGCAAGACGGCAAGAAATCCCTTGCAGGAATTTACGCATAAGCTGTATAAAATTAGTTGCGAGAATTGAATGTCAACCTGTTTTCTTCTTTTAATCCCGGCTTCGAGAGTGTGAAGAAAAAGTTTGCTTTCAGGAGGTGAGAATTCTCATGATCAGTAACACGGTTTTGAAAATGCATTTACGTTTCATCCTCGTCCTGCTGTTTTTAATGACAGGATGCGCTACACCGTTGAGGCAGACAGTAGAGAAAGGTGATATTAATGGTGTAAAGGCACTACTTGATCAAGGCGCTGATGTGAATGAAAGTTTCTACGGTGAAACTGCATTGATGTTGGCCTCATGCTATGGACACATTGAAATAGTGAAGATGTTGCTGGACAGAGGTGCTGATGTAAATACAGTGAGAGGTGGCGGTTGGTCAGCCCTCAGCTCAGCAGCAAGCGGAAGGCATACTGATATTGTCAAACTTTTACTGAACAGAGGCGCTGATATAGATAAAGCCATTTGGGGGCTGCGCGAGAACACTATCACACAGGCCAAAGATGCCGTTGTGGTTCTTAAGGAATTCAAACAACAAAGAATCGCTCGCAAGCCTGTAACAGTGATACCAAAACTGTCTCAAGAGGTTTTGCCTGCCATTAGATACGACGTTGACAAACTTCCTGTGATGCAAGCAAAACCAAACAAAAACGCCTATGCAATCGTCATCGGAGTTGAGAAATACCGCCAGAAGCTGCCCAAGGCTGATTTTGCAGACAATGATGCCAGGGTTATGGCAGAGTATCTCACGAAGGTCATGGGCTATCCTGAAGAGAATATTGTCACACTCCTGAATGATAGAGCGCTGAAGAGTGATCTGGAAAAGTATCTGGGGAAATGGCTTTCCAATAATGTTGAAAAAGACAGTTCAGTATTTATCTATTATTCTGGGCACGGAGCCCCGAATCCTAAGACAGGAGATGCGTATCTCGTTCCATACGATGGAGACCCCTCGTTTATTGAAGAGACGGGATATCCCCTGAAAAGGCTTTATGCGAAGCTCGACAAACTGAACGCCAAAGAAATTATCGTTGTCCTTGATTCCTGTTTCTCAGGCGCAGGCGGCAGGTCGGTGATCGCCAAGGGTGCACGGCCTCTGGTTATGAATCTCCAGAACAATACGGCTCTGTCAAAGAATATGACTGTCATATCCGCATCAGCTGGCGACCAAATCAGTTCGACCTATGATGAAAAAGGGCATGGCCTGTTCACGTATTTTCTGCTCAAAGGCATTAAAAATGAAGATGTCATAAAGCCGGATGGCTCTATCAAGATGGAAGACCTCTTTGGCTACATCAAACCCCGGGTGGAGCGCATCGCGCGGAAGCAATTCAACAACGAGCAGACGCCACAGTTGATCGGGGCGAAAAAGAATTAGGGATTGTTTATGAAGAAATTGGCTATATATGTTTTAGTCCTTGCAATGGCAATTGTTGTTTTTGGAGGGATGCGATGAAGAGATTCTTTATTGTGATATTAGTTCTATTTCTAATTGGGCTTTTACCAGTTGATGCGGAACAAGTCGAATTTAAAAACGCAGTAAGAGAGGTGGAGCGTACCGTCGTAAGTGTTTCTGGAAAATTATTTAACGGGAAGAGTATAACAGGGTCAGGCTTTGTTTTTAATAAAACTGGATATATTATAACAAGTACTCGACTAATTAAAAATGCAGTGTCTATAATGGTCACAACCACAAAAGGAATAGAATGTCAAGCAAAGGTTATGGGGCGAGATGGTCTTACAGATACTGCAGTAATTAAGATCAAGACAAATGATGAACTTTCAGAAATAAAGTACGGCAACTCAGATGCCTTAAAAGTAGGAGATGAAGTGATTGCCTGCGGTGATATATTGGGCGATAAGTCTCTTGGCAATAGTAAGGGTAAAATAGTGGCTAAATTGGGAGATTTAATTCGGACCGATGTAAAAGATTTTCGTGAGAAGATAGGTGGCCCGATTATCAATATAAAGGGTGAGATTGTGGGTCTAAATTTGGGTAGAATGCAAAAAACTGAGAATGTACATGTAATGCCAATTAATACGGTAAAGGTTATTGCGATAGAACTAATAAAATCGGGACGGATTACTGGAAGGTTCATTACACATCATGATATCAAACTGCCCCGCTTCGTCCTGAAATAGCCTCGACACCACCCTTTGGATCTTCTGTCATCACGTCCGACGTCGACGAACTTCCTGTGATGCAGGCTAAACCAAACAAGAACGCCTATGCCATCGTCATTGGAGTTGAGAAATACCGCCAGAAGCTTCCCAAGGCTGATTATGCAGACAATGATGCCAGGATTATGGCAGAGTATCTCACGAAGGTCATGGGCTATCCTGAAGAGAATATTGTAATGCTTATAAATGATCACGCGGCCAAGAGTGATTTTGAAAAGTATCTGGGAAAGTGGCTTCCCAATAACGTCGAAAAAGACAGCTCAGTATTTATCTATTATTCGGGGCACGGGGCTCCGAACCCGAAGACAGGAGATGCGTATCTCGTTCCATACGATGGAGACCCCTCGTTTATTGAAGAGACGGGCTATCCCCTCAAAAGGCTTTATGCGAAGCTCGACAAACTGCCCGCCAGAGAAATCATCGTCGTCCTTGATTCCTGTTTCTCAGGCGCGGGCGGCAGAAGCGTTCTTGCAAAAGGCGCCCGGCCTCTTGTTATGAATATGGATCAACAGGTGCTTCACAGTGACAGGATAGCCATCCTGTCTGCCTCATCGGGAAGCCAGACAAGTTCGACCCATGAGAAGGAGGGGCACGGCCTCTTTACATACTTTCTGCTCAAGGGGATCAAGGACGGTAATTCTGAGCTTGGAACTCTTTACAATTACCTTAAACCGCAGGTGGAAAGGATTGCGAGGAAAACGTATAATAACGAGCAAACCCCGGGACTGATTGCCCCGAAGGGGCTTTTGAACCTGATGCTTTACAACCGGCAGCTGCAAGGAGGTGGGTTATGAAGAAGATATTTACATTTGTTTCAATACTTGCTGTTTTGATTTTGCTGACAGGCTGTGCGACATTACCGCCTCTAACCGATGCCGTTGTCAAGGGGGATATTAATGGTGTAAAAAAACTGCTTGATCAAGGTGCTGATGTGAATCAAAAAGGTGGGGGTGGATTGTTAAATGACAGTAATGCCTTAAATTTTGCCAGTTCATGTGGTCACCTTGCGATTGCAAAACTTTTGCTTGACAGGGGTGCTGATGTGAATGCAGCATCAGGTAATATGGGGTGGACACCCTTGAGTTCAGCAGCATGGTTTGCACATACTGATATCGTGAACCTCCTTATAGATAGAGGCGCTGATATAAATAAGGCAATTCGGGGATTGGACAAAGGCGTCGGGACAAGAAACGCCATTGAGCTTCTTAGGGAAATCCAAAGAGAAAGATTTGCCAGTCAGTCTGTGAAAAAGACCATCTCTCAAAACATAACCAAAGAAGACCTTGCAAACATGGTTAAATCCGTAGTTGAAGATGCAAAAAAGTCTCAAAATAACAACATAAAGACAGCCTCCGCAGTTCAATCAGATATAGACAAACCCTTTTTCAGCACGGCTTCAAAGATCATGGGTGCCAATGATTATGCAATTATCATTGGCATTGAAGGTTATAGCAGTTTGCCGAAATCTGATTATTCATATGATGATGCCAGGCTGGTAAAAGATTACCTCAAGGCTTTGGGTGTAAAAGAGAGAAACATCGAATTGCTGACCGATGAAAAGGCAACTCTGTCAGGGATAATGAAATCGATCGAGGCATGGCTGCCAAACAAGCTCAAGAAAGGCGGAAAGGTTTTTGTCTATTATTCCGGCCACGGTTCACCTAATCCGGTAACAGGCGAGGCGTTCATCGTTCCCTATGATGGCGACCCCAATTATCTGAATATTACAGGGTACCCCCTGAAACGGTTGTATGAAAAGCTGGGACGGCTGCCGGCATCCGAAGTCATTGTTGTCTTGGACTCCTGTTTTTCCGGGGCGGGCGGAAGGAGCGTTCTTGCCAAAGGAGCGCGGCCATTGGTTATGACATCACAGGGCGCGGTTCTGCTGCAGAACATGGTGGTGCTGTCGGCAACACAGGGCTCGCAGATAAGCACCTCGTCTCAGGAAAAAGGCCACGGAATATTTACATACTATTTTCTCAAGGCGCTCAAAGACGGCAAAATATCTGTTGCTGAAATCTATGAACATATAAAGCCCTGCGTAGAAGACGAAGCAAAATCAATAAATGTCCAGCAGTCACCAAGTATCAGCCCGAATTTAGACAAATTAAAAGGAAGGTTTTTATTAAGAAAATAAAGCAGAGGGAATTAGAAACGACGCCATGAAAAAACTTGTCACAATCATTTTTCTTATCATGCTCCCTGTTTGTTCTTTCGCTTCCGAAAAACCGGTATGGGTTGAGGCGACGGGAGAAGCATATCTCGGAGAGATTGATACGCAGAAAGAGGTGAAAGACAGAGCGAGGATGGATGCCCAGAAGAATGCGCTGGAAAAGGCGGTGGGGGTTTTCATCAAGTCACACACACTCGTATCCAACAGCCAATTGGCGGAAGATCTTATATATGCCTCTGTGAGAGGACAGGTCGAAAAAACTGAAATACTTCACGAAGGATGGGATACGAAAGAAAGAAGCCTTTACCGGGTAACGCTGAGAACGTTAATCAAACCGGTGTATCCTGAAAAAGGGAAAGGGCTTTCTCTCAAGGCGTATCTTTCCAAAACAGACCTGAAAGAGGGTGAGGAAGTCAGGATATTTTACGAGGCGAGCAGCGACTGCTACGTTTATATCTTTTCCGTTGCTGCAGACGGTTCGGTAACCCTCCTTCTGCCGAACTCGATTCACATGGAGAATCTGACGAAGGCAGGGAGAGCTTACGAATTTCCCGCTTCCGACAGCGCGATTCACCTGAAAGCCATGTTCCTTCCCGGCTACAAAGGAAAAGTTGCGGAAGAACGGATCAAACTGATCTCCACCAAAGAAAAAGAGGAGATTTTGTCGTTAGGGTTTCATGAGGGAATGTTCAAGGTCTATAATTCACGGTCAACAGGGATGATCAGTGATCTTGTGAAGAGGCTCAATAG
>CAYVXX010000105.1:0-5797 GCA_964454305.1 uncultured Syntrophales bacterium | reverse complement strand
CACCTGGTACAGGGACTTGCACCCTGTTAGCTCTGTGCCATGCCCGGCACACACGCCTGGTATCAGCGGCGGAGCTTTGTGCCGTCCGCTGGATTAGTCGCAATTGGTCTCTGGTTTCAAGCAATTTCTGTGAAACCGAACACATGGTGGGAATCAATACATCGAAACCTTTTAGCATGTCGGCCTCAAAACGACCGGTGGCCTCGAAATGGTATTCAGGCAGTTCAGCCCGGATCAAACCAAAAAATCCGCCCCAGGCATTCTCCGGTGCAGCAAAAAGAATTTTCATTTGTCACCTTTAATATCGTGGCGATTTCATAGTATAAGAGCGGTAACGCAGCCCTGCTCGGAAAGATGTCATTTATGGATATTGACACCCAACACCCCTTTGAGTGTATACTGCATCCTCGATTTTTGTTCATTTAGGATTAGAAATTTATGTCTGATAAGATTTATCCACGAGATTTTCCGTTTTCGTTGTATGATATAGTTTTTCAAAAAGAAACCAATTTGTTTAATGAGTGGACAGATGCGAATCGTTCTTGTTAACCCGAATCCCATGAAACCGCCGGTGACGCCGATATCTCTGGACTATCTTGGCGCTGCATGCCATCATGCCGGAATAGACGTCGATTTGGTGGATTGTGCCATTGAACTAAATTGGCGGGAAAAACTCTCTGATGTTTTAACAGAGAAACCCGTTCTCGTCGGTGTTACTCTCCGAAACATAGATGATTCCTATTTCGCAAGTCAGGATTTTTCTCTTCTTAGAGCTATACCGGTAATTGAAACAATTAAACGTTCAACCAATGCGCCGATTTGTCTTGGCGGCGTCGGTTTTTCTATTTTCCCCTCTGAAGTTCTGAAATTTTGCGATGTGTCTTATGGTATATGTGGAGACGGAGAGGAGAGTCTTGTTAAATTGGCAACAGCGCTCAAAGACAATATTGAAGTGGATGTGGTGCCGGGACTGGTTTGGATGGAAAACGGCAACTTTAAACACAACGCCATCTTACCTGTTCCTCTTGAAAAAATAGACTTGGCCTCCAGATCTTTGATTGACAATCAATATTATTTTAAAAACGGCGGGCAGGTTGGATTCGAGTCCAAACGCGGCTGTTCAATGAAGTGCACCTATTGTCCGGAACCATTTATCAAGGGTAAAATTATAAGAATGCGTCCGCCACAAAATGTTGTACAGGAATTAACCAATCTTTATCACCGTGGCGTCAACATATTTCATACGTGTGACTGCGAGTTTAATTTGCCATATTCCCATTCGGTTCAGGTATCCAAGGCCATCATTGATTCAGGATTGGGAAGTAGGATTAAATGGTATGCCTACTGTTCTCCAGAGTATTTTACAGAAGAGTTGGCACATGTGATGCGTAACGCCGGATGTGTTGGAATCGATTTCGGTGTCGACCATGGTGATGATAACATGCTTCGCCGACTCGGCCATAATTACAGCGCGGACGATTTGACCCGAATTCGAGAAATTTGCCTCAGACATAATATCATTTGCATGTTCGACCTACTCCTTGGATCTCCAGGCGAAACAAAACAATCCATTGAAACAGCGATTTATCTTATGAAAAAGATCAGGCCAGATCGTGTGGGTATCAGTCTCGGTGTGAGACTTTATCCAATGACGCCTCTCGGTCGAAAAATCATAGAAACGTCAAAAGGGACGTTATCGAAAAATCCCAGCCTTTTTGGAGCCCTGGAAAACAATGAATCTTTTCTTCGCCCGATTTATTACTGTGATATAAGTTTAGGTGAAGATGTGGAAGATTGGCTACGTGGTATTGTGGGTGATGATACGAGATTCCTTCTCGGCCGACGAACCGACGCAAATCCAGATTACAATTATAATGACAATCCGGTACTGACCGAAGCAATTAAATCCGGACACCGCGGCGCATATTGGGACATTCTCCGAAGGGTATCCGAGGGAATTCCTCCTTTATCTTAGAATAGATACTAACGTTATTAAAGTCGAAAATGCTGCAAACGCCGTAAAATGGATTTACCCTTATTTAAAAACGATATCACACGATTTATTTTAGGCATAAAACGTTTGTTTCATAACAGTAAACGCCACATTGATAAGGCATTGCTTTTATCAATTAACAAAAATGATGATTTATAAAGAAATACTGAATTGTAAAGATATCCGACAATATTTTGCTTATGGCAGGGTTGTTTGTGTTGGAACCTTTGGGGGGATCCGGGGATCCGGGGTAAGGTCTTGCTTTTTGCCATCCAAGTGCATTTGCCTTGTTATGCATTTTCTCTGGCTTGCCTAAATTCATCCATAGTAGGAGGAACAATTTTGTACCAAGAAAATTTGAAAACGTCTTCTCTTCTTTGATGATAATCTTCCAAATCTTCAGCCGAGAAGCCCTTTCCTGGGACTCCTGTTTGGTTTACCACAATTAAAGTTAAAGGAGGTAATTCATTTTGCAGGCAATAAAACATAATACAGCCCAGTATTACGCTCAATGGTCTGTTATTTGCGTAACCCATTAGTAATCGTAATTCATCATATTGGACGATTTGTCGATTTGCGGCTTTTCCAATTAAATATTGCCAAGCCTGCAATGCCCGTGCAGCCGATTTTTTACCTGTCTCTGCATCTTCGACTACATCATCAAATAACTGATACATATTTCATCTCCTCTATACATAATGGTGAAATTAAGCGAACAATTCAGGGGACAACTTAATTATTTGACACCCGTACGATTTAATCTTTTTTCGGTTATTTACAACAGTGCATAGGGTGGTATCAATTTGGGATCGCTGATCTTTTTCAGAAGAGCGTTCGGAGTGTGTGCGTGAAAAGAGCAGCTACTTTATATACGTGAAGAAGTCCCCCCCTTTTTTTGTGATTACCGACAATATAGCAGGCAAAATCGAAAAATCAAGGATAATCCGACACATAAAATCGGAATGGCACTATTCGTTTAATAGCATTACCGGTGATAGGGAAACAAAAAGTGACACCAGCTTGCCAACCTCATAACTACCACTCTTCACCCGACCCATTTAACAAATTCGTCCAACGGGACTCTTTCCTTCTCGATATCACGGTTCCTCCTTGCCTTCGGTTAATACTTCTGCTAAATTATTAAAACTTCAGTAAGGTTCGGTACATTAAAGCGAGGTGCATATGAAAAGAACCTGTTCGATTTTCCTGTTTTTGGTTTTTTTGCTGGTTCTCTCGGCGGGTTTTTCTGATTCCTCCGAATTTCCCGGCAATCCTCTTAGAGAAAAGCTTGAACGCGCCATCATGACTTTTCCCGAGTCCGTTCAAGGAAAACTGCGTGAGATTGTGTTGGCCGGGAGTTTTACCGGCAAAATAGATAAGAACGATGCAGAATATCTTGCTCGAAAAATGGGGGCATCCAGCCGGCAACTGATGCTGGATCTGGTCAAAATCGCAAAGGTTTACGCAAAACCGCCTATTTCTAAATTCAATGTCGGTGCCGTCTGCCGGGGTACGAGCGGAAATCTCTATTTCGGAAGCAACATGGAATTTGCCGGTCAGGTCTTGAGCTTTAGCGTGCATGGTGAACAATCCGCCACCATGAATGCCTGGATGCATGGTGAAAGCGCTATCGACACCCTCGCAATTTCAGCCGCGCCTTGCGGCTATTGCCGGCAGTTTCTGAACGAACTGCGCGGGACTTCCAATCTTACCATCGTTATCCCCGATGCTCCAGCCCTGCTGCTTACAGACCTCCTGCCGCACGCTTTCGGGCCGGGCGACCTCGATATAACCGCCCGTCTGATGGATCATGAGGAACATAATCTTGCACTCGAACATTCGTCTGACGAACCGGTTGTGCTGCAAGCGCTGGCGGCAGCAAAGGCAAGCTATGCGCCCTATTCGGGAAATTTTGCAGGCGTTGCCATTCTGTCAAAAGATGGAAGGGTATTTACCGGGCGGTATGCGGAGAATGCCGCCTTTAATCCCAGTATGTCACCAATGCAAGCGGCCTTATCTCAATTCAATATGGCTGCAAGGCTCTATAAGGAAATCGAAAGGGTCGTCCTTGTCGAAGTACAGTGCGGCACATCCGGACAGAAAAGAGCAGCGGAAGACGTTTTGCATTCAATCTCTACGCAGGTTAAACTTGAGGTTTTCAGGGCGCGGGGAAAAGAGAAGAAGATCCCTTAACAATCAAACAACTTTTTACGAGTTGAACGATTGCTGAAAAGACGCGAAGCAAGGAGAGTGTCTTGCATTTCACATCGGGCAAGTTGTTGATATATAGTGTGTCAGTCGAGTTCTTTCGCCGCGTCGATAAAAATCCGGTTTATTTCCTGACTTTCAAATACCTTTCTAATGGCAATCGACATGGCGTCATTCATTACTTCTTCAATCTTTTGTTCCGAGAAACGGATATGTTCGAGAGTGGGAGTACTTTCAACGGTGATTTTAACTATTGTTTCCGGCTTCCGGACATTCGCGAAACCGGCGACAAATTTGACTCTGGCAGTATATTTTCTGATAGGAAATTCCTTGGTGCAGACAATTTCAAACTCATGGATATTTCCGCCTATTACTATATTCTCCCACTCTTTCATAATCGTGTCATTTTTGAGATCCCAGTCCGGTGTCCCTGCTGATAGCCTGTATCCGGTTTTCTTGAGATAGTCTTTAACGGCATCCGTTACCGCATCAGAAGGAATTCGTAATTTGGGGAAAATGGGGATTTCAGTGCCATCGGATTTTATGACCTTACCAATCACCATTTTGTCTTCTACTTGACGCAGATCGTTAAATTTTGAAACAGTTACGACGAGTTTCCGGACATTTTTATTCAATGCAGGAGTTGTATCCGCAGGTTTATAGTTTACATCGATAGTGTATCGACTTACCCGCGCGCAGGCACTCAGAGATACCGCGGCACAGAAAGCGAACAGTAACAATGCAATAATAGATAACAGATTATATCTTCTTTTATAAACATATTTTTTAGCGTATTGTATCATACCCTGTACACCTCGGATTGTGGATTATCAAAGATTTTATAATGTTATTGTATGTTTTCAGATGTCCGATGTCAACTTGAAAAAAGAGAAATACGAAGCAGGAGGGAAAGGAGACAAGTCTGCTCTTACTTTTTCGTTCAACCGACCCATTTGACCGGGAGCGCATCCCGCAAGGGGCGCAATATAAAACAACCATATACCTTACCGGGAAGTCCCGCCTACAGGGCGGGGAACTTCACAAATTCAGTTAAGGGTGCCCTTTCCCTTTCGAAATTATTGATAGGAGAGTCTTTATCGGGATAACCCAGGGCCGCACCGATGATGATTAATCTGTCCTGTGGTATGGACAGGATCTCACGCAAAAGTTCCGGATAACCTATGGCGACGGCCATAATGCAGCTCCCGATCCCTTTCTCATAAGCCGAAAGACAGATGTTCTGCATTATAAGACCGATATCAAACATTCCGTATTCTACACGGATATCTCTCGACATACAGGCGACTATAAGACACGGCGCATCGAATAGGGTCGCCATATTCTGATAGATTTTGCTGCGGGCCTCCCTGTCTCTTCGTTTGATGCTCATGCTCGTCATCAGAATTTTCCCCATTTCACCGTACCGTCTCCCCATATGTTCCGGCCAGTCCTCCTGCATGGGCACATCGGATGAAAATGGTTCACCGTTGACCATTTTCTCCTGGTTCTTTTCTCTGAATTCGTCGAGGGGTTTCCCTGTTAGTATGTAAAATTCCCAGGGCTGGGTATTTCCCCAGGAAGGCGCCCAGGATGCGG
>CAYVXX010000104.1:0-5833 GCA_964454305.1 uncultured Syntrophales bacterium | reverse complement strand
GAGAAAGCTGGAGTATATATCATGAACAAAATGACTGCCTGAAATAAGTAAAACCTTGTTGGTCTGAAAGTCAGCATCAGCTTTCCGCATGAATTGTCCTGCACTTTCCCGGTTGCATCTTCTCGAAATTTTCAAGGCTTGCAACAAATTTTTCAGACAATATATGTCATTGCTCGACAATACAAGGGATTTCTATATAGGGATCAGCCCAATGACCGTACCCGACAAGACATCAGAATAACGCTATCAAACTAATATCTGAAAATTTTTGATGCTGATTTCTTTGCCATTGTATAGCCCAGCCCTATCAGTAAAAGTAACGGACAGTTTCCTTGTGATAGCGTTATCACTAAAATAATTGACATCTTTCACCAAAAGTGATTTTCTGCATAGAACTAAAGCAGTTATTGATGAAAGCATAAGGAAAGTACTTTGAGAATTTTCGGGGTTGATTTTTCTTCTTTTTTATGTTTAATCTCATTTCCGTTATAGAAATGAAAATCTCGTTAGGATACTTCAAAAAATTTTATCTCAGCGAGTTATCAAAGAACAAAATTTAGTGCAACTTTAATGGTGTATTACCTGAATTTTAAAGTTGGGTTGAATACTATTCTACGGCTGATATTCTCTTCAATTCTTACCTGCTGATAAACGGGGCTGGTTAGCTGGCAACTTTTTCCTCTTATTGCGCGTTACCTTTTCTTTAAGTATTAGCTAATACTCTTAATAGAAGATACCAAAGGCCTGTTGTAATGTTTTAAATTACGAACATTTATTTATACCAACTGAAAAGGAGGAGCATTATCAAATGAAGGAAAAATCAAGACACTATTCGTTATCCCTTAACTTCGAGGACATTTCATTGCCGCCAATAAAAGACATCTTAATCCTCGGAGCCAAATGTCCTCAGGGGAAGGCCGGTGTGGCAAAATGTTTTCAGCTGATGGCTCCTGACAATTTCGAACTCATCGAAATTGATGATGAGCTTGTACAGGCGCTAATTATAAACAAGCGGATACTAAAACGCGTACCTGCTGACCATATAATAAATGTCCTGAAGCGTGAAGTATTTCCCTATATCAGTGAAGGAGATACTGTAAAAGTCGATATTAATATTTTAACATACGTTAAGAATATAAAACTTTCTTCTGATTATAACCATGAAGATTAGTAAGATAATACGATCTGTATATGAATGCACTTCGCCCGAGGAAGGAATAGTATCAGCCGAAAACAGGCTGTTAAAAAACCGGTTTCTTGTTGTCATGGATTATGATGATGAGTTCAGGGGCATTGTCACAACTGACGACATTGTGCAATCTCCCTACCAGCTTATTGAAGACTGCCTTTCCCCGAAGCCTCGTTTGGAAAGCACTGACAGCATCGAGTCGGTGCTGGCCAATATGCGAGAAACCGGCAGCTTTGTCCTGCCCGTGTTTGATGATGGTAAATTCATCGGTGTAATCGTCGAGACCGATATCATCGAATCTCTGATTGAACATCGGGACAAACTTACAAATACAATTGTTGAAAAAAATGACGACTTGTCAAGGATCAATGCGCTGCTGTATAGCGAGAGTGAAAAGCACAAAGCAGTTCAGGAAGATAAAAAACGAACTGAGGACATTTTAAGTCTCATTACTGCTAACATGTCCGATATGATTGTCCTTACTGATACGAACGGAATACTCCAATATTACAGTCCGTCTCATATGACAGTTCTGGGATATGATCTGAAAGAAGCAATCGGTAAATCTGTTTTCGATTTTGTGCACCCGGAAGATGTGGAAAGATTTGAATGTATTTTTAAAAATGCTGTTGCCACATCTACGCCAGGAAGAGCTGAATACCGTGTCAGACATGCCGATGGTCACTATATCTGGGTTGAAACAATCGGTAATTTTGTAAAAGATGAAAATGGCCGAGTTAAAGGAGTTGTACTAACTTCCCGCGACATCACCGAACGAAAACGTATAGAGGAGGCGTTGCGGGAATCGGAGGAAAAATACCGGTCCCTGGCATCCACAGCAGATTCTATTTATCTTGTAAACAGAGATTTCAAGTACCTGTTCATGAATGAAAAACATTTGGAGCGGTTTGGTCTTCCATTGGATCAGATTGTCGGGAAAACGTATGGAGCGTTTCATTCAAAAGAAGATACGGAAGAGTTCAATCAGAAGGTGGAAGAGACATTTAACATCGGAAGACCAATACAATTTGAACATAGAAGTCTGAGAGACGGAAGGTATTTCCTTCGGACATTCAGTCCTGTTAAAGATTCAGAAGGAAAAGAAACGATAGCGGTAACTGTGGTTTCAAAAGATATCACCGAACGCAAAAAAATCGAGGAAGAACTGAAGGTCAGCCGTGAGCAGGTTGCAATGATTAACAAGATTCTAAGGCACGATGTGACAAATGACTTGACCGTTATCAGGAGCGCTTTGAGACTTTATGGGGAATCGGGGGAAGAGAGGCTCCTCAAAGAGGCATCTGAGCGTGTCGGTAAGAGCGTTAATCTGATAAGAAGGATGAGGGAACTTGAGACTTTCATTTCATCCCGCAGAGACCTTAAGCTGTGCAATATCGGAAGCACGATAAAGGAAGTAATTAAGAATTATCCATCCATCCGGTTTACGATTGAAGGGAGGGGGCAGGTTCTTGCCGATGAGGCCCTGAGCTCGGTGATAGACAACATAATAGCCAACGCTTTAATTCATGGGAAGGCTGACAGTTTAGAGATAAAGATAGAAAAAGTAAGAGACATGTATGAGATCAGGATTGCCGATAATGGGATCGGGATTCCCGATGAGATAAAGGGACGGATTTTTGAAGAGGACTTTTCACATGGTGAAGAAGCCCGTACAGGCCTGGGGTTATATATAGTAAAGAAGACCATGGAAAATTATGGTGGAAGCGTTCGTGTTGAGGACAATACACCGAAAGGCTCTGTTTTTGTGCTAAAGCTGAAAGGTGTGAATTGAACTGGAGACCTGATCTCCTTATTTGTGTCCTGAACAGGTGATGACGCGAAGAACATTGAAACCGGTTCATCGTTTAATTTATATCTTTTTCTGCTATACTGACAGTGAGGACAACGCCTTTTTCCGTTTTTAGTTGATTTACAGATAAATTTTCCATATAGAACCAGCATGGCACGTAAACCACTATCTACAAAAATTGAAAACACGACCTTCAGAAAGAAATCAAAAAGCTTGCTATTGACCTCGAAAGACCCCTCAACGACCTATTAGAAGGAGCCATCGAGGACATCCTTAAAAGAAGTACGATAAGAAATAATCCTTAACCCCTTGTGAGGGCTGTCATGAATTGATTATTGTACACTGTTTTTTTTATAGACGGAGAAGCGAGGTTTTGTATTTTCGATTTTTATTAAAAGGGAGGGTTACATGATGAAGGAATTCAAAAGAATTTTCGTTTGTATTTCAATTATTTTATTTGTTGTGTTGATCAATACAACGGTATTTGCACAGGAAAAAGTTAAAAGATCGGCGGTTCAATTTAAAGATGGTAGCGTTGTGCAGGGGAATATTGTCGAAATAAATAACAGAACAATTAAAATAGAAACTGACAGTGGTAAAATAGTGATTCGCCAATTTGATGATATAGTATCCGTTGAGGACTATGTGGATGAGAAGAAAACTACTGAAGCTAAAGAAGGGGAGAAAACTGAAAATTTTTCAGATAAAGCTGATGGAGAAAAAACAGAGAAATCTTCAAAAGAGCCATTAATTGCAAAACATACGTGGGAAATTGGCCCAGAAATCTCACATATTAGATATGAAGAACCAAGCCTAAATGTGGAAGAAAATGGGATTATGTATGGCATTGGCGCTTCTTACGCCTACCACAATGGCGTTATGTTAAAAGGCGAAATTGGATACAGCTACGGATATGTGGACTATAAAAATTCGGGAGAAACAGATAACATCGAGGACTATCTTTTTGAGATGAGGGTTTTAGCTGGTTATGACTTTTCGATATATGAATCATCTATTATTACACCTTATATCGGTTTTGGTTACAGGTGGCTATATGATGATTGGGGGGGAATGACAACTTCAACAGGGGCGAATGGTTATGACAGGGAATCACAGTATTACTATATCCCAATAGGCATCGAGACATTGTCTGACATAAGCAATGGCTGGTTTTTTGGAATAACAGCAGAGTTTGACTATTTTTTGGAAGGGAGACAGACAAGCTATTTAAGCAATGCTGATCCTGGTTATAACGATATTGAGAACAAACAGAAAGACGGTCATGGATTTAGGGGTTCTCTGAAATTTCAGAAGAAAGGCGAAAGAATAGGCTATATAATTGAACCATTTGTAAGATACTGGAAAATTGACAAGTCTGAGGTGGAAAATATTTATTACAATGGAGCTTTATGGGGCTACGGATGGGAACCGGAAAACAAATCAACGCAATTTGGGATAATATTCACGGCGGTTTTTTGACAGGGAAGGAAAGGAGTCAAAATCTACTCTTGACTCATCTTTGTTTATTCCCATAAATTGCATGTAGGAAATCAATATTGTAACTCCGTTGTCAATTTTCAAAGTTCATATAACTGATATTATGTTGCGAGTTTGGCAAAGGTGGGGGCGCGGGATCAAATTCTTGTCTTTATATCGGTATTGAACTGAACAGCGAGCGCATTATTCTTCGAATTACTTAGTTCCCCGCTGCTTGCGGCGGGGAGCTTCAATGTTATTTTAGGGGTTAAAGAAAAACCTCTTGGAGGAAAACGCCTGTTAAAAACTTGTTTACTTGCTCTGTGTCTTCAGTATTTTTGAGGGAATATCAGGGGATAATTTATAATCATCAGAGCCGGCTGGAAGAAATACGGTGTCTCCCTTTAGCGCGGTTACCTTTTCTCTTGCGAACTCAATGGTTAACCTGCCGTCGAGTATGGAAAAAATGGAGAAGTTATGAGACACCTTTTGGACAGTTTCCTCGCTGATTTCCAGTAATTCAGAAACGAAATAGGGGCAATTAACCAGTACTCTTTTCTCATTTTTGCCTTCATAAGTGATAATTTCTTCGATCTTTTTGGTGCCAGTAGAAGAAAAGTTGATGACATCCAGCGCCTTTTCAATGTGCAGTTCCCTTGAGTTTTCCTTTTTGTCCACCCGGTCCCAATCGTATAATCGGTAGGTGATATCGGAGTTCTGCTGGATTTCGGCCAGCACAATCCCGCGGCCTATGGTATGAACTGTTCCAGCGGGGATAAAAAAGGTGTCTCCTTCCGTTACCGGGACAGTATTGAGACAGTTTTCCAGAGACTTATCCTCAAGAGCTTTACGAATTGCTTCCCGTGTAACCCCTTCTTTCAAGCCCAGGATGATGCTTGATCCAGGTTCTGCATGAATAATATGCCACATCTCGTTCTTCCCTGAATCGTGCGTATCCTCGTGGAGTGAAACATATCTATCATCCGGGTGTACCTGCACCGAAAGGGTATCCTGTGCATCGATAAATTTTACCAGAAGGGGGAACCTGCCATCTTCAAAAGGTGATATTCCGTAAAGCGCGCAAACCTCAAACAGGGTCTTTCCTGCCAAGGGGCCGTTGGCAATGACGCTTTTTTCCTCGGGGCGGATAGTAAGCTCCCAGGATTCACCGATAGGAACATCAGGCGGAAGGTTCTTGCCGAGGAGCGTTTCCAGTCGTCTTCCCCCCCACGGCTTTTCCTTGAAAATAGGCTTGAGTATGAGAGGGTAGGGTGAAACGTTTTTTGTATTTTCCATTATTCCATATAATTTAGATTTGCCAGTCTCGTGAAAAGTCATAAAACTACACCATTTGTCAT
>CAYVXX010000103.1:0-5869 GCA_964454305.1 uncultured Syntrophales bacterium | reverse complement strand
GTGATACCGTTACGGTGTTAGACCCGGCATCCGGCACGCTTACCTTTTTGGCGGAAGCGGCTAAACTGGCGGTCGATGAATTTACGTCAAAATACGGAGAAGGCGATAAGGAAGGTTTTATCAAGGAACATATTCTCAAAAACTTCTATGCCTTCGAGCTTATGATGGCGCCCTATGCGGTTGGTCATTTGAAGATGTCTTTTCTTCTTGAAGAACTTGGTTACAGACTCAAAAAAGATGACAGGTTTAAACTCTATCTAACCAATACCCTTGAGATGGAGGAGCTTGAGCAAACCAGCTTGCCAGGGATGGCCTCCCTTTCCGAAGAATCGCATTTGGCCGGAAAAGTGAAAAAAGAACAACCGATACTGGCAATAATGGGTAATCCTCCGTATTCCGGGCATTCGGCAAATAAGGGAGAATGGATAGACCAATTGCTGAAGGAAGGATATACGCATAAAAACGGCATAAAAGATGACGGCTATTACCGGATAGACGGTAAACCGCTTGGGGAAAAGAATCCGAAATGGCTTCAGGACGATTATGTTAAATTTATCCGTTTCGGCCAGTGGAAAATAGATCAGGCAGGCGAAGGGGTCCTTGGTTTTATTACCAATCACAGTTATCTGGACAATCCAACTTTCAGAGGAATGCGCCGGTCGCTGATGAACAGTTTCGACGAAATCTATCTGCTCGATCTTCACGGCAACAGCTTGAAAAAGGAAAAATGCCCGGACGGCTCAAAAGATGAAAACGTATTCGATATCCGTCAGGGCACGACCATTGCGCTGTTCATTAAGAAAAAGGGCGGAAATAAAGACTCAAAGATTTTTCATTCCGAAATATGGGGCCTGCGAAAGAAAAAATACGACCGGCTTTTAAATAATGATATTACAACAACAAAATGGCAGGAAATAACCCCTAAACCGGAATTTTATCTTTTTGTTCCAAGGGATGAAAGGCTTCTGGAGCAGTACGAAGGTTTTCCCAAAATAACAGAAATATTTCCCCTTAATGGTGTTGGAATGACTACGGCCAGGGATCATTTTGTTATAGATGGGGATAAGAACAGGTTAATAAACAGAATCCGGCTGTTCAAAAATAGCAAATATTCTGACGATGAACTTCACGAATTTTTCCAGATAAGAAAAAAGAAAGGTTGGGATATTAGAAAAGCTTGGACAATGTTACAAGCTGTTTCTGATTCTGATTTGAATGAACTTGTGGCACCTGTGCTTTACCGGCCTTTTGATGTTAAGTGGATTTTCTATCATGATTCAGTCGTTTGGAGAACAGTCAAAAGAGTCATGCGGCATATGATGCGGGAGAATTTGGGGCTGATTTCCAATCGCCAAGTCAATGGTGATTTTAGACATGCATTGTGTACAAACCATATCATTAATGATTGTACAGTATCTTTGGAAACAAGAGAACGCTCTTATGTTTTTCCCCTCTACCTCTATCCCGATCCCGGTCAAAAAGACCTCTTCAGCGATCTGGAAGAGTCAAAAGAAATAACGCCGAATATCAGCGAAAAAATATTTTCCGCTTTATCTGAAACTTACAAAACAAAGCCGAAACCTGAAGATATTTTCTACTATATATACGCCGTTTTTTACTCCAACACTTACCGCGCTAAATATGCTGAATTCCTGAAAACGGACTTTCCGAGAATTCCATTTACGAAAGACAAACGCCTTTTTGAAAAATTGGCCGAATACGGCAAGCGTCTTGCGGAGCTGCATCTTATGCAATCACCCGAACTTGATTTCCCGGTTATAAAATTCCAGGGAACAGGAGACAAGAGGGTTGAAAAAATCAAATACGGCAAAGAAGGTGAGCGCGTTTACATCAACAACGATCAGTATTTTGAAGGATTGGAAGAAAACATCTGGCAATACCGGATCGGCGGTTATCAGGTCTGCGATAAATGGCTGAAAGACAGAAAAGGCAGGGTTTTGTCTCTGGATGATATTAAACATTACTGCAAGGTAACAACAGCCATTGAGCATACGATCAACATTCAGAAAAGCATCGATGAAATATATGATGACGCAGAAAAGGAATTGATCGGTTTTTAAAATTACCGTTTTGGAATTGAGCTTGGGGCACACAATAATGTGATGAAGAGATCAATAGCAAATCAAAAAAATAAGTGGCAACTTTTTTTGTAAAAGGTGAAGATGTGACAATGAAACTGTTTTTAATATTCTTAGCATTGGCGATATTCTGGGCATTGATGTTGTTTTTTGACCTTATTCCTGAAGGCGGTCCAGACTGGATACCTATGGTATCAAACTTTACTCTATCATTTACTTAAGAAGGAGATTATTATTAAGCAGTTTTACTTTTAATTATTTTCTCATTCTTTACTAATTCTTTATCAGCCCACTCGGAAACTCAATACTGGTAAGGATGTTGGCAGGTTCAAATCCTGCTGACATTCCACTTTTATCAGTTACGCCTGCAAACCAATTAACGCCTATTGTGATGAAAAGTCGACAATGCCACTGGTAATAAGGAAAGGATTCCGTGGACGAAACACATATTTTTCCTGAAAATAATTATGTGTCCTTCGAATTTTGTTTCACCCCAGTGCATCTTTAAGGCGAGGTACTGCGTGTACATCCATCCATTCCCTTGAATCGTGCATGGCATACCACAGATCATGATTGGCCTGGAGGTTCAGCCAGAGTGACGGAGTCGTATCGAACGCCTTGGAAAGCCGAAGCGCCATATCAGGCGTCACTGATCCACGGCCGTTCACAATCTTTGAAGCAGTTTTTCTGGACACGCCGAGAATATCCGCCATTTCGCTGATGGTCAGTTTTAGGGGTTCAAGATAATCCATCCGAATTCAGAAAAGCATTGATGAAATATACAATGAAGCAGAAAAAGAGTTAATCAGCTTTTAAAAATCACCATTTAGTGTTTCAATAGTAAGGATGGTATTATGACTCGACATACTCCACGATCTTTTCAGCGATCCTCCTTATGGTAAACTCAAATTTAGTTTCGTCTTTCTCCAGTAAAGTGATCCTGAAACCATTTAGCCGGGTGAAAAAGGAGGTGAGAGGTACCACACATATTCCTGTGGAACCGAGAAGGTGGTACACGAAGCGTTTATCGGGTGAAATCTTTTCGCTGGATAATACCGTCAATCATCGGTATGCTTCTCCAGATCGTAAGATGTGTTCCCCATATCCTGTAAAAACGAGAGAGGTTTTTCAATGAGTAACGGACCAGAAAAGATTATTTATTCAATGATGAGAGTCAGCAAATTCTACAGGAACAGGCCGGTGTTAAAAGATATATCTCTTTCCTATTTTTATGGTGCCAAAATAGGTGTCCTGGGCTTAAATGGCGCGGGAAAAAGTTCTCTTTTACGCATTATGGCAGGTGTTGATCAGGAGCATGACGGGAATGCCGTCCTTTCTCCGGGATATACCTTAGGATTTCTTGAGCAGGAACCCGTGCTTGATCCGGATAAAACCGTAAAAGCCGTTGTTGAAGAAGGCCTCCAGGCGGCTGTGGATCTTGTTCGCGAATACAATGAAATCAGCGAAAAATTTGCCGAACCGATGTCTGATGATGAAATGAATCAACTCATGGAACGTCAGGGCGAATTGCAGGAAAAAATCGATTATCTTGATGCCTGGGATATAGATTCGCGTCTGGAAATGGCCATGGATGCGCTGCGCTGTCCTCCGGGAGATACACCTGTTAAGGTTATTTCCGGTGGTGAAAAGAGACGGGTAGCGCTGTGCAGACTTCTGTTACAGAAGCCGGACATTTTGCTTTTGGATGAACCTACCAATCATCTGGATGCCGAAACTGTTGCCTGGCTCGAACATCATCTTAAGCGGTATGAAGGGACGGTGATTGCCGTCACACACGACCGGTATTTTTTGGATAACGTAGCAGGATGGATCTTGGAGCTCGATCAGGGACACGGCATTCCCTGGAAAGGCAATTATTCTTCCTGGCTTGAACAGAAACAGATGCAGCTTAAACGGGAGGAGAAAACAGAAACAGAGCGGCAGAAGACCCTGCAGCGGGAATTGGAATGGATTCGTATGTCGCCGAAAGGCCGCCGGGTAAAGGCGAAGGCGCGTATCAATGCTTATGAAACACTCCTGGAGCAGAAAAGTGAAAAACAGGTTAATGATCTTGAAATCTATATTCCTCCAGGCCCCCGTCTTGGAAAAGTTGTTATTGAATCGGAAAATTTGAGTAAAGCGTATGGTGATCGTCTTCTCTTTGAAGGCATGGAGTTTACTCTGCCCGCGGGAGGCATTGTCGGTATCATAGGCCCCAACGGCGCAGGTAAAACAACACTCTTTAAAATGATAACCGGATCGGAAAAACCGGATTCCGGAACCATTAAAATCGGGGACACTGTTAAACTCGCTTACGCCGATCAGGAGCGCAACACCCTTGAACCCGACAAGACAATATGGGAAGTTATTTCCGGGGGCAGGGATATGGTTCAGCTTGGGGATAGAGAAATAAATTCCCGTGCCTATGTCGCACGTTTTAATTTTTCGGGAACAGACCAGCAGAAAAAAGTAAACATGATTTCAGGCGGCGAGCGTAATCGCGTCCATCTTGCGTGTATGCTCAAGGAGGGCGCCAATGTCTTGCTTTTGGACGAGCCCACAAATGATCTCGATGTGAATACGATGCGTGCCATTGAGGAGGCATTGGAACATTTTGGCGGCTGCACGGTTATTATAACCCATGATCGCTGGTTTCTCGATCGCATTGCCACCCATATTCTTGCCTTTGAGGGAGATAGTACCGTTGTGTGGTTTGAAGGAAATTATTCGGATTATGAAGCGGACAGAAAAAAGAGGCTCGGAAAGGCTGCCGAACAGCCGCATCGCATCAAATACAGGCATTTGACACGGTGACAATAAAAGATAAAATAGAGTACTAAGCAACCGGCAAAACGGTTATGATTGGTTTGCGGTGCGATAAATACGCACCGGGTGGAGGATGATTGCATGGTAAAACCGAAGAAATACTATGCCGTGGCCAGGGGTCGTAACCCGGGCATCTATACTGCATGGTTCGGTCCGGACGGCGCCGAGGAACAGGTTCGTGGATATACCGGGGCCCGCTATAAGGGATTTACCAATCTGCCCGAGGCACAAAAGTGGCTGCAGAACCCGGTATACGCTCCGTTGCCATCAGGGGGAAAGGATTTCGATACTGTTCTCGATACGGACGTGCCGCCGGGTACAATCGTCATCTATACCGATGGGGGCTGTCGCGGCAACCCGGGAGCGGGCGGGTACGGTGCTGTTATCATCGACGGGGGAAAGCGGATCGAACTCACCCAGGGCTTTCGTCTGACCACTAACAACCGTATGGAATTGATGGCCTGCATTGCGGCGCTCAAGGCATTGAAGCCCCCGGCCGAAATAGTCCTGTACAGCGATTCACGTTACGTGGTCAACGGGATCAGCCGGGGATGGGCCCGTAAATGGCGCGCCGGTAACTGGATGCGCACGAAGAAAGACGCCGCTGAAAATGCCGACCTGTGGGCGCAGTTGCTGGATCTGTGCGATTCGTTCCGGGTGCAGTTCGTCTGGGTCCGTGGGCACGCGGGACACCAGGAAAATGAGCACTGTGACAAACTGGCTTTTCAAGCGGCAGAAGGCGAAGACCTCAAAGAGGATTACGCCTATGTTCAAGGCCGAACCAAAGTTCTACACGGCCTGTTTGATGAGGCGGACTGAATCCACAGATTTCGCAGATTACACGGATTACTCTAATTATTTGAAGGGCGATGCGAAATCTGTAGGGTCATGTCAATCAAGAAATGTCATTTCGACCATCATTATGTCATTTCGACCGCAGGGAG
>CAYVXX010000102.1:0-5878 GCA_964454305.1 uncultured Syntrophales bacterium | reverse complement strand
ACTTTTTCACCAATACCGCCCCGAAGAAGCCGTCTGTTCCGTGGCGGTGGGGGTATGTCCTGAAGAATCCTTCATCGTCGATTATTTTACTGCTGATTGAGGCGGTGGGATTAATCTTCTCAAAACCGGGATTGTCAGACAGGAAGGTAGCGACAACGTCTTCGTTCTCCTCGGGCATTATAGTGCAGGTGCTGTAAACAAGTGTTCCTCCCCTTTTCAGATAGTGACCGGCGTTTTTCAATATCTTTTTCTGGAGGGGCAGGAAGCTTTCCAGGTCTTCGGGGAGGAGACGCCATTTGATTTCGGGATTTCTCCTCAGTGTTCCGAGACCTGAGCAGGGGGCGTCTACGAGGGCGCGATCAAATTTTCCATGCAGTGTTTTTTCGGGTTCCAGGGTCGCATCTCCTACCAGTGTATCGATGATGGTCGCTCCCAGCCTTTTCGACATTCCTTTTAATGCACCGATCTTTTTATGACTGATATCGAGCGCCAGTATCGTTCCGTCATTTTGCATCATCTCAGCCATGTGGGTCGTCTTTCCGCCGACACCGGAACAGATATCGATGATTTTCTCGCCGGGTTTCGGATTTACGAGGTGGGAGATTAACTGGGATGCTTCGTCCTGTATCTGGATATGTCCCATCGTGTAATATTTTGTTTCCCTGACAGGTACAGGTGGATGTGAGAGTATGATCCCGTCCGGGGAGAATTGAGCGGGCCGAACCGTAAAACCGTCATCTGAAAGGGCTTTTAAAATTTCATCCCGGTCTGTTTTAAGTCTGTTTACCCGAAGGGCAAGCGGCGGGGTCTTATTGTCGGCCTTGCATATTTCAAGGGTTTCTTCAACGCCGAATATTTTCAGCCATCTCTCCACGAGCCACAGCGGATGCGAATGGACGATAGAAATATGCGATGACGGGGCTTTATCAATGTCGGGGTATTCGATTTCCCCCTTTTTCCTTATCGCGTTTCTCAGTATCGCGTTGACAAGTCCGGATCTGCCGGGATATCTCTTCTTTGTGATCTTTACCGCCTCATCAACAGCGGCGAACTCCGGGATCCTGTCGGTAAAGGTGAGCTGGTAAAGACCCGTTCTCAGGATATTTTTTATGCCGGTATCGAGGGATTTCAGCCTGCCGCTGTAAAGCTCCCCGATTATCCAGTCTAAATGGCCTCTCATCCGAAGCGTTCCATAGACAAGCTCGGTCAAGAGCCTTCTGTCGTGTATATTGTTGAAGATGTCTTGTGCGAGGTGGGAGTCTAAAATCGGTTCCGCAAAGGAGCCGGTTTCATCTATGCGGTTCAAGATATCGACCGCTATGGCGCGGGGGTTATTTTTCACCTGAATTATATTTTTCCTCTTATCTGATCGATCTCCTCCAGGATTTTCCGGGAGGCTTCTTCCATCGATTCAAGGATGTCGAGTGTTTTTTTCTTGACGGACTGCTCTTCGCCGATGAGTGCGGCCATCTCGGATATGTCGGCGGTGGAAACACAAAAACGGTCACTCAATGTTTCATGAAGGTAATTCGAGGCTGTCTCAACCAGCTTGAAAATATATTGGAATTTCAGGTTTTCCTTATAGTCCTTCAAGTAGAAGACGATCGACCGTTCTGTTTCCTGTTTGATACGTTTTACGCCGTCACCGAGGGCGAGGATTTCTCCTTCATTCTCGTTCTGGATCGGTTTTCTAAAAAGTTTTTTTATGAATTTGAGAAAGTTGTAGAAACCGAGACGCATGATCGCTTCAGTTCTAATCTTTGCCGTATACTCGGTGTGCGAAATGAGGGGCGGCACGTTAAAATCGGTTTTTCTCTTTATCGCCTCAAGATCAACAAAGTGTACCCCCACCGGTCTCTGGCGTTTTGAGGTGATCCCCAGGTTAAGAAGAGTTTCGTCGTATTTCTTGGTGGTATTGACAACCATTGCATCGTACGTGGAGGCAATATTGTCAAGAAATGTTTTAATCTTGGCCTCTTCCTGCCGAATGAACTGAATCAACTGCGGATTGATGGTCTCGGCGATGTAAATGTCGAGGGCATGCTTGAATTCCTGGAATATCGTATATATGGCAGATGAAAAGCCTGAGGACTCAATGTTGTCCTCCTGGTCTTGATATGAAACGTTGTAGTTTCTGATAAATTGTTGGATGTCCTTGATTATAGTGCCGTAGTGAGCGTCCAGGAAGCTGTCGATATCCTTTCCCAGTTCAAGCTTTGTCTTTTGTGAGGTGCCGTCAATGGTGTTTTTGGCCATCAATTTTGCCTGATTCATCAATTCCTGTTCATGGCCGATTTTTTCAAAGACCTCACGTGCACTGTCGGAATCCCTCGTAAGGATATCTTGATTTATACTGATCCAGTCGTCTATTCCGGAAGCCATAATCGTCAGGCGTTCCAGCTGATTTTTCAAGAGAAGTGCTAAGCGGTCTCCGGTAAGTTTTTCATAGAAGGCAGTTTCGAACTTCCCGGTCTTTTCATTCGAAAAAGCTACCAGTTCAGATTCCTCTTCCCACTGTTCAAGTCTCAACCTGTCCTTTTGGGGAAGATTCTCTTCAAGATGTTTGAAGAGATTGAAGAGGGCGGAGAATGTGAAGATTTCGGGGGCAGGCTTGATTAGCGACAGTTCTTCCCGTATCCTCTCAATCAGCTTCAGAAGATCATCGAGGCCTTCATGCTCGCTGAAATCACAGTTTACGACAAAGAAAATGTTCTCCAGAAGCCCCATTTTTTTGATCATGGACAAAAACTTGATATCTGCCTGACGGATTCCTGTCCTGCTGCTCAGGACGTAGATGATGAGATTGGTCCTTAGCAGATAATCCTGAATCATGGCAAGATGGAGCGGGTTGGGAGAGTCGCTCCCCTGACAGTCGGCAATTTCGATGCTGTCGTCCAGGTTGTGTCTCGGCTTTATCTGTAATTCCATATCCCTGAGATAGACGGCCAGTGAATCATCACCCACAAACTCCTTGTGCCTGGCAAACCTTTTGTTTTTGTATTCCTCAATTCTATTTTCGGAGGAAACTGTTTTATTTACACGTTTGTATCCTTTCAGGTACGAGGAGAGGAGCATCCAGTTGGCGTCGCGCGTATCATTTGAGATAAGTTTATCAGTATTCAGAGAGTTCAGCGCATTTTCCAGTTCCGTTCGATCCCAGTCATGTCTTATGTCAAACTGAATATCTGTGGGGTGAGGGTTAAGGGATGGGAAGAGTACCATGGCCTGTCTCATTTCATCATTGACTTCATCCCAGGTTTTAAAATCGAGGATCGCCTTCAGTGTCGGCCCCGTCCGTATCCTGGTAACGATCGATGTCACCACACCGGCCCCGCGTCGGAGATAGTCTCCTCCTAAATATGCGTTTACGAATGTGCTCTTGCCGGACTTGGTAGGTCCCACAACGGCCACGGAGACGATATCCTCAGTCATCTGTTTCTCGATGAAAGCGCACTCTCTTTCCCAGACATTAAAGGGATTTCCGGATATGCCGGGAATCGATTTTGCTGTCGCAAAAAGAGATAAAATGTCGCGGTTGATCTGCGTGAGGGACCCTTTTATCGATTCATAGTTGATCACGGTTTCTCCTGTTCGGGGGAGCAAAAAAATAAGGGTGATTACGGTTCAGCCGAGAGTGTCTTCCGGCGATATTTTATACCCTCTCAGAAAATCGAAGACGGACATCCTTCTTTTGTTTTCAAGCTGGATCTCCTCTAAATATATATATCCGTCCCGTGCCGCCACCTGAAGCCCCTTTTCCGTTTTACCGACTATCCTGCCTGCCGGCTCCGGCACATGACATTCTTCCCCTGTTGCGGAAAATATCTTCAGTTTCTTCTCGTTTATATGTGTATATGCACATGGGGAGGGACAAAGGCCCCTGATGAGATTCAGGATATCCTTTATGTTCGACTGCCAGCTTATAATGCCGTCTTCTTTGCCCAGCCGGGGGGCGTAAGTCGCATGTGCTGAGTCCTGAGGTGTCCCGGTGATTGTCCCTTCTATTATTCCTTTTACCGTTTTAAGAAGAAGCTCGGAGCCCATCTTTGATAATCTGTCATGGAGCTTGCCAAAGGTCTCATCGGATTCTACCGGTGTCTCTTCCTGAAGCAGGATATCTCCCGTATCCATTCCCTCATCCATTAAAATCGTCGTAATCCCTGTCCGCTTCTCACCCCGTATGAGGGTCCAGTTGATCGGCGCGGCCCCCCTGTACTCAGGGAGCAGTGAGGGGTGTACGTTGATGCAGCCCATCTTGGGGAATTCAATGATCTCCCCGGGAAGTATCTGGCCGAAGGCGACGAGCACGACCATATCGGGAGCAAGTTCTCTGAAAGTGTCGAGAAATTCTTTATCTCTGACTTTATCGGGCTGGAAGACAGGTAGATTATATTTTTCGGCAGTGATCTTGACCGGGGGCGGAACACTTTTTCTTCCTCTTCCCCTGGGCCTGTCCGGCTGGGTGACAACTCCGATAATGGGGCAACCATTTTTTACCAGTATTTCGAGGGACGGGATAGCGAATTCCGGCGTTCCCATAAAGACAATCTTCGGTTTCATGTGACGTTCCCGTTTTTAGATAATGATCCGGTTTAAACGATTTATCGTTTGGGTGATAACCCCGCTTTACTTTTCACTTCCCGGTTTGCCTTCAGTGGAGTTTAAGGTGCAGGTAAGATCTAAGTTTATTCTTTTTCCAGATATGCGTAAGCGCTGTGGTTATGTATACTTTCGAAATTTTCCGCCTCAATGCTGTACCAGGTGAAATTGTCATCCATGTTCAGTCGTTCCGCTATGCTTCTCACAACATCTTCAACGAACATCGGGTTTTCATATCCCCTTTCGGTAACATACTTTTCATCTATTCTCTTCAGCAGGGAATAGAGCTGACCACTGGAGGAGTCTTCTATCAACCTGATAACGTCTTCTATCCAGAAGAATTTTTTGAATCTAAGTTTTACATTTACAATGCTTCTCTGATTATGGGCGCCCATATTGCTTACCTCTTTTGAGCATGGGCATACCGTAGTAACCGGCACCACGATACCAACCATAAAATCATTCTTTTTGCCGTTATTTTCTCCGCAGAACTGGCATTTGTATTCCATGAGACTTTTTGCCCCCGATACGGGGGCTTTTTTTTCGATGAAGTAGGGGAATTCAATCTCCATGTGTGCCGACTGTGCATCCAGTTTTTCTCTGACCTTCTCAAGTATTATCTCAAATGTCTTGATATTGATCTGCCCTCTGTATTTGTTTAAGACCTCGATAAAACGGCTCATATGGGTCCCCTTGAATTGACGGGGCAAGTTTACATACATATTGATAGTTGCATTGACGTGTTGTGTGCCATTTACCTGATCGAGGACTATTACGGGGTATTTAATTCCCTTAACACCAACCTTTTTTATGTCTAAATTTCTGAAATCTTTTCGGTTCTGGATATCAACCATTATTCTTCTCCATTGTAGGAAACCCTTGCGTTTTCCGATTCCCAGACCGTTATCCGGGATACATCTATTTTTTGAGAAATTACTTTTTCATAAACCCTGTCATAAATGTACTTTGCGATATTTTCCGATGACGGATTTATGCTTTTAAAATGAGGGGTGTCATTAAGAAATTTGTGGTCGAGCTCATCAAGTATCTCTTCTATCCACCCTTCTAATATCCTGAAGTCTATAAGCAGCCCTTCTTCGCTTAATTTTTTTGATGCCAGGGAAACTTCGACTGTAAAATTGTGCCCGTGGAGTTCCTCACATCTGCCTCCAATATCCTTCAGGTTATGAGCAGCGGAAAACGTTTTCTTTATAGTTATTTCATACATGAAGTTCCAATATATCAAAGGGGGGAGTATGTCAACTGTGGATATTAAGAT
>CAYVXX010000101.1:0-5998 GCA_964454305.1 uncultured Syntrophales bacterium | reverse complement strand
AATTCCCCAGGCAACATCCGTGTTCATGGCCCGTGCCTGAGCATAGCGAAGATGGCCCTTTATTACTTCGGTCTGAGATGTCAGATTATAATCAGAGGTTGAATAAACGCCGGATATCGTGACAGCGGCGCCGATAATGCTAATGACCAGCAGAACTATAACAATTTCAATCATTGTAAAGCCGCGATCATGTTTGCCGGAATACTTCATTATTAAGATTCCTCACATTCGTTCGGAATGACCGGGAGCGCACCCGCAAGCCCCGCCTTGTAGGCGGGGTAAGGGGCGCAATATAAAAGGAATATATTATTCGCTTTGCTCATGAAACTGCGTTTTCCTTACCGGGAAGCCCCGCCCTGTGGGCGGGGAGCTTCACATTTCACCCTATTACGACACATCCCTTTACTAAAGGGGAGATGGGGGGATTTCATGCAATTAAAATGTTTTAAAATTTCTCACTTGCTATAAGGTACCTTATTACGTTATATAAATTTTGTTCTTTCTTCAAGGATCATTTGGAGATTATACGGCTCTTTTTGCTTAAAAATAATAATAAGGAATAGTGTTATGTTAGACAGATTAGAAATGAACGCCATTACCACGGATATATTACTACTGGACATTGTGGGTTTTTCCACACTGTCGAATCGTGACCAATTCATTAGCGCCATAATAATTAATAACAAAATTCGCGAATCCATTGAGACACTCGGCATCCAGGCATTCCTCAAACCGGGCAAAGTTGTCAACGGATTAATATCAACAGGAGACGGATTTTTTATAATTATTGATCCGGCAATATCCGGTTATGGATCATTCTTTGCTCTCTCTCTGAGAAATTATTTCCTGATGGAGAGTGACCTTTATCATGGTATCAGAATAGCGGTTCACTACGGTTCCACTATTCCATTTATTGATGTTACTGAAAGAAAAAACTTCGTTGGTGACGGCATAAATGACTGCTCCAGACTACTGGGGAATACAAAGATTGGTAAAAAAGCATTTAAGTATTCCGGTGACGGTAACTCTGTCATCATCTCCAGAGAATGCTGGGAACATTTTATTAAAGTCTTTCCTTTAGACAGTATAAGTGATTTTATTGATATGATTGATTTTAAGTACTCTAATGAATACAGATTTAAAGATAAGCTGGATAAACCTCATTATGTTCGTTTTATCGAGAGTTCACGTCATATAGGATTATTTCCACCCAGGCCACCTGATAAAGACAAAAAAGAACCTACCCCTAATCAGTGACAGTCTCGTAAAAAGTCATAAACTGTACCAGTTGTCATCCTGAACTCGTTTCAGGATCTCTTGTGATTCTAAACAAGATTCTGAAATAAATTCAGAATGACAAGAGTAGCTGCTGAAATCCTGAAACAAGTTCAGGACATGATTCAGGGTGACAAAATCCGGCTCTTTACGAAGCCATCAATCAGTGAACCCTGTAATTTCCCAATGGCCGGATGCTTCATCCGAGGGTAGAGTTCTGGTCACATTTGCTTTTCTGCTATGTTCATCGGAACTGATCTGATAATTTCCATCACTGCCGGTTACTGTAAAATGTCTCAAGTCAGATATGATAGCAACATCAATATCGATATACTCTGAAGGATCTGTATCTGGAGAATCAACTCTCCACTTTGCCCAGGCCAGTTTTTCCCTTGCATTCAATTCAGCAACCGCACTTTTCAGGGTTGCTTCCGCTGCGTCTTCAGGAAGTCCAAAATACCTCGGGATCGCCACCGCTATCAGAATAGTCAGGATGATGAGAACCGCGGCAATCTCAATGAGGGTAAAACCTTTTTGATTCCTTATATGCATTTTTCCACACTTTAACAAAAATAGGGAGGGAAATATCTATTCCCCTCCCTATTTCCCCGAAGGAACAACTTAATCTTTACACCACCAATATTATCATAAAAGAGTCAGCGACCCTTTATTTTAAATCTATAACTCAACTTCTCTTAATTGCTGTTACGGCGTAAAAGTTATGTTAGTAGTATCCCAGGCTCCAGGTTGAGAAACCGTCGCTCCCACCCTCGCTAATGTCGCCGTCATATTGAAATTATTTGATCTGATAATAGCCGTCCCGCTAGCTGGTAAATCGCTAGCTGAAAAATCACCGAATGGATAAACACCGTCGACCGCTGGACCTATTACCTTTGCAGGATTATCGAGATCGGCCAAAGTTAGCGGGGCACCATCTACATCTCCCCTTGTTTTATACTTTGACCACATCAAATTATCCCTGGACACCAGCTCGGCAATTGCCTGTCTCAGCGCTGACTTTGCTGCATCTTCCTGGAGATCAAAATATTTCGGGATGGCCACCGCTGCAAGTATACCCAGAATGATCAGAACCGCTATGATTTCAATTAGCGTAAAACCTTTCTGGTTTTTTAAGGGATTTTTCTTTTTCATTTCACTCCTTTCACATATCTTAGATAATTTATCAAGCCTGCGTGTTATTTTTTATATGCACCTTACATGCCACTTTTTAAACTTTTTACGAACAAACGTGACTTACAATGCAATTACAAATAGTTAGCCATTTCTTGCAACTATTTAGTTTTTTTAGTTATTTGCAAAAACCTACAAGAATCGTAGGTACTCCTACAATAATTGTAGGTTTTCTGTAAACATTTTATATTATTACTAATAATAATGGTCTCGTAAAAAGTCGAAATGTGCACATTTTTGTCATTCCCGTGAAGCTTGTCCTCGACCCCGATCGGGGAACAGAAATCCGGTTTTTTCAAGTGCTTGGCCGTTTGTGGATTCCCGCCTACGAGACTGTGTCACAATTCCTCTTTTTGTCATTTCGAGCAAAGCGAGAAATCTTAATGCTTAATAAATTTAACATGTTAAGATTCCTCACATTCGTTCGGAATGACAATTTACCCTATTACGACACAGCCTCTACGCGGGAATGACAGCTTCTTTACATACAAATACATCAAGGCTTCAGAGACGAAATATCAATTTCATGTTTCTTGATCCGGTGGTACAGACTCCTTTCGTTAATACCCAACAGTTCAGCCGCCCTCGCCTGCACCCCTCTGGTGCTGATCAGCGCTTCAACGATCATCTTCTTTTCCAGATTTCCCAGTCGATCATCTATGGATACAATATCACCCAATTCCCGACTCTTATCAAGACCATAACCCACTTCTTTCATGCTTGAGAGAATATCCGCAGGAATATTAGTTGATTCGATTATCCCACCTTCAGACATTAAAGCCACTCTTTCTACAGTGTTCTGGAGTTCTCTCACATTTCCAGGCCATGAGTAGTTCATTAACATCTGTAGCGCATCGGAAGAAATCCTGGCTTTTTTAGGAGCTTTTTTCAGAAAATAATCAATGAGCAGAGGTATGTCTTCTCTTCGTTCGGCAAGCCGCGGCAGCAATAACGTAACGGCGTTAATCCGGTAATAAAGATCTTCCCTGAACTTCCCTTCTTTTACCATTTCGGGGAGATCTTTGTTCGAAGCAGAGATAAAACGCACATTAACTTTGATCGGACGTGTGCCTCCAACGCGTTCGAACTCCCTTTCCTGCAATACACGAAGCAGCTTGGCCTGTGTTTCCATTGGCATGTCACCGATTTCATCTAACAAAATGGTCCCTTCGTTGGCCAACTCAAATTTTCCTATCTTTTGAGATGTCGCCCCGGTGAAGGCCCCTTTTTCGTGACCAAAGAGCTCGCTCTCCAACAGACCTTCGGGAATAGCTACACAACTGAGCTTCACAAACGGTTTATCCTTGCGAGAGCTATGATTGTGAATGCTTGTAGCGACAAGTTCCTTTCCTGTACCGCTGTCACCCATGATAAGCACGGTCGTATCAGTCGAAGCAACCTTCATTATCTGGCTGAACAACCCCCGCATGACCCTGCTGTGACCGATTACCTCAGGGAAAAGTTCTTTTGCTTCCACCTTGTCCAAAAGGCTGGTAACCTCTTTGAACACCAGATTGAAATGATCTATTTCGTTGATACTCTGTGGTTTTTTTTCAGCCACGGATTTGGTAAAAAACGGCATTTTTTCCGCCTCTTCCACAAACTTTCTCATCGGGCTTAATATGAGACTGGTTATTATAAAGCCACACAAAAGGGTTGCACCGATTATTACCGCAGCCCATAGCGCAACCTCCCCGGAT
Source organism: uncultured Syntrophales bacterium (assembly GCA_964454305.1). Taxonomy (GTDB): domain Bacteria; phylum Desulfobacterota; class Syntrophia; order Syntrophales; family JADFWA01; genus JAUSPI01. The sequence continues at coordinate 1,832 of CAYVXX010000101.1, read as the reverse complement.
AGTTTGATGCCTTCCGGATAGAATTTACTGAATTGAAAGGCAATAATACCGGTTAGAACCGACATTCCGGAAAAGATGATCGGTATAAGAATATAGAGACTTACATTGTATTTGCGTTTATTTTTCTTTTTTTCCATTTTCTTTCTCCAGTTTAAAATCCCTTCCGGGCTACTTTCGTTAAATCCCACATTGGTAGAAATATGGATAGTGCAAAAAACCCTACCACTACAGCAAGGCCCACTATCAAAAACGGACCAATTGCGGCAGATAATCTCTTTACCGCATATTCCACCTCATCATCATAGTGAATTGATATTTGTCGGAGCATCTCTTCAAGCTGGCCGGACTCCTCTCCGATTGCAATCATATCCACAACCATGGGAGTAAAATATTTTGCCGACTTCAGCGGGCTGGAGAGACCACTTCCTTCTTCCACCCGTTGTCTGACCCGGTTTAACTGCCTGGTTATGGCCTGATTGCCAATGGTTCCACTTAAAATCCCCAGAGAATTCAAAACAGGAATCCCGCTTGACTGTAATATGGAAAAAACACTGGCAAAGCGTGACATCATTGCCTTAACAAATAGAGGGCCAAGAACGGGAATAACCAGGACAAACCTGTCACACAGATATTTCCCCGTTTCCGTCTTCTTATAATAATATCTGAGAGCCACAATACCGGTGACAGCGCCGCCTATAGCCAGATACCAGTAATGACTCAGAAAATTATACAATGCAATACTTAAAAGGGTAGGCAGAGGAAGCTCTAATCCGGCACGGGAAAATATCGCGGCAAATTTCGGAACAATAAGGGTAAGGAGAACGAAAAAAGCGATGCCGAGAGCTGCCAAAACGATGATCGGATACTGCAGGGCCGCCTTAATATCGGATTTAATTTTGTGCTCATGCTCCAGGATATAAACCAGACGATCAAGTACAGCCGAAAGGGTGCCACTAACCTCCCCCGCACTAATCATGCTGCAATACAAAGATGGAAATATCCCCGGATGTTTTTTAAATGCATCATAAAGGGTAGAACCCTCTCTTATATCCATAGCTATAGAAGCAATTGCATTCTTGAGTTTTTTATTTTGAGTCTGATTCTCCAGAACCTCTAACAGCTTGAGCATTGATAACCCCGCAACGAGCATTGTCCTGAATTGTTTTGTAAAGAGAACCAGTTCCTCCGGTTTGACGGGGGTCAGTTTAGCTTCAATGTTTTTTAACCAGCCGATGGGAGACGCGCCTTCCTCCTCCACAACTTTGGAAGGAATGTATCCCTGAGCGCTTAACATATTTTCAGCCTTTTCCATCGAATCGGCTTTTATAGCGCCGGAAATTCTTACACCACTCTGATTAATTGCCTTGTACAAGTAATTCGCCATTCCTGCTCCTAAAACAGTGGTCAGTGGTCAGTGGTCAGTGGTCAGTGATCGGTGATCAGTTTCTATTATCCAGCTTTCTTATCACACCGAAAATCATTTTCCTCAACTCAGTTATCTTTTTACCAAATAAGGATACAACTTCTTCATTCAGATACCCCAATTTTTCTGAAATGATAACCTGCGTATCTAATTCTGCCAATGATCCCAAAGATATATACAGAAATTGTCTGAATTCTGCCGTGTGTTTTCGAGCCTGTCCTTCTGCAATATTGGAAGGCACAGAAATAGCACTCCTTCTGATTTGCTCTCCAAGAACGAAGCGTTCATCAGAAGGAAATTTCTTTATATTTCTATAAACATCAGTCACCAGATCCACTGCCTTTTGCCATATTAATAAATCTTTATAAGATCTTATATTAGACATTTCCAATCACTGTTCACTGTTCAC
>CAYVXX010000100.1:0-6390 GCA_964454305.1 uncultured Syntrophales bacterium | reverse complement strand
TGTCCCTTTGCGCTTTGCAGTAAGTTTTTAGATCAGGGGTCACAATGTGTGACCTCAAGGCGAGGACCGTCGCTATCCACGAAAAAGAGAACTCCTTGGCGAAGAATTCAGGGGAGAATCCATGACTGAAAAATATTACGCGCACAGCCTGGATGGAAAACCGCCCTCCGAGTGGCAACCGCTGGAAGATCATCTGAAGAATGTTGCGGAAATGGCCCGGTCATTTGCTGATGCTTTTGGCGCTGGGAAATGGGGTTATCTGGCGGGATTGTGACATGATTTGGGGAAGTATTCGGATGAATTTAAAAGTGGGATTTTTTTGAAATGGGAATTCGTTGGACATTCAGAAACGCGAGCACCGCCAGTGCTTTTAGAGTAATGCTTTTAAAATGCTTCCGGACTAAGTAAGTCATGTTCCGTATTACTTTGATGTGACAGAAATACTACATGGATATTTACTAACTTAGAAAACGTGAGGTTATAGTGATGAAAGAACCATATAAAGTATCGTTTGAAATTGCAGGTCCAGCAGCTATGTTTACACGGCCCGATTCAGGTGCAACGCCTATCTCTTATCCAGCTCCGACCTATTCAGCGGCTAAAGGTATGTTTGAGGCAATAGTACGTTTGGAAAGTGCATACATTCATCCAACTAAAGTCGAAATCTGTTCGCCTATAAAATTCCATAAGTACGTCACTAATTATGGTGGTCCTCTCCGAAAAGCTAATCAAATATCCAAAGGTGCTTCATATCAAATTCCAGCAACCATACTGATCGATGTCTGTTATCGCATCCATGGTGTAGTGAAAGCTGTAGCCGAATCACCAAGTGGTAATAATCACCTCCATGCGCTTCAGGAGATATTTTTGCGTCGTTTGAGAAAAGGACAGTATTTTTATACCCCTTGTCTTGGCTGGAAAGAATTTGTGCCGTCGTATATAGGTCCGTTACGCGATGGAACTGAAGTGGAAAAATCGATAAATCAGATTTTGCCGTCAATGCTCCATTCTGTATTTGACAGTCCTATAAACGGCAAGCCAAACCCTACATATAGTCAAAATGTCGAAATAATTGAGGGGGTGCTGAAATATGATTAATGAAATTGTTTCTCTGAACAACAGCATCAAACGGTGCGGGCTGAATGTACAGAGCAAACATTCCTGGATAACAAAACCGGCAAGAAAAGAAGGCTTTATCGTTGGATTCGATTCAGGTGGGCAAATAACGGCGATTGAGCAATGTTCTTCCGACAGAATGGCCAAGATGTGGAAGTTTTCTCCTGATAATCAGAAAAGCTTTCCCGTAATAAATTTTAAAACACCGATCTGGGAATCCTCAAAAAACCCCTTAGAGATTCACAACAAACTGAATGATAAAGACTTGGTTAAAAGTTGTGATAGCATAAGCAAGATATGCAAGGATTCGAAGCTTTTCTATAAAGAATCGGAAAAGAATAAATTGGCAGGGAGACTGATCGATTTTCCTAATGAAGTGCTCGAAATTTTGAATAACTCAGATCCCAATCTTAAAAGCCTCGTTGTGCTTATCAACCGGTTGAAATTTTATAAAAGCGACATTGATTCATTTTTTGAACAATTGTCACAAGCCGCAATTAATGGATGCCGAGACGGCAACTTGCAATCAATTGAGTTAGTGGAAAAATTGTTGTTTGGCAAATGGAACAGAAATAACAAAAAATATGATAAAGCCGAAATCTCGATTGTGTTTGATCTGGCTGATTTTGCTGATTTCAAATATAGGACAACAGATCCTGATCTTGGCAGGCATATTAGCAATGTTCTTTCGCAAAAAGAGGATATATCGGCAGAACCATCTACATCTCGTTGTGCGATAAGCGGAGAGATAGCTCAGGTAGAAACGGATACCTTTCCGAAACCTAATCTGCCTGTGTTAGGACCGACATTTTTGTTTTCCATGAATAAGGATGCCCCATGCCACAGACGGTACGGCAAAATCAGTTCTGAAATTTTCCCCGTCAGCAAAAAGTTGACGCGAGAACTATATAATTCTATGCTTTACATCACAGATGAAAAACGAAAGGGCAAAACATGGCAGACAGTACCAAGTAGCGATAACAAAAACCCCGATCTGCTTATTGTCTATCTTGAGGATATCCCTGATTCTACTATCAATTTAGCCGACCTTTTTGTAGAGACTACTGAAAGTGAAAAGTCAGAAGCCGCTTTCGAAGAAACTGCGAGATCTGTTTGTTCTGCATTAAAAGGTGTGCCTGCTCTAAGCAGAAACTCATTCGTTCATGTTTTTGTGCTTACCAAAATAGACCAAGGACGTAAGCAGTTAGCACTGAACACTTCATTTACTGTTGAAAATGTCATCTCTGGAGCAGAGAAATGGCAATTTGCATCGAATAATCATCCTCCTATTTCGATTATCCTTCCTGGCAAGAAAGGTGAAAAAGCCATTACCATAAAACCATCATGCCCGTCTCCAGCTTCAGCCATGCGATGTTTTCAGCATCAATGGATAAGAAATGGGGCAGCTAAAAGCAGGGTACCGGGATGTAATCTTCGTGAGGTTTATGACATTTTTCTTGGAGAACAAAATGAGGCCGAACTTTCATCAAAAAGACTGTTAACTCTTGCATTACAGCGGTTCAGCCCTCTTTTTCTCGGAATTGGCGGGGCAGTTCGCTCCGGAAACTGGAAAACGTTTTCAATTGATGCACGAAAGACAATGCTGACAGGTGTGTCAATTGCGTCAATACTGCTATTCAAACTTGGATACAGAAAGGAGAATTTCATGAAAGAAGCTGCATTTAATGTTGGAAGGTTACTTGCATTATCCGATACCTTGCATAAGGAATATTGCAATCATGTGCGCAAAAAGGATATCCCACCACAATTAATCGGCAATGCCATGATGCCGATTGCTATCGATAACCCTGAGGAAGGAATTGCCAGACTTAATGAGCGCCTTATGATTTATAAGGCATGGGCAGACAAAGTACAGGGTGAGGAATACCGCTTGGTTAAATGGGCACTTGGACAGTTGGGACAAGTTGCGAGAGACTTGGCTGATTGTGACTTGCCCAATCGCACAGATGACGCGGCCAAAGCTCAGATGTTGTTGGGTTACCTTGCGCGTTCTGAAAGCAAGGGTTCGAAAATATAGAATTTGAAAATCAAAATGCATAAAGGAGGATTCAAATGACGACTGAAAACACTAAAAATGAAGGATTAGTAAGGGCTGCCGGTCTCTTGGTTCTTGAAATTAAAAATTCCAACCCAAACGGAGATCCGGATCGAGAAAGTGATCCTCGTCGAAGGCATGATAAAAGGGGTGAAATTTCCCCTGTTTCATTTAAGCGAAAAGTGCGCGATCTGATTGAAAACAAGGATGGCCCTGTTTGGGGGGGAATCTCAAAGAATTTTCAACCATCCTTGAATCCTGAAGGATTTTATATTCTTGAGAGTCGCGGTCGAGACCGAAATAAGATCAAAAAAGAGCTGGAAAATGGAGGTTCTGAATTCAAAATGAAATACTGGGACGGTCGAGTGTTCGGTAATACATTTTTGGAAGAGGGTTCATCAGATACGATTAAAACTGGTGTTGCTCAATTTGCCTTGGGGGTTTCTATCGCTCCGGTCGAGATTGAGCGCATGACCAATACCAATAAAGCTGGCGTGCAAGAGGGTAAGGATCGTGGCATGGCACCGTTAGCGTATCGCATTGTTCAACATGGTGTTTATTGTATGCCGTTCTTTATCAATCCCACAGCAGCCGTTAAATCAGGCTGTACGAAGCAAGACATTGATCTATTGCTTAAAATCATTCCATACGCCTATCCACATACAGCTTCTTATATTCGCCCTTTTGTGGATATTCGTCATGCCTGGTATATTGAGCACAAATCGGCATTAGGCTCATGTTCCGATTTTCTATTAATTGATGCGCTTACACCCAGAAAGAAAGACGAGCCGGAGAAGCCGTCGAGTTCGTGGGATGATTATGAAGTACCTACAAAGTTACCCGACGAGTTGCAGAAAAAAGTTGAACCTATTCGAGACCTGATGGAACAATAAGAATGGAACCATTGGCTCACAGCGCAAAACCAAAACTTGGCATTCCAGCTCAATCCTATACAGAACATATTGAAAATGTTTTGAGCGCGGCCGCAGAGAATGCCAGAAGATCGGCCTGTTATATGACTGACGGCGAGCATATATTTGTGGAGGTTGTGCAGTCTGCAGCATGTTTGCACGACTTAGGAAAATTAGATATTGAAAACCAAAAGGTGCTAAAAAGCGACAAAAGAGTTGCATTGCCTGTTAATCATGTGGAGGCCGGTACAGCCAGATTGCTTCGAATAAATCATATGGAGTCTGCCTTAATGGTTTATGGGCATCATGCAGGCCTGTGTTCTATATTTGCAGAAGTGGCGAAAGGCAAAGAGTTTTTTTTTCGTGATCCCAATTGGCATGATAGAACAGAAAAGCGGCTCGAAAACTATTTGCAAGAACATGAGCGATATATCAAGTCAGCTGTAGATAAATCTGAACTCAAAAAATTGGGCTGGAGCGGCCTAACTCGACGTTTGGCCCTATCATGCTTGGTAGATGCCGACCACGGTGATACAGCACGACACTATGGCGGAGAAAAACTTCTTGATCCTCCCGAAGTTCGTTGGAAGGAAAGACTCCGAGCCCTTGACAATTATATTGAGAGCCTATCCCAACTGAATCCACTCTCTGCTCGTAATCAGCAACGTCGTGATATCTACAATGCTTGCCGTTTCGCAGATACAAAGCCTTCCATGCAGGCATGTGACAGTCCTGTAGGTACAGGTAAAACAACTGCGGTAATGGCACATATGCTTCAGGCAGCTATAGCCAAAGATCTTCGTCATATCGTTGTTGTATTACCCTACACCAATATCATCAAGCAATCGGTTGATGTGTACCGCAAAGCACTCACACTTCCAGGAGAAAATCCTGAAGAGATCGTAGCCGAACATCACCATCAGGCAGATTTTGATGATATTAAAATGCGCCAGATGACTACGCTCTGGAAAGCACCGATCACCGTTACTACCGCCGTGCAGTTTTTTGAAACCATGGGAAGCAATCACCCTGCAAAACTTAGGAAACTTCATGAACTCCCTGGTTCAGCTGTTTTTGTAGATGAAGCACATGCAGCCATCCCGTCCTGGTTGTGGCCGCAAACGTGGCTTTGGCTTAAGGAACTGACGCAACAATGGCGTTGCCATTTTGTTTTGGCTTCCGGTTCTCTGTCACGATTTTGGCTGAATAATAAATTTGTGGACCCACCGGAATCTATTCCCGATTTAATTCCTGAAAAGCTGCGAAAAGACTCAAGTCAAAGAGAATTTAAAAGGATTACATATCATTCTTGTGAAGAACCTTTGAACAGAGGCGAACTTATTGATTTTGTTTTGTCGAAGCGCGGGCCACGTTTGGTAATTTTGAATACTGTTCAATCCGCCGCGGTTATAGCCCGAGAGATGCAAAAAGCGGGATATTCTGTCCTGCACCTGTCTACAGCACTTGTCCCTATTGATAGGAATCGCATTGTTGAACGAATATTACGACGTCTCGAATTCAGAAACGTAACAGAGTGGACACTTGTGGCAACAAGTTGCGTGGAAGCAGGTATGAATTTTTCTTTTAACGCTGCTTTTCGGGAAAGTTCTGCCACCACCAGTCTAATTCAGATTGGAGGTCGTGCAAACCGACATGGAGACGATGAAACAGCCGAAGTTTGGGACTTTCGCGTTATTGATCCGCTTTTGAATCGCCATCCGGCTTTTGATACGTCGCGATTAGTACTCAATAAATTGTTTGAAGAAGACTTGATTCAAAATTTGTCTGCAACCGATGCTGTAACCGAAGCAATGCGGCGTGAGATCATGAGTGATTACAACACCAAGACAGAAATAATCAAAGAGTGTGAACGAAAATGTGATTACCCGGAAGTAGCAAAGCTTTGTCGCGTTATCGATGCCGATACTCGAATTGTTGTAATTGACAAAGATATCGTTGAGGCTCTGGAAGCTTGGGAAAAGGTTTCCACCTTGGATTTGCTGAGGAACAGTGTTCAGCTTTGGTCCCAAAAGATTAATTTATTATCACTTGAACCAGTTCGAGGACACGAGGAACTATATAAATGGACGGCGCCTTACGACCCCGACTTCCTCGGTTACATGGAAGGAGTTCTTCCCCTGGTTTATGCAAAGGAAGAGGGGTTAATTATTTAATGTGCAGAAATGTTTTTTGCGATCGGTTTATTCCAAAGCGGTCGCTCCCCAATGACCAGATGGTTCAGGCGGCGCATGGCGGAAAGCAGAACATTGCAGAAGACTGTATGGCATCCGAAACTTATTCGGGGCA
>CAYVXX010000099.1:0-6488 GCA_964454305.1 uncultured Syntrophales bacterium | reverse complement strand
CTTTATCTAAAGGAGGTGGTCGATCATGACCGGATTATATTTTTTATTACCCACCTTAATGGTCATCCTGTTTTCTTTCCTCATCGTCAGAGCCGGTTCTATTGCGCTCATGATGACGGGGCTCGAGGAAAAACGGGCCCGTTTCCAGGCGCTGTCGGCCTTCTCAGGAACGGGCTTCACGACCCGTGAGGCTGAGTCCGTTATCAATCATCCCAAACGGAGAAGGATTATCAGCGTCCTTATGGTTATGGGAAATGCCGGTATTGTCGCGGTCATCGTGACGATGACCTCATCAATCGTGAAAACCAAGGGGTACCTTCTCTCCCTCGACATATTACTGTTTGTCGTTGGGGTATATCTGATTTACAAGTTCGCTACATACAAGAGATTCATTCGGCGGTGGGAGAGCTTCATCGAGGACAGATTCGTCAAATCGAACATATTCGAAGAGAGTGCGACGGAGGACCTGCTCCACCTATTCGAAGGATATGGACTCGTCAGGGTCAGTGTCGACGAACAATCTCCCTTGAACGGCAGCACCCTGGCGGACCATAAATTGAACATACGAGGGATGCTGGTTCTGGGAGTCGAACGGGAGAAGAGCTGGATTCCTGTTCCCCAGAGCGATGAAGTCCTGCACAAAGATGACCGGCTGGTGATCTACGGCCCGGTCGATACGATGAAGGCAACCCTGAGTCATATAACGTGACAGGCGGTTACCGGGGTATTATCTCGAATTTCGCTTGGAATAATAATGCAATGTGAGTATTATAAAGCATGACGACAGGCAAGTGTCCATGGCAAAACCATTAGTACTCAATCCAAAGACGAGGAGTTAGCAAGATATGACAAAAGTAAAATATATCATTACTGTAATTTTAGCCGTCCTGTTCGGTATCCTCCTTATGCAAAACAGCGAGGTCGTGTCACTGAAAATGTTCTTCTGGGAAATCAGCATGTCCCGGATCATCTTTTTCCCCCTTCTTCTCCTTTTAGGGTTCGTTGTTGGCTTTGTATTTGCCAAGATGACCGGTTCGAAGGATGACGATTAAGAAAAATTGGAAAATCATCATGAGCGACAATATACTTGTGATTTTTAACATTGCCGCACCTGTGCAGATAAGCGTTGCTTGTGGAACCTTATTTTTGACACATAGCGGATAGTTGCGGTTACAGGTATGATACGAAAAATCATATTTTCGGTATCTTTCATCATCCTTGCATTGCTGTTCTGGCTACTGGATGCCAGAGCACCGAATGTTTACGTTTACAAGGGTTTCCTGACGGCAGTCGCACGGCGGCCATTATTCTTTTCAATTTGCTCGTCAACTCGGCATTAGATAGAATGAAAGACGGAGTCAATAAATTTGAAATACGTGCATGGGTATGATCAAAGTGAAAATATACGGTTGCAGGATCAAGCTTCAACTCTTGTCGAATTATTGCATTCCGATACATTTTATCCGGCAGGGAGCCGAGTCCTTGAGGCCGGATGTGGTGTAGGCGCACAAACCATAACTTTGGCTCGGAATAGTCCTGATGCACATATCACCTCAGTTGATATATCCGAGGGTTCGCTGGCAGAAGCCAGGAAAAAAATTGAGGGAGCAGGATTCACAAATGTAAGCTTCCAGCAGGGCGACATCTTTAAACTGCCAGTTAAGCAGGAATTATTCGACCACATCTTTGTTTGTTTTGTTCTTGAACATTTGGCACGACCGGTTGAGGCACTAAATTGCCTGAAAAACCTTCTTAAAGTCGGCGGCACAATCACTGTTATCGAAGGAGACCATGGATCGACTTATTTTTATCCTGACAGTGAAGCTGCTCACAAGGCGATTCAATGCCAGGTCGAACTGCAAAAAAGAGCGGGTGGCAATGCCAATATAGGCAGAGAGCTATATCCCATCTTAAACGCATTGGGTTTCAGCTCTATCCACGTATCTCCACGAATGGTTTATGTTGATTCAAGTAACCCTCGGCTTGTCGAAGGCTTCACAAAGAACACTTTCACGGCAATGATTGAAGGTGTACGTGAATCCTCTGTTGAAGCTGGTTTAATTGACGAAAAAACCTTTGATGACGGAATTAAGGGGTTGTACAGAACAACACAAACAGACGGGGTTTTTTGCTATACGTTTTTCAAAGCAATTGCAATAAAACAATAAGTCGCCGAACCAGCGGTTGAAGATCGAGGACTGGCAAATCCGCTGCGCTTCTTTACCTGTCACTTAACCGCGCCGTTCGCCTCAGCTAAAATTCATCAGGATCGGCGGACATATAAGAATTTCTTCATCTCTTCAAGGCCGAGGCAGTTGATGCAATCGGCCGGTTCCAGCCATCCCTTTCTCGCGATGTTGATTCCAAAATCGATGTGGTAGAGCATTGCTGTATTATGTGCGTCGGGGTTTATCGCTATCTTTACTCCCTGCTTTTTGGCGTATCTGCAGTATCTCCAGTCGAGATCGAGCCGGTAGGGGTTTGCGTTCAGCTCTATAACCTTCCCCATCCGGGCGGCGGCATCGACAATCTTTTCCACGTCGACAGAGTATGGTTCCCTGGCAAGGAGCAGCCTCCCCGTCGGGTGCGCGAGGATGGTTGTATATTTATTTTCCAGCGCCCGTGTGAGGCGTGAATTCATCTCTTCTTCGGACATCCTGAAGTTTGAATGGACGGCGCCGATGACGAAATCGAATGAACGAAGTATCTCTTCATCATAATCGAGGCTTCCGTCCGGGAGTATGTCTGCCTCGATCCCCTTGAATATATGGAAACCCTCCTCTCTTTCGTTTAACTTATCGATGAGGCCGTGCTGTTTTTTGATCTCGTCGGCTGACAGTCCTCCGGCGTAATAGGCATACTGGCTGTGGTCTGCAATTCCTATATATTCCATGCCCATCTTTTTCGCGGTGTCAACTATCGCCTCCAGCGAATCCGAGCCGTCGCTTGCACTGGTGTGGATGTGAAGCAATCCGCGGATATCTTTCCTCTCGACCAGATCGGGGAGCTCTCCGCTCTCCGCGGCCTCGATTTCTCCCATATTTTCTCTCAGTTCAGGCGGGATGAAGGAAAGGCCGAGGGCCGTAAATATCTCATTTTCACTTTCGCACGGTATAATACTGTTTTTTCTGAAGAGGCCGTATTCGTTCATCCTGATCCCCATCCGCTTTGCCCTTCCCCTCATTGCGATGTTGTGTTCCTTGCTTCCGGTAAAATGATGAAGGGCATAGGGGAACGCTTCTTCGGAAACGATCCTCAAATCGCCGTTTACACCCGATTCGAGGACGACGCTTACCTTGGTCTCCCCTCTGGCGGTAATATCCCGCACCTCGGGCAGTGAAACAAAAAAGTCCGCAAAGCCGTGAGGGTCTTTTGCGGAAGCTACAATGTCGATATCCTTTATCACCTCGTTACATCTCCTGATGGAACCGGCGAGGCTTGCCGAGATGACATTTTTCTGCTTTAGGATGGAGTCGATCATGCTTTCCGCTTCCCCGATGATGTCGGCGTAGAGGTGTTTTTCCTGATACCGCTTGAGCCGTTCGATTCCCGCCAGTATTTTGTCCTGCGTCTTTTTTCCGAATCCTGTGAGTTCTACGAGTCTGTTTTCGGTGCATGCGTATTCGAGCTCTCTTATGGTTTCGATGTGCAATTTTTCGTAGAGTATCCAAGTCTTTTTCGGGCCGAGGCCCTCTATCCTGAGCATTTCTATATGGCCCGGGGGGATGGAGTTCTTCAGCTTTTCGTAGTATTCTAATGTTCCGGTTGTTACGAATTCGGTGATCTTCCGGTTGAGGGCGTCTCCGATGCCTTTTATCGAGGTCAAATTCCCTTCACTGACAAGGGCGTTGATATCTTCCTCCGTCGCTGCAATGTTTCTCGCCGCGCTGTAATATGCCCTGGATTTGAATGGCGTCTCACCCTTCAGCTCAAGGAGCTTCCCGATTTCTTCGAGTATCGCGATGACATCTTTTTTCGTTACCGTTTTATCCATGTAAATGCCCGTCTAATGGATAACGTCTTCCATCAGAATTCTTGGTTTGAGGATTCTGATTATTCCATAGATTGATTGTCTCTGTCAATTTATCCGCGCTGTATTGCCGCCTTCGTGGAATGTAGAAAATATCGACTTTAGACTAAAAATTCAGTATACTCATCCAGTATTATTGGAAATCCAGGTATAACTTCTCCCGCTCCCAATATCATACTGTGTGAATAACTAAATACCGCAAGCCGATAGAACTTTCCAATAGTACAAAACACTTGTGGGTGTCGTTCCGTGAAATATGCAGATCAAAAGATAGTTGAGATCATTAAGGGCCATACCTCTGACATAAAAAACAGTGACAGGGTATTTTTGACGTCACTGATTATAGATTTTTAATACAAAGGCATAATTTCGGAAGATACGGATGAGGACATCTATCAAATTATGGAGCTTTTAAAAAATGGTTTTCCCGTTACTTAAGGACATCTTTATTATATTCGGCCTCTCAATCGTTGTCCTCTTTGTCTGTTTGAGAATCAAAATACCGGCTATCGTCGGGTTTCTCATTACCGGAATACTGGCAGGACCTCATGGCCTTGGGCTGATACAGGCCATTCACGAAGTTGAAATAATGTCCGAGATCGGTGTCGTCCTCCTCCTTTTCACCATAGGAATCGAATTTTCAATCAAAGACTTTCTGGAAATCAAGAAATCGGTGTTACTCGGCGGATCGGTCCAGGTATTTCTCACAATCCTCGCATTCTTCATTATAGCCTTCAAGGTTGGACAGGGCGTGTCTCAGGCGGTTTTTATGGGGTTTCTTATGTCCCTGAGCAGCACGGCAATCGTTCTCAAACTCCTTCAGGAGAGGGCCGAAATAGAGAGCCCTCATGGGAGGACATCACTCGGCATATTGATCTTTCAGGATATGGCTGTAGTGCCTATGATACTCCTGACACCCCTGTTAGCGGGAGCAGCGGGAAACCTCACCGAATCTCTGTTCATTTTGATGATCAAAGTTGCCGGCATCATTGTCCTGGTATTCGTTAGTGCCAGATGGCTTGTTCCGCATATTCTTTATCAGGTCACCCGGACACGCAATCGTGAACTTTTCCTGTTGAGTATCGTTATTATATGTTTCGCAGTCGCCTGGTTAACTTACAGTCTCGGGTTATCCCTTGCCCTGGGAGCATTCCTGGCAGGACTGATTATATCCGAATCGGAATACAGTCATCAGGCGTTGGGGAATATTTTACCCTTCAGAGACATTTTCATCAGTTTCTTTTTCGTAGCAATCGGAATGCTGCTGAATCTTGATTTCCTCTTCCAGAAAATGGGAACGATTGCACTGATAACACTGGGGGTAATAATCCTGAAAGCCGTGATAGCCGGGTTTACCACTTCATTACTCGGGTATCCTCTTCGCACAATGATCCTTGTCGGGTGCGCCCTGAGCCAGGTCGGTGAATTTTCTTTCGTCCTCTCCAAGGCCGGTCTTGAATTCGGATTACTGGTACCGGGGAAAACCTACCAGTTATTTCTTGCAGTCTCTATCCTGACCATGATTGCCACACCTTTTATTATTCAATTGTCGCCCCGAATAGTAGATGCTGCCCTTCTCTTACCCCTTCCGGGAAAGTTGAAATCCGGTGTTCATCCGGCGATGAAAAATAGAAAAATTGTCAGAAATGATCACCTGATAGTCATAGGTTTCGGTCTTAACGGAAGAAATGTCGCTCGATCGGCAAAAACGGCCGGGATCCCCTACGTCATTATCGAGATGAATCCCCAAACGGTAAGAATCGAAAAAGCAAAGAGTGAGCCTATCTTCTATGGCGATGCCATCAATGAGGCAGTTTTTGACCATGCCGGGATCCAGAGCGCGAGAATTGTCGTGATTACGATTACAGATGCGGCAGCGACGAGGAAAATCACAACACTTGCTCGAAGAATGAATCCAAAGGTACATATTATCGCCCGAACCCGATTTCTTCAGGAAATGGAACCGCTTTATGAACTTGGCGCTGACGAGGTTATTCCTGAAGAGTTTGAAACATCGGTGGAAATTTTCACCCGTGTCATGGCCAAGTACCTCATACCGAAAGATGAAATTGAGCGTTTCATACGGGAAGTCCGTGCCGATGGGTACCATATGTTCAGAAGACTGTCGCAGGATGCCGCTACCTTCTCCGATTTGAGACATTGCATGCCCGATGTCGAAATTACGGCATTTAGGATCGGTGAAAAATCGCCCATCGTCGGCAAGACACTTGCCCAGACTGAAATGAGAAAGAAATACGGTGTTACTGTGCTTGCAGTACGGCGAAACGGCGATACATTGTCCAATCCTGATGTGGATATCGAATTCCTGCCCGATGACATACTGTTTATCCTCGGAAGACCGGAGCAGCTTACTCGAGTAACGAATTTGTTTCATAATTAGATACAACATCTTTTGGTCATTCTCCTTGACAATCAATTCCTGTTTTCTTATACTTTT
>CAYVXX010000098.1:0-6519 GCA_964454305.1 uncultured Syntrophales bacterium | reverse complement strand
CTTTGACGTAACGAATAAGTTCATGTCCGCAGGAATCAATCTGTTGAAATAATCTTTCTTCTTAATTATTTAAGAAAAGATCGTAGGAAATTATAGATCTGACCGGCCATCTCTTTACCTATTCCGGGAACCTTTTGCAGTTCTTCCAGCGAAGCTTTTTTTATCTTGTTTATATCTCCGAAGTGGGTGAGAAGAGCTTTTTTCTTGAATTTGCCTACTGCCGGTATCCCGTCCAGGACGGAGTGAAAATCCTTCTTTTTCTTAAGTTTCCTGTGATATGAAACGGCGAAACGGTGCGCCTCGTCCCTCACTCTCTGGAGCAAAAACAGGGCATCGGGATATCTTGAAAGATAGACGGGATCTTTTCTTTTGGGGATGTATACCCTGTCTTCTCCTTTACGGACTGACGTGCGTTTCCCGCCGGAAATACCGTCGCCGGCTTCCTTGGCCAGACCTATGATATCCATGTCCTTTATTCCCAGCTCCTTCATAACGGTCAATGCCACACCGAGCTGTCCCTTTCCACCATCAACCATTATAAGGTCGGGCAGATTTTCTTTGCCTTTGTATCGTCTCTTCAGTACCTCGTAGAGCATGGCATAATCATCTATACCGTGGACGGTCTTGATCCTGAAACGCCTGTATTCTGATTTCCGTGGAGAGCCTTCGACGAACGCCACCATTGAGCCTGCCGCATCGGTACCGCCAAGATTGGAGATATCGAAACCTTCTATCCGGTTCGGCAGTCTTTTCAGGTGAAGTTGTTTTGAGAGAATTTGAAGCGCTTCCTCTTTGTCATGGTCGGCGTTTCTTTCTGTCAGGAATATGTTTTTTGCGTTATCGCCTGCCATATCGAGGAGGTCTTTTTTTTGACCCCTTTTCGGGACCACGATCGATACCCTGCCGTCCCTTTTTTCAGTCAGCCACTCTTCAACGACCTCCCTGTCATCGATCTCCTCGGGGATTATTATCTCCTCCGGTATAAAGACATCACCGTCATAGTAGCGCTTCATAAGTGACGAAAGAATCTCGGAAGAATCGGCTCCGATTTTGACGAGTGGAAATGTTTTCCTGCCGATGATCTTTCCCTTTCTTATGAAAATTGCGTATATCTGCGTCAGTCCCGCTTCCATGTAAAGGCCGAAGACATCCCTGTCGAGAAACGACATCGATACAATCCGCTGCTTTTCCAAAGTTTTTCTGATGGCGGCAATTTTGTTTCTTATTACGGCCGCCTCTTCAAATCGCAGCTTTCTTGCGGCGTCCGTCATTCTTGACCGGAGGGCGGATAAGAGTTTCTTTTCCCGTCCCTCTAAAAAAATCACCGCGTCCTTTACCAGCTTGTCATACTCTTCGCTTTTAATAAGGCCGCGGCAGGGGGCTGTACATCGTTTTATATCGTATTCTATACAGGGCCGCTTTCTGGATTTTAGCTCCGTATTACCGCAGGTGCGAAGCGGGAATGTCTGCTGAAGAAAATGGAGGGTATCTTTTACCGAGGCGCTGGAGGAATAGGGGCCGAAGTATTGTGCCCCGTCTTTTTTTACACGTCTTACAAGTTCGAAGCGGGGGAATGGAGATTTTGTGTCGATCCTTATATTAAAAAAAGCCTTGTCATCCCTGAGATTGACATTGTAGCGGGGTTTATGTTCCTTGATCAGGTTATTTTCGAGTATCAGGGCCTCCTTTTCCGTATCCGTCACGATAAATTCCAGATCATGAACTTTAGGGACAAGGAAAAAGACCATAGGCCTCGTATCCGTTCCCCCGAAGTAGGAGCGTATTCTGCTTCGCAGGTTTTTCGCCTTTCCGATATAAATGACCTTCCCGTTTTTACCTGTCATGAGATAGACACCGGTTGTCCGGGGGGCATTTTTTGCCTTGTTTGTCAGATAATCAGTTCCCATGCCAAAATTCCAGACTTTCTGTTCTCATCTCCCTCAGCAGGGCTAAAGCCCATAAACGGCAATTTCCATCTCCACATTGGAAAGCTCTTTTATCCTGTCCCTGATCTCTGCCGCCTTTTCAAATTCGAGGTTTTTCGCAGCCCCTTGCATCTCCTTTTTCAATTTCTTTATCAATGCGGGGATATCCCCTACCGAAACATATTCCTTTATCTCCTCCCGGACAACAGGTACGGTCACGTAATCTGCCTCATAGACCGAGGCAAGAATGTTATTGATCGATTTTTTGATGGTCTCAGGTGTTATGCCGTGTTGCTCATTATACCTTTTCTGAATCTCTCTTCGCCTTTCTGTTTCTTCCAGACATGCCTGTATCCCACCGGTGATTTTGTCTGCGTACATGATGACCTGACCCGCCACATTCCTGGCAGCCCTGCCGCTTGTTTGTATCAGTGAGCGCTTGGAGCGCAAAAAACCTTCCTTGTCGGCGTCGAGTATGGCCACAAGTGAGACTTCAGGAATGTCAAGCCCCTCCCTCAAAAGATTGATGCCGACGAGGACATCGAATTCGCCCATTCTCAAATCCCTGATAATCCTTACCCGCTCCAGCGTGTCGATATCGGAGTGGAGATACCTCACCTTCACACCGAGATTCTGATAATGTTCGCTCAGGTTTTCGGCCATCCTCTTTGTCAGTGTGGTAACGAGGACACGCTCCCCTTTTTCCACGCGTTTGTTAATTTCTCCCAGAAGAGAATCGACCTGGTGGGTAACGGGCATGACAATAACCTCCGGATCCATAAGACCGGTAGGCCTGATTAGCTGCTCCACGATTTTCCTTCCGGCTTTCTTCATCTCATAGTCAGCCGGGGTGGCCGAGATGTAGAGTCTTTGATAGGGTAAGGCCTCGAATTCTTCGAACATCAGCGGACGGTTATCCAGTGCCGAGGGGAGTCGAAAGCCGTACTCGACCAGTGTTCCCTTTCTCGATCTGTCTCCCCTGTACATTCCTGTCAGCTGAGGAACCGTGACGTGGCTTTCGTCTATTATTACAAGGGCATCTTCGGGGAGGTATTCCATCAGTGTGGGCGGTGGTTCTCCCGGTTTTCTTCCGGTGATGTGGCGTGAATAATTCTCTATTCCCTGACAGTAGCCCATCTCCTCCATCATCTCTATATCGAATTTTGTCCGCTGTTCCAGCCTCTGTACCTCCAGAAGCTTATTCTGTGATTCGAGCTCCTTCAGCCTGATTTCCAGCTCCTCCCTGATCGTTGAAATCGCCCGCTTCATGTTTCCTCTGGTGGTCACGTAATGACTGTTGGGGTGTATGGTGATCTTTTCCAGCCGGTCTATCCTCTTTCCCCGAAGGGGGTCACTGACCGATATGGATTCGATGGAATCCCCAAAAAACTCAACCCGTATGGCTTTTTCTCCTTCGTAGGCGGGCATTATTTCGACCACGTCCCCGCGGACGCGAAACGTGCCGCGGTAAAAATCGATGTCGTTGCGTTCATACTGTATATCAACGAGTTTTTGGAGCATATCATCCCGCTCCATTTCCATCCCTTCGTCGAGGTGCAGCAACATTCCGTGATACTCTTCCGGGGAGCCAAGCCCGTAGATGCAGGAGACACTGGCCACGATAATCACGTCCTTCCTTTCCAGAAGGGAATGGGTGGCGGAATGCCTCATCTTGTCGATATCGTCGTTGATGGATGAGTCCTTTTCTATATATGTATCTGTTTTCGGGATATATGCCTCGGGCTGGTAATAGTCGTAATAGCTGACAAAATACTCCACTGCGTTTTCGGGAAAGAGCGTCTTGAACTCGCTGTAAAGCTGGGCGGCCAGGGTTTTGTTGGGGGCTATGACAAGAGACGGCCTCTGAACTTCCGCGATAACATTGGCTATGGTAAAGGTCTTGCCCGAACCGGTGACTCCCAGGAGCACCTGATGTTTCGACCCGTTTTTAATACCGTCCGCAAGCTTTTCTATCGCCTGTGGCTGGTCACCACTGGGCTCAAAATCCGTAATTATATTAAATAGTTTCATGGTTTCCTGATAAAACATTACAAATTTTATCTTGACATAGCATTTTCATTCCTCTATGTTCCACCCCTCTGAAGAAAGAAGGTTGAAATGAACGAAGAATTACCGATGTACCGATATCCAGCGATTTGGTCCTGCTGGATATTTCTCGCAGTGATAAGTCTGCTTGTTTTGCCCCACATTAATAGTGATCAGAAATATATACACTCGTTAATCAGCGTATTCACAATCGACGAACCCTCACCGGAAAGCCCCCGGGTTACCGTCCTGGAAAATTGCTCATTGCCCGTTCGTGGCAAGAGAGCCGAGCAATTATTCCACACGATTGTACTTGAAGCGGCAAATCGCTACCAGATTGATCCCGCTCTCGTCAAGGCTGTTATTATGGTGGAATCGAGCTATAACCCCCGGGCGATTTCCAGGAGGGGGGCTAAGGGTCTTATGCAGTTGATGCCGGAAACCGCCAAAGCGCTTGGTGTGGAGGACAGCTTCAATCCTGAACATAATATTAACGCCGGTGTCAAGTACTTAAGGTATCTCATGGATCAATTTGATGGAGATACCAGACTGGCTCTTGCAGCTTACAATGCCGGCAGTAGTAACGTCAGGCAGTATAGCGGTGTCCCGCCGTTCAGTGCAACAAAATACTATATCAAAAAAGTTTTCATGTACTATAAATACTACAAGGAAGAAATGGAAGTGGAAATGGGTAACGCTTAACCCAGCGGTAGTTTCCTTCTGTTTATTTTTTAAAAAGGGCCTCCAGCTTTTCTTGTGCGCTATACTTGTTTTCTTTGCGGCTTTCACCGTGGGCAGAATCTCTGAAGTTAAAATAGTCACAGAAATTACTTTTTTCCTTGTCAAGAACCCTTTCTGCCTGTGGCTCCCGGCACTGGTTATATGATCCCGGATCGTAGAATCGGCAGTTGAGACAGACGTGGAGATCCGCATCGCAATAAGGGCAGGTATCTCTTCTGCCCGCTTTTAGATCTGTATCGAGTTCCTTTCCGCAGTGATGACAGGTATTCATTTATGCTGTTCCTCCGTTACAGGTACACTTCTCTACTTCCAATCCGCAAATTCCGAGCTCCTGCAGATGCGGGAGATGCCGGCTACAATAATCACGTCATTTCTTGAGTCTTGTCAACAACAAAAAGAAAGAGAGATTTGGTGTTCCATGAGGGGAAGGGGAGAAAGATAAATGTTGATATGAACATTTATTGAAATTCTGGGTTGTTTTGATGTATATATTGAGCATACTTTTATTCTATGCAACGTGAGCGATTCATTTTCAGTCCCTGCGTAAGTTACAAGCGATCCAATCGTTTTTAAGAGGAGTGAAAATAAATGCCGGCCAATCTGCCACCAGCATATTTAGAAGCCGAAAAGCGGTGTCGTGAGGCAAAAACCCCGGATGCCAAGGTAGAAGTCTTAGAAGAGATGCTCACCATTCTGCCCAAGCACAAGGGCACCGATAAACTTCGGGCTGATCTTCGTCGGCGCATCTCTAAATTTAAAGACCAGGCGCTGCATAAAAAAGGTGCCTCCAAAAGAAAAAACGCGTTTTCAATTGATAAGGAGGGAGCCGCTCAGGTTGTTGTCGTAGGTGCTCCCAATGCCGGCAAGTCGGCCCTCGTCGACCTATTGACAAATGCGTCGCCGGAGGTGGCTGCCTTTCCCCACACAACGCAGAAGCCCACACCGGGGATGGTTCCTTATGAAGACATACAGTTTCAACTCGTTGATACCCCGCCGATTACCAGAGATTACATTGACCCGTTGATGGCGGACCTGATCCGGCGCGCCGACATCGTGGTCGTTCTTCTGGATCTCTATGCCGATACCCTGCAGCAATTTGAAGATATTATGTATATCCTCCAAACATTCCGTATCTTTCCGGAAAATACCCCTATCCCGGAGGATTTGACGAAGCCCCCTTTCATCAAGAAAATCCTTGTTGTCGCTAACAAGATGGACAAACCGGAAGACGAGGAGGATTTCAAGGCTTTCCTGGAGCTGACCGAGGTGACATTGCCCTGTCTTGGCATTTCTGTGCGCACCGGGAAAAACCTTATGGCCTTTATCGAAAAGATTTACGATTTATCCCAGGTTATCCGGGTATATACCAAGGCCCCCGGAAAGGAACCCGACATGAAATCCCCATTTGTAATCCCCAGGGAGAGTACACTCGAAGAGATGGCCGGTAAGGTACACAAGGATTTCGTGGAAAAATTCAAGCACGCCAAAATTTGGGGCAAGTCCGTTCGCGACGGACAGATGGTCCAGAGGGATTACATCATGCAGGACGGGGATGTGGTGGAAATGCACATCTGAATAAACTGCCCCGCATAAGACCGGGGGACATCTCCAAACAGGTCTAACCACAGTGGTTGATCATAAAGACACTTTCCGTTTGTGCTCATCTATACGCCGACCCATACCACATATCTTGTGGTCATTATTCCATTGACACACAAATCCGATCTGCTTATACTTGTTCGGTCAGAAAAACAATGTCTTATCAAACCAAAAACAGAGAACAGGCACGGCAGGCTTAAAAGGAATT
>CAYVXX010000097.1:0-6546 GCA_964454305.1 uncultured Syntrophales bacterium | reverse complement strand
GCAAGCAGCGGGGAATGCGCTCGCTGTTCAGTTCAAAGGCCTCTTTTCGTAAATATCCAAGTATCTTCAATTGAACGCCGAGATCCGGGGTTTGGTCCGGGGCAGTTCTTTCCGGATAGCTCCTCCCCATTATTTCCAATAATTCCGTAAGGGCAGTGAACATCTCAACACGTGAGATACCGTTCTCGGTTAAATGGTGAATCAACCTGAGAGACTTGAACCCATCAAACCAGGAGAGGAATTGTCTGTAAAGACCGTCTGAACTTTTACTGTTTTCCCTTAACCGATGCCATATCACACTGAAATTATTCACCCTCAGGAAGCTCTCAAGCAGAGGATGTATCTTTTCTGCCAGGATTAATATCTCCCCGGCATCTTTATCCAAACAGGACGGCATCAATTGCAACCATTCTCTTAATATCGAGAACACCTCAGGGTCATACAACATATACTCATCCTGCCCACCTTCCAGAAATCGTATAACCCGCTGCCCGGTACCGAAGGGAACCCGGGTTGAGGGGCGCGCGGAAGGATAAACCCTTGTAGTATTAACCAAACCTATATTCCCAATCTTTGCAAGTTTATTGAGAAAATAAAAGTCCTCTGCTGCCTCCCTTCTATTCATACCTCTCACAGCCACATATGCATCTGCCGTACAGGCTATAGTAGAACCTATCGAATGAAATGCATACATTGAGTTAGCATAGCTCAAACCGAGCACATAATAGCGCAGGAATATCTCATAACAACAGATAGCGGCCTGCACGGAGGGGTCATCGGCATCCTGGTGCTGAAAAGCAACAACGGCAGCAGTTGCCTTTTCTTTTTCAAAGAACCTGCGAACGGCCGACAGGTAATTTCTCTCCACCACGGTATCCGCATCGAGGCAGAATAGCAGTTTTACCCCCGGTTTTTCATAGTTGAATGCCTTTAACGCCATATCGAGACCTATTTTTCTTGCAAGGCCGACCCTCCCATTTTTGTCGGGCAGCTCCGATCCGGGAGAGGACGCATCAACATATGCTATCTTTAATCTACTCCGGCAGATTTTATCAATGGACGGGCTGGATAGATCATCAGCAGTAATATCGCCCTCCATAACGTTGTTCAGCAGCCGTATCGTCTCTTGATTATTGGCAATATCTTCCAGGGATGTGATGTGCCCTCCCCTGTTGTTCACAACACATATAATCAGCGTGCGGTTCAGCTCTGTCTGCTCGTTTTCGGAAAGACTCGCCAGGGTTCTAAAGAGTGATTCTTTCTCAACCAGAGCAGGAATAACCACGGCATTATCGACACTGCACTGTGTTTTAGAAACAAGCCGCCATCTGTCATCAACAGCATAATTCTTCAGATATTTTTCAATATTTTGAGGAATGTTCATAAACTGCCAACCAACTCTCTAAGTGTGTTAAAATCGGCGTTGTCAATCCAGTGAATCTCGATTCCCTGTTTCTCCATACGCCTGAACCATGTCCCCTGTTTCTTGGCAAATTGGTGAATGCGGGTATTCAGCTTCTGAAACATCTCATCATAACTCAGCCTTCTCTGCAGATAAAGACCGATATAGCGATATTCCAGACCGAAAAAATCCAGCTTCTCCCGGCTTATCCCCAAGGCAAACAATCCTTCCACCTCTTCAACCATTCCATCATCGAGTCTTTTCCTGAGACGTTCTGTTATTCTCCGGCGAAGGATTCCTCGTTCCAGGCGCACACCGATTACAAGGGGTTTTATTGGCGGAACTGGCATTTCTTCTGAATCATGATCCCTTGAATACCGCGCTATCTCAATCGCCCGCACCAGGCGCTTTCTATCCTTTAAGTCCGTAGTGTTATGAACAGCGGGATTGAGTTGAAGAAGACGCCTGACAAGTGTTTCCATGTCCTCTGTTTCAAGCTCTTTTCTCAAAGAGACGTTCTCCGGAACCTCGAGCATCCGATATCCCCTGAGAACCGACTCGATGTAGAGGCCGGTTCCTCCAACCATGATCGGCAGGATTGACCGCCTGGAAATCTCCAAAAAGCATTCGAAAAATCGCCGTTGATACTCAAAGACATTAAACTCATGGTCGAAATCGACGATATCTATCAAATGATAAGGCACAGAAATACCATTAACAACATACTCGGACAGATCCTTGCCGGTTCCTATATTCATGCCGCGGTAGACCTGCCGGGAATCCGCCGAAATGATTTCCGAACCCAGTTCCCTTGCAAGTTTCACCGCAAGCTGTGTCTTACCGGAGGCAGTCGGCCCTAATATAACGATCAGGTTGTATCTCATATATCACACACCCCAACCCGGCTAAACCGGAACCAAAGGCAAACATCAAATTGCCTTGAAATTAAAGTCCAATACATGATAGCGATATACTTTAACAATTACCCCACCCTATCCTCCCCCTGTTGGAAGGGTCGAGCGGGTGTGAAAGCGACACCGCATCAATGAATAAAAACAGTCTTGACCTTGGCAAGGACCCCATTCTCCCCTTACTCTTTAAAATGAGCCTCCCCTCAATCATTGCACTGCTCGCTACTGCTCTATATAATATTGTAGATACCTTCTGGATCGCTAAAATCAGCCCCAATGCCATCGCAGCATTAACCATCTGTTTCCCGGTTCAGATGATATTCGGGGCCATTGGAATGGGAACCGGTGTCGGTGCCGGCTCCTTTGCCTCCCGTATGTTTGGAACAGGAGAAGATTTAAAGGCACATCAGACTGCGGGCCAGGCTATCTTCCTCTCCCTCTTTTTCGGAACCTTGATTATTCTCTCTGCAACACTCTATCATGATCCAATCCTCAGATTGTTCGGCGCAACTAAAGATATTCTCCCTCTGTCCAGGAAATACCTTCTGGTCGTCGTATTTGGCTCTCCATTTCTATTCTTCATGATGATGTCTGACAATCTTTTTCGTGCCGGGGGAAACCCGAAGTATTCGATGTATGTCATTATATCCTCAGCACTGTTAAATGCAATCCTTGATCCCTTTTTAATTTTCGGCTGGGGCCCCTTCCCGGCAATGGGTCTGCAGGGTGCGGCCCTGGCGACAGCCATATCCCAGTTTGTAACGGTCTTTCCGTCTTTTTATTTACTCATGCTCAGCTCGTTTAAACGTTACCTGAAATGGGAATATCTCCTCCCCAACTATTCAATCATAAAATCGATCTACCGGGTAGGATTACCCTCTTCAGTCATGAATCTCGCCATGAGTTTAATTCTGACAGTCCATAACCATATCCTCGGTGCCTTCGGTCCGTTAGCCATCGCGACACTTGGACTCAATTTCCGGATAAACGGAATAGTGATAATGATCCTCTTCGGCATAGGAAACGGGGTCATGCCACTGGTCGGATTCAACTATGGCGCATACAACTATGAACGTCTTACCCATATTGTAAGGGTCGCGACGAAATTGTCAACAATCGTTGCCGGAATCAGTTGTCTTATCATTGAAGTTTTTGCTCGTCCTCTCTTGACAATCTTTACAAACGACCCAGAGCTATTAGCAATTGCTGTGCCGGCACTGAGGATATACGTCTTAATGCTGGTATTACTGGGACCCGCCATAATATGGATCAATATGTTCAATGGACTCGGGAAAGGTCTTACGTCGATGTGTTTGCTGCTTACCCGCCATGTCTTTTTCCTCATACCCCTGCTTTTCATTCTCCCCCCGCGGTTCGGGCTGAACGGCGTTTGGATGGCCCACCCAATCTCAACTGTGCTGATGTTTTGCATTGTTTGTTTCTGGACCAAAAGAGAACTTCAAAAACTCGTCAAAGACCCCAAACCCCTGGCAACAATTGGATTACCAGGGACATAAAAAAGGATATGTTTCACTATGAGTTATTACAATGATTACCTGTTTGACCCATTCAAAAAGATTATATATAATATTTTCATAAATTCAGGGTGACATTCTAAAGTAAATGAACGGAAAAATTAAAAAAAGCCTTATTCTTTCCATGATTCTTGGAATCCTCTTCCAGACCGTACATTCCTATGCCTCTTTTACCATCGAAGATGAGAAGAAGCTGGGCAAGGAATTCTATGAAAAACTGGAAAAAAATGACGTCCTGCTCAAAAATAAAAAGGTGAACGACTATATAAGTAAACTGGGGGATAAGATACTCAAACAGACCAGAAAAGCTCCCTTCGACTTTCACTTCTCTGTAATCAAAAGTCCCGCGATTAACGCCTTTGCCACCCCCGGAGGTTACGTATACGTTAACAGGGGCCTCATCAATCTTGTCGAAAACGAAAGTCAGCTTGCCGGTGTGCTGGCGCATGAAATAGCACATGTAAATGCCAGACATATTGCGGATACAATCGAGAAATCAAAAAAAGTTAGTATCGCTACACTGGCGGCAATCCTGGCAGGGGCCTTTCTCGGCGGAGGCGGTCAGGGATCTGCCGCGGCGGCGGCTTTTTCAATGGCAACCGCTACCACGTTGAACCTCAAATACAGCCGGGAGCATGAAGAAGAGGCCGACAGGCTTGGAATGTCATATATGGCCAGTGCGGGATATAACGGCGTGGGAATGCCGGACTTTCTGAAGATTATGAGAAGATATCAGTTTTACTCAAATTCAGTTCCCTCTTATTTTCTCACCCATCCGGGCACCAGTGAGAGAATCTCATACCTCGATGGATTACTCCAGTTTAAATACAAACAACACGGGGTAGAAAGTATCATTGGAGGGCTGGGACGGATACAAACGCTCCTGATGTTCGGAGAAAGAAATCTTGACATGACACTAAAACACTTTCAGAACCTGTTGGAAAAAAATCCGGATAACATAGATGCGCTCTACGGTCTCGCCGTCACCCAGGGAAGGCTGGGGCTGACCGGTGAATCCTTCACGAACTTCAATAAGGCGCTCAGCCTTTCTCCCGACGATGAGGATGTGCTGAAAGACCTTGGCATAAGCTATTTTAAGATCGGTAAAACTTCCGATGCTATCGCTGTCCTGACGAAGGCTTATACCCTTGATAAAAAGGACGCCGATGTTCTTTTATATCTTGGAAGGTCGTATGAGGCGGCAAGTGATTATAAAACGGCCATCAATCTTTACAGGAAGCTCAATGAAAAAGATCCGGACAATATAAATACATATTACTATCTTGCAATGGCCTATGGCAAAGCAAACGAACAGGGCGAATCTCATTACAACTTCGGGATTTATTTCAAGAAAAAAAAGACGTTAAAAAGCGCCCTCTTCCATTTCAAGGCCGCACTCAAATACTTCCCAAAGTACAGCGAAAAAGGCATGGAAATACAAAAAGAAATCGACTCCATCGAACAATTAAATCCCTCTCTCCGATCGATACACACGCTAAGAGACTGTGTCACGATAGGGTGAAATGTCATTCCGAACGAATGTGAGGAATCTTAACTTTTTAAATTTATTAAGCTTTAAGCTTTCTCGCTTTGCTCGAAATGACAAAAAAAGGAATTATGACACACACGCTAATGGAGAGGGACCCAAAGCAACGTCATCCCGGTGTCATAAACAAGACCGTGGAAAGATCTAGATGGCATATCAAAGGAGGTTTTAAAGTGAAAAGAGCCGGGTACAGCAAGACAATCATATTCGCCGGAGCTGTTACTTTGATTTTATTTTTCATGACACTTCCCTTAGTTACTCATTCAAACGCCATGGAATTTATTTTCAAAGATCCGGAGTATTCTTTTCAATGCCTTCGCACCATTGGTTACACAGTAAGCGGTGCTGCAGATATCGGAGAGTGCCTTTCTACGGCTTACGGCATCAAGGAAGGAGATGATGAAAGCTGGTACGCCGAATGGGTAAAGACGGCACAGCGACTCGAAAAAGCGGCAGATCAATTCCTCAAAGAGGGGCATACGGTAAGTGCGAGAGGAACATATTTTCGAGCCTCCAATTATTACCGGACAGCAGAATTCTTTCTCCATACAAACCCGAAAGATCCGCGAATTCTGGAAACCTGGGGCAAAAGCCGCCTTTGTTTTATAAAAGCCGCAAGACTTTCGGACCATCCCATTAAACCTGTGGAAATTCCTTTTGAAGAAACTACGTTGCCCGGATACCTTTGCCTTGTTGACAATTCCGGAATAAAGAGACCGCTATTGATCATCCATAGCGGTTTCGACGGTACGGCTGAAGAACTCTATTTTGAAGTAGCTTTTTTTGCGGTGAAGCGGGGCTACAACTGTCTCCTCTTTGAAGGACCGGGGCAGGGCCGGGTCATTCGCGAACAGAAAATTCATTTTCGTCCGAACTGGGAAACGGTGGTCACACCTGTCGTCGACTTTGCCCTCACACTGCCTGAGGTTAACCCTGAAAGAATTGCATTAATGGGTATCAGCATGGGAGGGTACCTGGCTCCCCGGGCCGTTGCCTATGAACATCGAATCAAGGCATGTATCGCAAACGGCGGCGTTTTTAATTTTCATGCCGGAATCATCAATCACTTTCCCCCGGAAATTAAAAAACAGATTGAAAAAATATTAGACAACAGATCCGCATCAGCCGAATTCGATAAAGAGATGTATGAGG
>CAYVXX010000096.1:0-6574 GCA_964454305.1 uncultured Syntrophales bacterium | reverse complement strand
CACCGTGTCGGAAAATATGGTGTGGATGTCGCCGGGTTTGAAGAACTGGTTCTCCCATTTCTTCATTCAGAAAAGACCCAGATTTTTGTCGTTGATGAAATAGGGAAGATGGAGTGTTTTTCAGAAAAATTTTGCCTGAAGATGGCGGCATTGCTCGATTCGGATTCTCCTGTGTTCGGAAGCATCGCTTTAAAGGGAGGAGGATTTATCGGTGAAGTCAGATTGCGAAAGGATGTTGAGATCGTTTTAGTAACTCATGAAAATCGAGACAGCCTCGTTCCGATACTCGCCCAGAGAATTAGCAGGATGTTATTATGACCGGGAGCGTATTCCGCAAGCCCCGCCCTGTGGGCGGGGAGTTTCACGACTCGGCGTACTTCACGATCTTTTCAGCAACCCTCCTTAAGGAACCACCTCCACAGCGTTCTCTTTTTATGATTTTTCCTCTTGTGCTTAGAACTATTTCTTCCATTTGCTAACC
The DNA here is from genome assembly GCA_964454305.1 of uncultured Syntrophales bacterium. Taxonomy (GTDB): domain Bacteria; phylum Desulfobacterota; class Syntrophia; order Syntrophales; family JADFWA01; genus JAUSPI01. Next base: position 6,093 of record CAYVXX010000096.1, on the reverse strand, counting down.
GATAAGATTGAAGTTGACAGGTACGTACGGAAAGACAAAGCGAAATCGAGCCTGTATGTTCGCTTAGCGGCCAAGCAAAAAGTAAAAACTGTTTTTTGGGAACGTAGAGGTGTTTTTTTCTTGACCTTATCTTAAATAGGAGACCCGTTATATCTTGAGGTTATAAAAGTTGGATAATTATAACAAATATGAATTTGATTTACGCCTATTTTTTATATATTACTTTCTTTCACCGCTAAAAACGCACTATGTAGTGATGCAAGTCATCTAATAGAAGCAGCGGCAGGTGAATCACAATGATAGTCGTGCCTGATGTGTTGTCCGATTACCATTTTCTGCGAAAGGAGGTCGAGATATGAAGAAGAGAGTTTTTATAGGAGGATTGGCGCTCGTTAGTTTGATCATTTTTTCAGTTGCGGCTGTATATGCCGGAGCCCTTGATACTTTTAGGGGTGAAAATGGATCTATCAAGATTGCCGGAGGAACGGCACACATCCCGGTCATGAAAGAAGCGGCAAAGAGAATAATTACATTTAACCCGGACATTCAGATAAGTATTGCCGGTGGAGGTTCGGGCGTTGGGGTGAAGCAGGTAGGCGAAGGTTTGGTTGATATCGGCAATACGGGCCGAAAACCTACGGATAACGAAATTGCCAAGTATAACCTCAAAATGTTTAAGTGGGCCGTTGACGGCGTCGGGATCATCGTGAATCCCCGTAATCCGGTAAAGAAATTAACTAAATCTCAGCTAATTGATATATTTTCCGGAAAAATTGGTAACTGGAAGGCGTTGGGAGGTGCGGATAAAGAAATCAATTTGTATACTCGGGATAAGTCAAGCGGAACCAGGGATGTCTTTTGGAAGAAAGCTATCAATAAGGGAGAAATCTCGCCCAAGGCCAATTTTGTTGTATCCAATGGCGCCATGAAATCAGCAGTTGCTAACGATCCTTACGGTATTGGCTACGTGTCTGTCGGTCATATCGACAGTACGGTCGCACCCGTTGCGTTGGACGGTGTCGTTCCGACCCTTGACACGGTTAGAAAAGGAATATATAAAGTTGCCCGGGGACTCTACAGTAATACGAAGGGCAATCCTGCCGGATTGGCGAAAAAGTTCATCGAGTACCTGTACACACCAGAAGGCCAGAAAATCGTTGCCGATAAAGGTTTTATCCCGGTTAAATAGGATGCTTGAAAGGATAACGGAACAACTATTTCTCGTTTGTGCTGTAATCAGTGCAATGATTACGGTTCTTATCTTCGGATTTATGGTGATTTTTGGCCTCCCTCTTATAAAGGGAGGCCAATTTTTTCATCTTTTGACACAACCCTGGTTACCCTATCATAATTTATACGGTATCTATCCTATGATTGCGGGAACCATATTTATTGCATCTCTCGGTGTCGTGTTTGCCTTTCCCTTGAGTATCGGCTGTGCGTCTCTCATAAGCGTTATTGATGGAGGTGTGTTCAGCCGGGTGTTACGACGAGTGGTCCAGTTGATGACGGGCATCCCAACCGTGATATATGGATTTGTCGGTCTCTTTTTGCTGGTACCCACCGTTCGGGAATTGTTTCTGAGCGGTTCCGGAATGTGTGTCCTCTCCGCCTCGATTATGCTGGCGATTCTTATAGCGCCAACGATGATTCTCTTTTTCGTCGACAGTTTTGAGAGTGTTCCTAATTCGTATATGCAGGCGGTTGATTCTCTTGGGGGAAGCAAAGTACAGAAACTCATCTACGTTGTTATTCCGGAATCATGGAGTGGCATCCTGACGGGCTTAGTCCTTGCGTTGGGACGGGCTTTGGGTGATACGCTCATTGCCCTGATGATTGCCGGTAATGCGGTGCAGGTTCCCTGTTCCCTCCTGGATTCTGCAAGGACGCTTACTGCCCACATTGCTCTCGTGATTGCTGCTGATTATGAAAGCCTGGAATTCAAAGCAATATTTGCCTGCGGTATCGCCCTTTATATTTTTACAACCCTGCTGGTTGTCCTCGTCCGGTCTTTCAGATACAACTCACGGAGGGGTCAGGTATGAATCGTTCCCTGGAAATCGCCATTGCGGTATGTTCATGGTTGTGTGGTATCGTTCTTTTGGGGACCGTATGTACCATTATTGGATACATAGCCTTCAATGGATTAGGAACCTTAAAGATGCAACTTTTATTTGGAGATATCAATCCTCTCGATGCATTACTCTTAAGGAAACAGGTTTTCGATGGTCTCTTCCCTGCTATTGTAGGCACATTGCTTCTGGTTATCCTGTCCGTAGGTATCGCCATTCCCATTGGCATGGCCAGCGGTGTCTACATGGCGGAATACGCCAATGACCGTGTGAAGAAAGTCTTCAGTCTGTTATTCGACATTCTTGCAAGCGTTCCTTCAATCGTCATCGGACTGTTCGGTTTTACTCTGGCCGTTTTTCTTCACAAACATTTTTCTGAAAATATTTATCCGTCGCTTTTCATCTCCAGTATATCGCTTGCTTTTCTCGTACTGCCGTATATCATACGGACAACCCAGATTGCTTTAGAGAACCTGCCGCCGAAAACGCGGCTGGCCGCTTTGGCATTAGGAGCAACGAAACTGCAAAACATAATCTATGTGCTCATTCCCAAATCACTTTCGGGAATTATCAGCGGTGTTATTCTGGCAATCGGTCGCTGTGCTGAGGATACGGCCGTCATTATGCTAACCGGTGTTGTAGCGTCCGCAGGGGTGCCTAAATCTCTTCTTGCGCAGTACGAGGCGCTTCCCTTTTATATCTATTATATTTCTTCGCAATACAGGAATACGGAAGAGCTATTAAGTGGATACGGTGCCTCGATCATTCTCCTGGTGATCTGTACCGTTCTCTTTTTCTGTGCTTTTATGATTCAGAGAGGATTGACATATCGGGCTCTTTACCGCGCGTGAACAGGTAATATGGATAAATCAATTAAAATCAAGACGGAAAATCTTTTTTTCTCTTATCATAATAACCTGGTTCTGAAAAATGTTAGTGTAGAGTTTCGGGAACATTATATTTCGGCTATTATTGGACCTTCGGGAATCGGCAAATCAACGTTCCTTATGACACTGAACAGGCTCTGGGAAAGCATCTCCGGGGCTGCGATGAAAGGCAAAATTAAAATACAATTTGACGGAGAATTTCAGGATATTTATGACCAATCGTACTCTTTGACGAATCTTCGACGGTCCGTAGGCATGGTTTTTCAGACGCCAAATCCCCTGCCGATGAGCATCTATCGGAATGTTGCTTTTCCCTTAAAGCTTGCCGGTCATAAAAAGAAAGACTATATTGACCATATGGTTGAAGAAGCGCTTAAAAGGGCTTATCTCTGGGGTGAGGTCAAAGATCGCCTGCATAACGATGCCTTTACCCTGTCGGGAGGTCAGCAACAACGCCTCTGCATTGCCCGTAGCTTGATTCTGGAACCGGAAATTCTCCTGTTTGACGAGCCCACATCTTCTCTCGATGCGGAATCGGGCATGGGTATCGAAGAATTGCTGGTCAGTCTGAAAGAACAATGTACTCTCCTGGTTGTGTCCCATTACGGGGATCAGGTGAAAAGAATAGCCGATACGGTTGTTGAACTTTCAGACGGACACCTTATTCCGGTAAACGAGTAGAGTGAAAAATCAAAAATCGGCATACCATATCTATTTTTACGGATCGCTAAATAAATTTTATATTCCCCGATTTACCCTGTTGACCTGAGCCCCGCTGCCCCCTCCGTTAATTTTTTCCTGTGTTCTATTTTCGGCTGATTTTAAACATGAGCTTCTCTATTGACATTTAAATGTTATGACGCTATGATGTTGTGCATATCAGGAGGTGACATTATGGCAGCATTATCAAAACGCTCTACTATTTATCTGGATCCCGCCCTTCATCAAGCGTTACGAATTAAAGCCCTCGAAACCTCCCGTTCAATGTCGGAAATAATTAACGATGCTGTAAGAGAAGCACTTGCCGAGGATGCCGAGGACCTCGCTGCTTTTGAAGAAAGGGTAAATGAACCCCTGATCAGCTATGAACGGATGGTCAAGAGGCTTAAGAAAGATGGCCGCATATAAAATCTTTTTCAAGGAATCGGTCTGGAAGGATTTTGAATCAATCCCGAAGAAGGATTTAAAAAGGATACTTGAACGCATAGAATCACTTGCTGAAAATCCACGCCTTCCGGGTTGCAAGAAATTAGCCGGTCAGGAAAGGTATCGTCTGCGGCAAGGACAGTATCGCATTCTATACTCCATTCAGGATGAAGAACTTACTGTCTGGATAGTAAAAGTTGGCCATCGAAAGAATATATATCGCTGAGGACAACAAGGTCAACAAAGAGGCGTCAGGGTATATCAGCCTGATAAGTAATGGTTATTGCGTCTTATATGACAAATAATAACAACATGTTAAATTCAGGTGATCTGAATGCTGAAATCATATCTTAAAAACATATTTAAAATTGCAAATCAGGGTGATGCCAGAGAAGAAAGTTATTATTCGACACTTGAGTCATTACTGGAAGAAACAGCCCAATCCTTCGGTAAGACAAAAATTCACATTACAACCCTTCCCAAAACGACCGAGGCGGGCAATCCTGATTTTCGAATCTGGGACGGCAAGCAGCATATTGTAGGGTATATTGAAGCCAAGGCTCCGACTGTTGAGAACCTGGATTCAATAGAACATTCGGAACAGTTAAAACGATACAGGAACACCTTTCCAAACCTGATATTGACCAATTTTTTTGAGTTCAGGCTTTATCGTAACGGCATACTGGTCAATAAGGCATCAATAGCAAGACCTTTTATCGTGCATAAACTAAAAACGGTTCCGCCTGTTGAAAAAGAAACCGATTTTCTTAAGCTGATTGAAGAGTTTTATTCATTTTCCCTGCCTAAAGTCTACAATGCAAAAAATCTGGCAATAGAGCTGGCCAAACGCACGAGCTTTTTAAAGGACGAGGTGATCGCCGAGGAACTGGCGGAGGAAGAAAAAACCGGCGAAGGCTTTATCCACGGATTTTACGAAGCGTTCAGGCAGTTTCTAATCAGCGGGCTCTCAAAAGAGGAATTTGCCGATCTCTATTCCCAGACAATCACCTACGGTCTGTTTGCCGCCCGCATGCGGTCAAAAAACGGTTTCAACAGAAAACTTGCCTATGACAACATCCCCCGCACCATCGGTATATTAAGAGACGTTTTCCGGTTTATTTCACTTGAAGACGTTCCGGCCCAAATGGAATGGATTATTGATGATATCGCCGAGGTGTTATTCGTGGCGGATGTGAACAAACTGCTGAAGGACTATTTCAGGGAAGGCAAGGGGAAAGACCCGGTTGTTCATTTTTATGAAACCTTTCTTGCCGAATATGACCCGAAGACCCGCGAAAGACGGGGCGTGTATTACACGCCCGAACCGGTTGTCTCCTATATCGTGCGTTCGCTTCACCATATTCTAAAGGATCGTTTCGGCAGAGTTGACGGCATGGCAAGTGATACCGTTACGGTGTTAGACCCGGCATCCGGCACGCTTACCTTTTTGGCGGAGGCAGCGAAACTGGCGGTCAACGAATTTACGTCTAAATACGGAGATGGCGATAAGGAAGGTTTTATCAAGGAACACATCCTCAAAAACTTCTATGCCTTCGAGCTTATGATGGCGCCCTATGCGGTTGGTCACTTGAAGATGTCTTTTCTTCTTGAAGAACTCGGCTGCCGCCTCGAAAGAGATGACCGGTTTAAGCTCTATCTGACCAATACGCTGGAGATGGAGGAGCTTGAACAAACCAGTCTGCCCGGCATGGCTTCCCTTTCCGAAGAATCGCATTTAGCCGGAAAAGTGAAAAAAGAACAACCTGTTCTGGCGATACTGGGCAACCCCCCATATTCCGGCCATTCTGCAAACAAGGGCAAGTGGATAGACCAATTGCTGAAGGCGGGTTATACGCATAAAAACGGCATAAAAGATGACGGATATTACAGGGTGGACGGAAAACCGCTTGGAGAAAAGAATCCGAAATGGCTGCAGGACGATTATGTTAAATTTATCCGTTTCGGCCAGTGGAAAATAGATCAGGCAG
>CAYVXX010000095.1:0-6610 GCA_964454305.1 uncultured Syntrophales bacterium | reverse complement strand
ATTCATCCGCTTTCTGGGTCCTTCCCGACCTGAAAACAGTCAAGACAAAAAACTTTCCTCCGTTTTTATCAGAATAAAACTTCCGTAATTGAGAACTTTAAAAATTAACGAATTCTTTTTTCGCGTTCATGACCTTGGCCAAATACCGCCGCGTTTCGTCGTAAGGCAGTTTTGTGCGCAGAGTTTCAAATACCTGAAGCGGGTCGAGTCCGTTTATCCGTTGCGGCGCTCGGTTTCTATCACGGTCGGATGACCACATAGCGCACGATTTTAGCCTCATCGCTGATTTTGATTTGCCTGATCTGAAGACTGCTTTTGATGAGATAATCAGCAAAACATTCGGCACGCCGGGACCACCGGACATCCTTGCCTTCGTCGTCCTTAACTTCACTGTAGAGAAAGGGCGTTTCACCGAGTTTGACAGTCCTGGCAGAGTAAATGTCCACGGCCCTTGGATCGCGGCGTCTCTAAAGTGAGCAACGTGGTAACGACGACGCTCTTCAAGCTCTCTAGGGGGCTTTTCTGATCCAGCGTTTCAACGGTGATTACACCCCACACTGTCAAAATCCACCGATGCGCAGGAGAGATAATTCTGGGTGTATTTGACATATTCCTTTGGTTTGGGTTCTTTGACCTCTTCCCTACCCCACACACTTCCGACAGCCTTTCTGAATGTATCAACAAGCTTTGCAAACCCATCTTGAAAACGTTCTATGTCCCGCGCCAGCGTTTTCGGGCTTACGGCAGCATACCTGGCTGCCTTTTCCGCGGCCATTCGCTGGGCGGAGGCAACATCTCCGGTAGCCGCTATCCTCGCTACACGGACCACATCTCCCTTAGAACACCCAAAAATAACCGCAATAACCAGAAGCGCTAAAGATAAATTCCTCATTGCCTGCAAAATCTTTCTCTTCACCAGATTTCATTCACCATGGTATGACGGTTTTAGAATTCTTGTAAAACCACACGGCTACGGATCAGGAATTTTAAACAAACAAAATAAAAGGCAGATCGTTTTCTGATCTGCCTTCCTAACTTATTTTACAGGATACTTGCCAAATTTGAATGCTAATCAACTATATAATCTTGAACAAGTTTCTCGATGCTAAAATTTATATGCTCCCATTACACTCATGGCAGTTTCATCAACAAATCTTCCTTCTACACCAAGAGACAAATTTTCATATGGTTCGTATGCAATACCGCAAACTACCCCTACATTGTCATCTGCTTCATATTTAGTTGTGTTTGATCCGCGCGTTTCAACCTTGAGTCTCATATCAGTATATCCGAAACCGAGATACGGGGTAAATTTACTGATCTTATAACCTACAGAAGGCATAACCTGCCACTCCTGAAAGGTTGTATCACCGGTCGAAGTATTTGTCGCCCCTCCTCCAGTGATCGTTCCCGAATAATCATTTTTATGCCTTATATAGTGGACATCAAGTCCCAGTACCCAATTTTCATCGTAGTTATATGAAAGCTTAAGACCAGCCCCATATGCAAAGTCACTATCAACATCAAAATCACACTTATAGAGACTACCGCCAGGATCAGTATCAAAGGAGTCCAGTTTAACACCCCCCTCGGCCACTCCTAAAAGACCGTAAACCTCTAAGTTATTCATGATACCATAAGAGAACTTTGCGAAAGTTCTACGTAAGTCCTTAATTTCCGTTCCACTTATAAGGTCAGTTGATTTAGCTCCGCTTTTGTACTCCAGATCTTTGTCGAATATATACTGGTAATCTATGCCAACCCGGAATTTATTTTCCCCCACAGTCTTTGGTTCTCCCAATGTGCCGGCAAAGCAAAGAGAAGAAAAAAAATAAAAAAAACTTAAAAAGGTTAATGCTATCCCAAAAATTTTCTTCATGTTATCAACCTCCGTTTCCACATTCACTTTTATTGACTACCGTCCTAACACACACAACGAAACTATTCAAGTTTATTCATGCCATTCGGCTTGCATTGCAATCCAGAACAGCATGGCGATGAGATACAGGAAACAATTCTTACATCAAAAAATCCTCAATGTCACTTTCTATGGCTTGCTTATTATCGTATCCTTCAGGAAGTTTTTATCATCTCTTTCCGGATAGTCAATGTTATAGTGCAAACCCCGGCTTTCCTTCCTCAATATTGCACAATTTATAATCAGTTTTGCCACCGTTGCAATATTCCTCAGTTCCAGCAAATCTGTGCTTATAATAAAGTTCCAGTAATATTCATTGATTTCCCGTTTAAGAAGATCTATCCGCCGTTTTGCCCGTTCCAGTCTTTTATTCGATCTTACGATCCCCACGTAATCCCACATGAATCTCTGTATCTCGTCCCAGTTATGCGATACGACTATCGATTCATCGCTCTCCGTTGCGCCCCTCGTGTCCCATGGAGGCACAGAAACGACGTCGTCTTTTATTCCCGGGTACAGCTCTGTTATCTTCATAAACGAACTGTGCGCAAATACCACTCCCTCTAAAAGGGAATTGCTCGCCAAACGGTTGGCGCCATGAAGACCTGTACAGGCAACTTCGCCACATGCAAACAGTCTGTCAACATTAGTTTCCCCGCATTGATTCACTACGACACCGCCGCAGAGGTAATGTGCAGCCGGAACAACCGGAATTGGATCCCTCGAAATATCTATCCCGAAATTAAGGCATTCACTGTATATGTTGGGAAATCTCTCAACGAGAAAATCCTTATCTTTATGTGTAATGTCCAGGAGAACATATTCATCACCTGATTTTTTAAGCTCCGTATCAATGGCTTTGGCGACAACATCCCTCGGGGCGAGACTCTTCATCGAGTGATATTTTTCCATAAACGTCGACCCGTCCATTAGCTTTAGAACGGCGCCCTCTCCCCTCACAGCCTCACTGATAAGAAATGATTGGGCTTCCGGGTGATAGAGACTGGTGGGATGGAACTGGATGAATTCCATATTAGCAATTTTCACTCCAGCCCGGTAAGCCATCGCTATACCATCGCCCGTTGAAATATCGGGATTTGTGGTATGCAGATATACCCTACCTGCGCCTCCGGTAGCAAGAAGTGTATATTTTGCCCTGAACGTATGAACATCATTGTTATTTACGTCGAATACGTAAGCTCCGAGGCATTGATCTTTCTTATCTTTTTTCCCGCCCAGCACTTTCGATTTCGTGATGAGGTCTATTGCAAAAAAGTCTTCATAAATTTTTATGTTCTTATGAAAACTCGCTTTTTCAACAAGAGCCCTCTCTACCTCATGACCGGTAATGTCCGTTGCGTGCAAGATCCTTCTCCGGGAATGTCCGCCCTCCCGTCCAAGATCATAGACAGTAGAACTGCCTTTCTTTGCTTTTGTAAATTTTACCCCCCATTTGACTAACTCTTTAATCCTCTCAGGGGCATTCGTTACTACAAATTTTGCCACATCTTCCTTGGTAAGACCTGCCCCGCAAGCGAGGGTATCATTTATATGACTTTCAAATTTGTCTGTATTATCAACAACAGCAGCTATCCCACCTTGGGCTAAATTTGTGTTGGATTCTATTTTCTCTTTCTTGGTAACAATAGCAACCGTTCCGAGATCAGCCATCTTAATCGCAAAGCTAAGTCCCGCAATGCCGCTGCCTATAACCAGAAAGTCAGTTTCTATTTCCATTTTCTGTCCTTTCCATTTAAACAGGGTTAAGGCCCTGTACTACATTCTTTGCTTTTTCTACCTGTCAGAACCGTAAGCAGTAATTCTCTGTTTACAAACAGTTGTGTTTGCTATATATTCTTTTCCATCTTTTGTGAAGAAAAAAAGCGTGTTGAGGAAAAATAATGTTGGTTTTGGGAATAGAATCTTCCTGTGACGAAACAGCAGCTGCCGTTGTTCGTGACGGCAGTTTTCTTTTGTCCAGTGTCATTGCCTCACAGATAGATATACACAGCAAATACGGCGGCATAGTACCGGAAATTGCATCTCGAAAGCATATGGAAGTCATTATCCCGGTTATTCTGCAGGCCCTGGATGACGCCGATGTATCTTTAGATAAAATCGAAGGTATAGCGGTCACCAAAGGACCGGGTCTGGTCGGATCCCTTCTCGTCGGCGTCTCGGTGGCCAAGTCAATAGCCTTCGTAAAGAACCTCCCCTTCGTCGGTGTGAATCACCTGGAAGGTCACATTGCATCGATATTTTTGAACGATAGGAAACCGGACTTTCCATTTGTCGCACTCGTTGTATCCGGCGGTCACACCAATATCTACTATGTAAAAGATTCCCAAAGTTTTACTACGCTGGGACAAACAAAAGATGACGCCGCCGGAGAGGCCCTTGATAAAGCTGCTAAGCTCTTGAATATAGGGTATCCCGGCGGAGTAGCAATCGATGGGCTCTCCCGCGGTGGAAATGCTGAATTTATTAAATTTCCAAGGGCAATTAAAAACAGCCCGGATTTTAGTTTCAGTGGAGTGAAAACATCACTTTTAAACTACATCAGGAAAAGAAAAAACCCCATAACTGAAGATGATATACCCGACATCGTCGCCAGTTATCAGGAGGCGATCGTTGATGTGCTCGTTGAAAAAACTCTGAAAGCCGCACAGTCCCGTTCAGTGTCCCGTGTCGTAGTTGTCGGAGGTGTTGCAGCAAATAGCCGGCTACGGGAGAGATTTTACGAAGAAGCAACGGCAGAAGATATCGAGATATTTATTCCACCGCCAATTTTGTGCACCGATAATGCGGCAATGATTGCCGTCGTTGGCGATAATCTCCTGAACATGGGGAAAAGGGATTCCCTTGACATGAATGCCATCTCCAGATGGCCATCAGAAGGGTAACTGAAAGAACCTCTTGAGAGCAGCAATGAATCCGAAGAAAAGAGTAAAGGATTTTTACACACAATTTATCAGCCTGAAAGGACATCCAAGAGAAATCGCCGCCGGCATGGCGATCGGTGTTTTTATAGGAGTGACCCCGACGATCCCGTTTCACACTCTTATGATTATTGTTTTTAGTCTTCTGTTAAGGAAAAATATTACGGCCGGCATACTCGGTTCAGCGATCGTATCAAATCCTTTTACAATACCTTTTTTCTATACTGTAGAGTACCACCTCGGAAAGCTTTTTGTGGATGCTAATCAATACCAGTTCACTTTAAACGACTTTGCCGTATATAACATTATCAGCATGGGGTGCAATGCCGCTTGCCCCTTGTTAATAGGCGGTATCATCCTCGCACCTTTTTTTGCCATCCCCGCCTATTTTATAACCCACAGAGCCGTGTTGGCAGTCAGAAAAAAGTACGGGAACTGAAGGCAGATCATATCTCATGACAACCCCCAGAAATATTCTCAAAAAGTATGGGATTCGCCCTCTCAAGAGATTAGGACAGTCATTTCTCATCGATAACAATATTACAAAAAAGATCGTCATGATCTCCGATATAAAAAGCGGCGATATTGTTGTTGAAATAGGTTCCGGGCTGGGAATAATGACCGCTATGATCGCACAGGAGGCAAAGCGGGTTATCGCCCTTGAAATCGATAAATATATGGTGGATATTCTGCGGGAAGAGCTGAAAAATCACTCTAATGTGGAAATAGTTCAGACAGATGTCCTCAAATACGATTTTTCTTCAGCATCTCCTGAAAGCCCTTCAGAAACATTGAAAGTCATCGGCAATATACCCTACAATATTTCATCACAGATATTATTCCGCCTCATTCAATTCAGAGATTATATCTCATCGATGGTTCTGATGTTTCAAAAGGAGGTGGCTGAAAGGATCATCGCACCTCCAGGAACAAAGGAGTATGGTATACTTTCGGTAATTGTCTCGATGTATGCAAAACCCTCACTGGAAGTTTCAGTTCCGGGTAGTTGCTTTTATCCAAAACCGAATGTGGACTCCTCTGTACTGAAGTTAACTATTCGAGAGGCTCCGCTTTTTGACATAAAGAATCCGGATTTCTTCTCTAAGGTTGTAAAAACAGCTTTTTCCAAGCGGAGGAAGACGCTCCTGAATAACCTGAAAGACTCAGACTTATTGAAGGCTTCTAAAAAGGATATAACCGATATCCTTGAACTTTTAAACATAGACGGCAACAGAAGGGGTGAAACGCTAACGGTTGAAGAATTTGGCAAACTAAGCAATGCACTCCTTTCGGCAAAAGCCTTGGAAATATGATTCTGAGTGAGAATCATATTTTGGGGGATCTGCCTCCGGACATTTTTTAAACGATTATGTTGCATCTTTCGGTATAATTCTCTTGACAAGCAGAATCTCTTTTGATAGTTAGGCATAAATCGCTTGGATCCGGTTTCGGACTGAGACGGAAGGTATTGGAAGTGTTTATTTATTAAGACATTGAATGTAAGCCTCCCCGTCCCAAACGGTGGGGCTTTTTTTGTGGGGTTAAAAAAGTATGAGGATTATTGAGTCAGTAAAAGAAATGCAGGAATATTCCGAATCCCTCAGGAGAAACGGAAAGAAAATCGCTTTTGTCCCCACTATGGGTTATCTGCACGATGGCCATTTAAGCCTCATGAAGGAAGGTAAAAAACTGGGAGACTGTCTGGTTATCAGTATATACGTCAACCCAACCCAGTTTGGCCCGGAGGAGGATT
>CAYVXX010000094.1:0-6652 GCA_964454305.1 uncultured Syntrophales bacterium | reverse complement strand
TAAATCAGGCGATAACATGACTTCTTTTCCTGTCCACTTTTTTGTAGGAAGTCCAAGTTTTCTTTGCCCCACCTTGAGGAACCTTTGCCCTGAATGGATTATTCTTTGCCCAAGCTGGGGGAAACTCTGTCCCAAGTAGGAAATTGAAAGTCCCACTTTGGGGAAACAATGTCCTGGTCAGGAAATTAAATGTCCTGCTTTGGGGAAGCCATGTCCTACATAGGAAATTGAATGTCCTGCTTTGGGGAGACAATGTCCGACTTAGGAAATCCTTTGTCCTGCTTCGGGGAAGGAACGTCCTATATAAATTATACGTTATCCCGGATATATTTTGATCTATTTCGTGAGGATATACTATCGGTTTAGTGATTTTTTTTATCCAGATCAACATCTGTTTCTTATATCTCTATAATATTCAATTCCGGTATGTCAACCGGTAACTCTTTTATATTGCCAACGTGGTTAGGCCGACTGCACGACTGACTATCGCTCCGCCGGAGACTCTACTGCCGCCCTTCCGGCACGCATCCCCCGCAGAAAGAGGATCGAGAAGACGAGCCCAACGAGAGTGAGCACACCCATGATCGGCACGGCGCCGAGCGAAGCTGAGGGGTCATGAAGATGTCCGAAGGCCTGATCGATTGCGATGCCTGCCGTCTCAATCGTCAGCATGATCACCGTCATGCCACCGATCGCATAGCCCCATGCTCGCCGCCGCCAGAGCCATGCAGCGCCAAGAGCCAGCAGCGGGAAGGTGAACGCGAAGTCGAGCACGTATATGGGGTTCTGCGTGAGGCCTGTCCCCTCGAAGCTGCCCGGAAGGACGTTGCCGATGGTCGCCGGGATGACTTCTTGCAGCCACATCGTGGCGAAGAGAACGAGGCACACCAGCATGTACACGGCGATGGTGCGCACGGGAACGCCAGCATCGCCCGCCGACGCCGCGGCAAGGTCGAATTGCGACAGCAGTGTCACCAACGACCAGAATGAGAGGGCCAACAATGCGGCGAACAGGAGGAAGAATGAGTTGAACTGCAGTGCGAAGCAGAACATCACCGCGTTGTAGGCGATGTAGGCGAGAGATCCCAGCCAGACGAACCGGGCCCGTAAAGACCCGCACAAGGACAAGATCATCGAGCCGACGAGCAGGGGCACTGCTATGACGAACATGGTCAGGGCGGTACCTCTCATGTTGCCCACCGTCATCGGAACATCCCGCTGGAATATACTCCAAAAGAAGAAACTGGCGCCCGAAGTCAAGGCGGCAACGCCCGCGAGCACGGCCGACACGACGTATGCAGCGCCACTTCGTCCACGTAAGCTCGCGTGTCCGGTCACATCGCCTGCGGAAAAGAACTCTGACTGATTCATACAACAAGCTCCTGTACTGTCTCGAAGGTTCGGCTCAACGTGACCTTCCCCCCGAATTTAGTCCAAAGTTAGAGTTAGTATTTCATCTTTCAAAGTACACAAGACCTCTGCAAGCCATGCTTAACGTACCTCGCTTATCCGGTCAGCTTGAGCGCCTGGTTAGGTTGCGTCCCATCTATTTCGAGTCAGCAAGGCTATTTTCACCAGCAAGAACGTCCTCCACCAATATTTGTCTCATCCTTTCAGGTTCTTCAAACAATGGACTGTGAGCAGAGTGCTCGAAGGTATAGAACCCTTTGATGGGCGCCTGGAGCTTATCATAAAAGTTCTTTGCCAAAACGTAGGAAACAGTGTAATCATATATGCCGTGAAAGAAATAGACGGGAACATCAAGGGCCGGCACTTGTTTGCTTAGATCCGTAACCAGCATGTCATGCCAGAGTATACTGACGCCGGAACGGGATTTGCCGCGCCACATATTGATCTTTTCGACTACTGTGTAGTCTCGGCAAATCAGCGATGGCAAGAATATACCTGTGATTACGGAATTCATATCATGTGTCGTCCCAATGCCAAGGCTGTGCATTGCTTCGTCACGTAACGCAAGGTATGCAGCCGGTGTACCGCCCGGCAGAGTGACTGGCGCTGCCTCAAGTGCCTTCACCATTTCCTTATTGTTGCTCGCCTGGAATTGTCTAAGCATATACTCATATGCTAATCTTTCAGACTTAAGCTGATATGACATCTGAGCTACGCCAATATACGCGTGGAATAAATGCGGTGACCGTGCAACCACCTGTATGCCTATGAAGGTCCCGCCCGAATGTCCCATCAGGTATATCTTTTCTTTTCCGAAGCGGCGGCGCAAGTAATTCGTCACCTCCAGCGCGTCAGATATCATTTGCTCCAGCGTCATCGTCTCCGGCGGAATATCTGCGCTGTAGGAGAGTCCTGAACCACGCTGCTCCCACCAAACGACGGTGAAATAGTCTTCAAGACCGGTAGGATATTTCTGCGTAAGGAAGTAGTCCGGCATTCCTCCGTGAAGATAAAGCAAAACAGGATTCGTGGAATCTTTGCTCTTAATGAACATGCCCTGTTGCGTGCCATTGATATCAAGGTGGAGCTTCTCTGAAATGCTTCCAGGCAATAATTTGCCGTCCGCAAGCAGGAAAGGTTCAGGGGTTCCCGGACTATAGGCAAGCAGAACTACAACAAGAATGAGTATGCAGGCCGATAAGATAGAAAGCATAATCAACATAACACGTCTCACTATTCGTATGAATGACTGAATTGACACCCGCTTAATTCCATTTGCAATCATCGTATATTGTCCACCAGCTTCGACGCAGCTCTAACGGGAAAGTCTGAGGTACGAGGTGATTATGGGCGATAAACATTTAATATTCAAAAGGTCTTTGAGAAATCGAAAATCTCAAAACCATGCAACAGCTCACCTCGTTGCCTCAAGACTATGGTTAGGCGAAATTTATTTTAAAGTGTTTTTTCTCTTTAATCTTCATTTCCTCTGTCTAATTTTCCATTCTTCTTTCGTAATATTTCGATCAGAAGGTTTAGATAATGCCCGTGGTTTATCTTTTTAAACATCTGTCTGTCATCAGTTATTTAGAGTCGATTATATCTGCGAATAAATGAAATGCCCCTTCAGCCGGGTTGTTGTCCTGTGTATTGGTATTTATGATGATCATAATATCTTTGACTGTGTTATAATAAATTTGCGTATTGTATCCTTCGATTACACCGGAATGCCCAATCCAATCCCGATACTTCATAAGTCCGAAACCGTAATAATTCTGCCCCGGATTATTAACCGGATCCTCATCGATCCAGCCGCGTCGTTCAGCTTTTGAGGAAGCGGAAAGTAACTTCATTTCGTTTATCTCTTTGGCCCATATCTTTAAATCGGTGAAATTGGATACAAGAATACCAGCGGCATCGCCATAGGAAGGATTCCAATTCGTTACATCTATCAAGGAACCTACATTGGCAGAGTAGCCATGAGTATAGGGAGCAGGCAGATAGCGTGAAGTGGGCCAGATAGTATTTTCCATCCCAAGCGGCTGAAATATTTCTTCGGCGAATACCTGCGACACCGATTTACCGGTTACTTTTTTTATTATTTCACCGAGTATAACCGTGTTTGTATTGCAATATTCGTATTTTGAACCCGGAGTAAATTTAAGAGGGTATTTGCTTGAATAAAATATTAGCTCTGGCGCACAAAAAACCCACTCACCTCTTAAGAAATATAATTGCTTATAAAATGTAGTATCGGCCGTATAACTAACTAAACCACTGGTCATGTTGCCAAGCATCCGCACGGTAATTGTATCGCTTCCCGGAATATTATATTCCTGCAGATAGGAAGCAACGGTTGCATTCAGATCAATTAATTGCTGATCAGCTAAAATTAGTACTGCTTCCGTAGTAAAAGTTTTTGTAATACTCGCTATTCTGAAAAAGTTATTTTCATCAACCGGTTCATTTGTTGTCAAATTGCTCACACCCCGTTTAATTATCACTTCTTCTTCTCCTTCTTTTACTATGTAGGCGATAAGTCCTGGTGTATATACCATAACAATATCTGCAGCGGCTTGTAATTCTGCTATTGTTTCATCGGTTAATATTTGGTTTTCCGGTCCGGTAATTGAAGAATCCTTTGTACATGATTGGAAAAGTAATAATAGGAGAAACATTAACGGAAAAGAATATAAGTAAGGCTTTTTGCAAGAGAAGACCGATACTAAGTTCAAAATTGAAGTTTTCATTAATGCTCCTGACTATTATTTAGCAATGTTTTATACTACTATAATTAGATACTGGCACATCGCAATTAAACTAAAATGCCTAACGCTTGGCTCGGCGGTGGCGATAGCCGTTTGTTGCAGCCTTTTGTTGAACTAAGCCGCAAGCGGCAGTTCGTCGGTAAAACAACAGAATAATTCTCTCCTTTAATATTCCTGTCAGTCTTTTCATTTTTTTAATCTACTGATTTTCAGCGGAAATTACACAAAAAGAAAGGACAGACATGACTGAACTACGCCAACGTTTTACTGAAGATTTAGAACTGCATGGTTACTCACCGCGCACCGTCGATGCTTACGTCCGTGCCGTTCGTCAGTTAGCCGAACACTATCACAAATCACCGGATCGGATCACCGAAGAAGAACTGCGTCAATATTTCCTCTACAACAAAAACGTCCGCCAATGGTCCCGCGTCGCTTCGACCATCTCCCTCTGCGGCATCAAATTCTTTTTTGAGAAAACCCTCCACAAAGAATGGACTACCTTCAAATTAGTTCGTCCACCCAAAGAGAAAAAACTGCCCCCCATCCTCAGCCTCAAGCAAGTCAGAGATATTCTTAGCAATACCAAAATGGATTACCACCGCGCCTGTCTGACAACAATCTATTCCCTGGGCCTACGGCTACAGGAAGGAACCCATCTGCAGGTTGCCGATATTGACGCCGACCGCATGTTTGTCCATATTCAGCACGGCAAAGGTAATAAAGACCGACTTATTCCACTTCCCGAAAGAACGCTTCAAATCTTAAGACGGCACTGGCTAAATCATAAAAATCCACGCTTACTCTTTCCCGCTCCCGGCAGAGGGCAGATTCATATGCCTGGCACCAATAAACCCATGCCGATTGCCAGCATTCAAAACGCTTTTAGAAACGCTATTCAAAAGGCAAAAATCACTAAGTCCGTATCTGTTCGTCACCTGAGACATGCTTATGCTGTTCATCTCCTTGAAGCCGGTGTAGAGTTTCGTTTTGTTCAAGAGTACCTCGGCCATTCGGATCCGCGAACCACTATGATTTATACCGGGCTTATTAACAAATCCTTGGTTGAACCGGTTCGCCTTATTAATAAAGTCATGGCCGATCTTTGACTACTCTGGCTGATATATTTCAACTGTATGGCGCTGAATATATTGATAAATTTGGAGAAAGAATTCTCCCTTCACATAAAAAAGTAATACAAGATGTTCTGGTATGCCGTACCAAACTCATGGGCGGACATACGTGGTATTGTGAAAACTGCCGGGAATATCATTACAACTATCATTCCTGTAGAAATAGAAATTGTCCTCAGTGTCAAAACGAAAGATGTGAAGAATGGCTGGAAAAACAGATTGAAAAACTTCTGCCTGTCGAATACTTTATGGCTACCTTTACGCTTCCTGAAAAGTTAAGATCCGTCGCTCGCAGTCACCAAAAAGAATGTTACAGCATCCTGTTTCAATCTTCTGCCGATAGTCTGAAGAAATTAGCCCTGGATAAACGCTTCTGCGGCGGCGCGATCGGAATGACCGGCGTATTACATACCTGGTCGCGTCAACTGACATTCCATCCTCACATTCACTTTATGATTCCCGGTATCGCAATCTCCGAGGATAAGCAAAAAATCACTTCCTCCAAAGATGGTTTCCTCATGCGGGTCGAACCACTCTCCATTATATTCAGGGCAAAATTCAGGGATGCAATGAAAAAAGCCGGTTTGTTTGAACTTGTGCCTTCCGAAGTCTGGCAACAGGATTGGGTTGTTCATATTGAGTCAGTTGGGAATGGTGAAAATGCTCTAAAATATCTCGCTCCGTATGTCTACCGAATTGCGATCTCTAATTCAAATATCCTGAGATGCGCTAACGGTTATGTAAGTTTCCGATATAAAGATTCAAAATCTGGCCAGACTAAAACCATGACAGTGACAGCAATGGAGTTTATGCGCCGTTACTTGAGTCATGTTCTGCCAAAAGGTTTTCAAAAAGTCCGCTACTTCGGATTTCTACATCCCAAAAACAAAAAACTTCTGAACATCCTGCGACTGCTCCTGCACTCCAAAATTCAATTTAATGAATCAAAAGTATCTCTGCCCTTTGTCTTTAAATGCCCTGTCTGCGGCAGGAATATGACCCTGATGGATAAAACCCTGCGACAAAGAGCGCCGCCGCTATCAGCGCTGCTATCATTACAGAAAGATACCAATTGAAATTAAATCGCAAATTGCGGCATTGGAACAGTCTATGCAAAACTCGAGATCCCATGAGTATCATGCCGATTTTTACCAAGATGTATCAAGATGTCCGATACAAAAACAATGCCTATGGTCAACACTGACACGATAATCTGAACATTCCGCCTGTTTATCACTGAGTACCAGTATAACTTAAAATCGTGCAAATTCCAGATTGGCTTAGTTCAACCCCTGCTTGCACACTGACGCTGCGCGATCAGGTGCGAAGCAGATTCGTTAG
>CAYVXX010000093.1:0-6808 GCA_964454305.1 uncultured Syntrophales bacterium | reverse complement strand
TTTGGGAGCCGTGGAGTGGAGTGATTGATAAGCTGGGTAGATGGCAAAAAGCAAGACCTGACCCCACTGATTCCAGCTAGCGTTCAGAAGGAGGCTCAAATCCCGCGGCCCTGAACGCTGCTCTCCCGGGCGGAGTAACCAGATATCGCACGAAAGCACCTGCTGTCTCAGCGGACTTGCTTGCCTTCAACACCACGGCGGCATACGGAATCTCGCTCTGAATGCTTTTCGGAAGCGGACCGACAAGTTCGGCGCCCCGCACAGCGGTAATCTCACTTGATTGAACCACTACAAGCTCCGACTCCCCGTTAGCGACACGCATAACGGCTTCTTCACCGACGCCTGTCAGTGTCGTCTTGGTTCGCATCTGTTCCACAATACCCAGACGAGGAAGTACCACGGTTGCGAAGTAGGTACCCGAGGTACCGCCACTCGCGGGGTCGGCGTACGTGATCGATTTTGCCGCGAGAAGTGTATTTTTGAACTCATCTACTGTCGCGATCTTGGGCCGAGGCGCCCCTCTCTTTATCCCCACGCCTATACCGACATTCCCGACTTCCAAGCGAGAACCAGGTGCGACGAGTCCACTCTTTTCAAGCTCGGTGGCTCCTTTCGATGGAAGAACAGTCACGTCGGCTGGCGCACCGGAGGCCACTTGTTTTTGAATTCCGCCTCCCGTGCCGAACGTGAACTTGATTGTGTGACCGGTGTCGCGTTCAAACGCTGCCGCTGCACCCTGTACTGCTGATCTAACGCCTCCGGGCGCATAGACGCTCACCTCAGCCGCGACGGCCCCGATCGGCCAAGCACAGACGATTGCCAATGTGGAGATCGTCGAACAGTAGGCAATGCTTGCGTCAATCATTTTCTTTCCTCCAGTAAGGAAACAGCACAGAAGGCGGTGCCGTGGCGCCGAACCATTGATTATCAGGTTGATTTGCCCTGATAAGTTGTGAAAAATAAATCTGTCCCCTTTTACTCCTATGCCTTTTCTTTGGTCTCTTTCGTAGTTTTGATGCCTAAACCGCCTTCTTCAATGGATGTTTCTCCTTAAACACCTTGAGCAACAACAGCAAATAACTAAAAATGCACCCAGCGAACCAGACCATGGCACCGAGCAGAACCCAAGACGCACAACAGGACGCGGCAAGACATGGCGTCTTGATGAGGGCGAGTATAGAGATCGTGATTAGACCAGCCGTGAGATAGAGTGCTATGTAGAATTTTCGAAGAAAAGAAGGTTTGTAGTCAAGGAGAGCACCCAGTCTCTCTCGCTCTATTGTGGCTGGGTAATACTTCTCCGGTAGGGGCATCTGATTTGCCAAGTCGAGAAGCTCACTGTATTGGCATCGACTGTAGAGAGACTTGCCGGGCATTTCGTTGGATTTAATTTTATTTTGGATTGTGTCGATCCATGAAGCGAGTTCTTCACCAATACTGTTCATCTCTGCATTCAGCAGTTGGAGCCGGTAGAGAACGAATCCAGCCAAAAGCGCCATAGCTCCAGCAAGTGTTTGAGCGATGGTGCTAAACGTATAAAAGAACGTGGTTTCCATAATGTCTCCAACTCATGATGATGTAGAGGTATAACGCCAAAATCACCGGCTGGTGTGAAGCGCAGCGGAACACCAGTCAGGTGAACTGAAAGGTTGGGGTACAATTTAATCACAACCTTTTTATGATTAAGTGCCTGAATTCAGATTTTGCTTAAGCTGATCTTCGAGTAAATCAATTGCTGTTGGTATTTCTTTTATCAAATAATCAATCTCATCTTTCATAGTTTTATCCCAGCTCCCTTTACCAAAATCCTGAGCAGCGCGGCGGTCCTCAGCTTTGCTAATGTATCGCTGAATATGCATATAAATTTGCCTGAGAATATTTTGCGTTTCGTCTTTGAGGAACCAAATTTCGCCTCTAGTGCTTGTCCATATGTCCGCGGAAACTAGAGTCCAGGAATAGTAGTCATGGGCTTCTTTAGCTATCTCTAAGTTATCCCGAAGTTCTCCCAATAGATTCTGAACTATTGAACGACGCTGAACTGTTTCCTGCTCAACAATACGGTTTCTTT
This sequence comes from uncultured Syntrophales bacterium, assembly GCA_964454305.1. GTDB lineage: Bacteria > Desulfobacterota > Syntrophia > Syntrophales > JADFWA01 > JAUSPI01. The sequence goes on along the minus strand of CAYVXX010000093.1, from coordinate 4,740 downwards.
CCCAATCCATTTGAAGCTTGAAAGTTTTCTTTACTTGCCAACGGGCAGTCTGATATACGACCATCGCAGTTATTCCAGCACCTACTAAGCTACCAAGAAAACCGCTAAATAAACTGTTCCAATCCATAAAGCAAATCACCTTTTCCAAATTGAACATAGGTTTTATGGTTAAAGAAAAATTTTTGCACCCCAACGAGACTGTCGAAAAAGTAGAAAAATGGCTAATTTGTCCATTTCGCGTGTAATAAAATCAACTGCTTACGAACCTTAAAACCGCAGGTTTAGAGTTTTTCGACAGGCTCAACGATGGGCATCACCTGGACCTAAAGCCGCTAGGCTTTTGGTATCAGGTGCATGCCTTGGTTCGGATTTTATGTCGCTCATATTGCTCAATAGGAGTTTTCACCAAAATAAGAAAAATATCTGCCGACGTAAACAATTGCATGCCGTGTATCTTTTTCTCGGGATTTAGCATCGTCATGGTATACGGTTGAAATCTGTTTCCATTTATCGCGCTCATTTTTATAGTAAATGTTATCTCCACATCGCGAGATCCACGAACCTTTTAGATTAGGCTTTTTTCTTTGGAAGCGGCTATCATTAAAATATGTGACAAAATCGAGCACTTCATCGATGTTCATCCAGTACAGCAGAAATGGTTCATCGCGGTCAGTGAAAAACCCGACTATATAATCACCACTATTAAGCCTGGCATTAATATGATTTGGTGTGCAAGCGGCAAGTGTGCAATATCGATAGAAGGGATTTGGAGCGAAACCTTTATCGGTCTTGACTGTATAGGTGCAAATCTTCATCTCAACAAGTTTTCCATATTTCATCCGAACATATATTATACTGCCTATTTGCCGTATTATATCACGGCATAACTAACTCGACATTGAAAATGTACAGTAAATAAAATATGTTGTAAAGAATCGAGACCATATTGAATCATATAAATACTGAAAGTGAGGTTATTATATGAAGTTTCTTGATCAAGTCCGTTATGTGATTAGAAAAAAACATTACTCAATTCGCACAGAACAAGCATACATTAACTGGATAAAACGTTATATCTTTTTTCACAAAAAACGTAAATGTGAAAAATAAATCTGTCCCCTTTTAACAGTCGCTCTTAATGCCGTTGTTATGATTTCCAATTGGTTATACGTTTTGGGAAATGAAATATCTTAAATATAAAATTTGAAATTTGGCCTATGATCTTTAACTGTAGGATTTGAAATCAATATTTCACCTACAGCATTAGAGAATTTTATGGTAACTGGTTCACTTTCCCCCAAACGGCATGCGTTATAATTTAGTTTGGTTAGGCCTAAAATGTCCATAGCTACAACTTCAATGGGAGAGTCTCCGTATTGAACATCTATTTTAAGCGGTACCGGTGTTTCCCAACCGTCATATGCAGCAATACGTGGTTTGAAACCAGAACAATAAAGATATCCCGACTTTTCATTTACCTTCCAAAATGTCCCACGAAGTACAGGTCTTGTGCCAATTCTGTAAAGCCTAGGTCCGTTTTTTTCTGGCCGGACCCTGACCCCAACCAATTTGCAATTATCTGGGCAAGCCTTTTGGTAGCCCTGCCACTGTTCTACGTTTATCTCAGATCTGCAATGAATGAAAATCTCTTTTAGCGGCCGTCCATCCAGAGTTTTGTATGTTTCAAGGACGCCTTTAAGCAGTTTTTCTGATGCGTCATTCGTTAGGGTGAACTGCTTTTTATCTGGTGAATAGATGGGCCTGTCCTCTCCAAGGAACACAATTCCATCACCCGTATCTAAAAACATTTGGGCTGCGCAGCACGCAGAATTCGTTTTAGCTTCACCCAGCTTGTATGCAATTCCGATGTAACAAACACCGTCACGGGCAGAATTGAGTCGCCACGGTTTGCCTCCGGACTTATAATACAGCGCAGTGCTTAAATTCCACATCCTATCTGAAATGGTTGTAAGGCGACGTCTGGATATCGGATCTTCGTCAGCTTCTGACAGGGTGGACTCACGAATAATCTGCAAAGCAATGTCATACTGCATCGTTCGTGCTTTAAGTTGGCGGCGAAAGTCTGGGGAATAGTGGTACTGCTCTGGATCATATTCCTCAAACAGTTCTAATTGGCCTGCTTTTCGTGCCTTTTTCCTTCTTGCAGAGATTCCATAATCCGTTGGCTCAGCGATTCGTGACTGCGGCCTGCAGTTTTTCCAGACTTCATCAGGAATTACGCATATTGCGACACCAATCTGGTAATCCAATTTCTTGGTCTTCTCGAAAAAATCCATAAACATTTTAACCACAGCAAAGCAGCGTTCATGGGGGTCTTTCTTGTTTGAAGCCTCTATTAATGCAGCTCGATCAATGGTTGGTGCCCAAGCCGGTTTCTCGCTCCATTTGCTCCCAAAGGCGACCTCGAATCCTGGGTAAGGCGGCCAAAGACGGTGTTTCTCTGTCTGAGGCATAAACGCTGCCTTGTTCATTAAAACAGACCAAATTTTGAACCGCTCCACCCCTTCAGGTGCACCGATTACAATGTAAGTAGGTGATAGAGGGTGAGATGGCTGGTCAAGACTGTGGGGCCCAAACAAAGTAAGCCCATCATGCGGGTCAATGGCGTCTTGTCCGCCAGCGAATTGCAGCGTTGGTTCATTCAGGATGATCAATTGTTCGATTTGTTCAATCTTTTCCATCGCTCGATTAATCCTCATCGCTTTCAGATGATTCAATCATTGCATCATCTATAACTACGGATTCATAAGCCAGTGCCTTTTCGTTTATACTCATTGGAACCGTCCACATGCACGGGTTGCTATTGATTACGAGCATGTCATTTTCTGAATCGCCGATCTCAATTTTTCCGTCATCACCAATAAACCGCATAATTCCGGTAACCTTCTTGGCCCAGTCATCGTTGAACCAATCTTTACAGAGATGTTTTCTCCGGGAGATGATCTTTTGGCCCTCGAGACATTTACCGCTGAGGTCGGTTAAACGCACGTGGACGTGAATAATTACAGTATACGTTCCTTCGCTTCTCTCTGACACGTAAAAATTAGGAGAGAGATAATACCTGTAGTGTTCAGATGCCCCCGACCGATAATATTTCCGTTTACCAGAGACTTTGATGAAGGGTTTAGTGTCGTTGAAGAAATCAAAGTAAAAGCGATCACTTTTCAGCAAGCTTGGCGGGAAATACGGCAAAAATGAATTAGTGCAGAACTGGAGGCCTTTTTTCTGACAAGCCACAACTAACGATTTCTTTATCAGTTCTGAAACCAAATTCTTCACGTAAATGCCATCAATATCCTTTATAGAACCCCAAAGAGCGCCACCTTTCTTGCTCAGTTTGAATTCGCTTGCATCCTCTTCAGGTGGGAAATGAAAACTTAAAAAGGTTGTCGGGTTGACCTGTCTAAAAGCCCACCTGCTCGCTACTTCACCTTTCGATGAAGAAGGAATGCCTGAAAGAGATACAAAGCGGTGAATCATTTCAGGAATCTTAAGTACCTGAAACATGTTTGAAATTACAGTCTCTGCCTGATCCACTATAATGTCATCTGCGAAAAACGAATTGAGTGCAAAATGCTTTCCGCCCTCTGCCTTCGGGCAGTTCCCAGCTTCGAAAATTGTGATCAACTGATTTAGCCCAATTTGCCAGCTGTCCACAAAGCTGATTTTTTGAAGAGGCCTAGTTTTCGAATCCAGAGTGTCATCGAAGATTGGCTGGGCTATCACGGGAATCAAAAAGGGAGCGTTTTTCTTTTTGCTTGTACGAATAGCGGCGGCCCTGCGATAGGACAGATCACTGTCAGATATGGCGGGTTGAGATAGTACCGACACACAAAACGCAGCCCTTTGTTCAAGCAGGACCTCTGTGGTGTCATTAACTGATTCACCACCCACCGGGTCTATACTGCGGCACCACACCAAATAACCATGGAGCTTCAGTTTCCGTGCTAACCATGACGCTAATGTTTCGTCAGAGTCAGAATAATCAATAATGATAAGATCAGGCGCAAAGGATAACTGCTGGCCACCGGCCATGGGGAAAAATGGTGGCGTGAAAATATGCGGGTGCTTTGTTATAATTCGTTCATGGACGGTTGATAGCAGTGTCCGGATTCTTTCAATCCCATATAGTTCAAGAACCCATCCATAATTTCCCTGGATGAATTCAATTGCCTCATCTCTTTCAGTGGCGTTGTAATGGGCGGTACAGCAAAAAACGAGGCGGATTAGTTTATGATCAACCTGATTGATTCTGTCGGCGTCTTGTTGCAGTTTACGACGCCAGTCTTCTCTCACGCTATAGGCAAAGATAGTGATATCATCAGGGTCGGTGCGGCATATCCGGATAGCATCGCGACCCTTATCGCTCCGGCCGCCGAGCGGTTCGAGGTTTTTATATCCCTCTGCAGACATTAAATCATTGCAGAATCTTTCGAACTGATCGTAATCAGTCAGCTGTTCTAAGCAATAAACTATCGGGTCTGCCCCCATTTAATACGGCTCCCGTATCGGTTTACATATTTGTTTATTTTTCATAAATCATAACCATTGATTAACAGGTAAATTTGTCTTTACATAATGACATTGATTTCATTTTCAGGCATATTTGCCTATACCCCATTATCAGCAATATTTAATCTCTAAGATGTGGCCCTGTCAGAACCTTAAATCACCGGACAGTCACATGCCCGACGTATTTTTTCACGTACTCCTTCATGG
>CAYVXX010000092.1:0-6915 GCA_964454305.1 uncultured Syntrophales bacterium | reverse complement strand
ACTGTGGATATTAAGATATGATCCTGGCGATTCCCATCAATCTTTCGTCTTGAAAAAGGGGGAAGCATAAAGTATAGGAAATACATCGAGTGATTGAACGGATACTCGGTAGTATGATCAATGGAAAGAGTCATATAAAAAGTTCTTACCTGAACAGTTACAGCAGAGGTTAAAATGGGCATTGAAAAGATAGGGATAATAGCAAACGTCGGCAAGGAAAAGGCTTTGGAGTATGCCTCACGATTGAAAGAGTGGATTTTAAAAAAGAATTTGGAGGTCTTCCTGGAGAAGGACATAGCTGAAAAGCTCGGGGAGGCTTCCGGGCTTGAATGTGAAAAACTTGCATCGCTCGTAGATATAATTGTTGTCTTAGGCGGGGATGGAACGCTTCTTCGCGCGGCGCGTTCTGTTAAGGAATTTGATGTGCCTGTACTCGGCATCAATTTAGGGGAATTCGGTTTTTTGACAGAGGTCAATTTAGATGAAATGTTTGATGCGATGGAGGTAGTTTTCAGTGGAAAGCATCAAACTAAGAAGAGAATGATGCTCGATGTTGCAATAAACCGTGAACAGAAATGCATAAGTGAGAGTTTTGTCCTCAATGACGTTGTGATTAACAGGGGAAATCTTTCGAGGATTATTGAACTGAGAACGTTTGTTGATGATCAGTATATGACCACCTTTAAGGCGGACGGGCTTATTATATCCACGCCTACAGGTTCCACGGCATATTCCCTTTCTGCCGGGGGGCCGCTTGTTTCACCTGAACTTGATTCAATAATTATTAATCCTATATGTGCGCATACATTGACAAATAGACCGGTAGTTTTCCCCGATGGTGTCAGTATAGAGGTTATTTTATGGACTAAAGAAAAAGGAGCAACGTTGACCCTCGATGGACAGGATTCGGTTACGTTGGAGTCGGGTGATGTAATTACTGTGAAGAAATCGAGACATTACACAAATCTTATTATTTCTCCTTACAGAGACTACCTGGAGATCTTACGGACCAAGTTAGGATGGGGCGGATTACCGCCGGGTGTGAATAGAGATTGAAATGTTGACTGAGCTGAACATTAGAAATTTTGCCATCATCGATGAGCTTAAGGTATCTCTTACGGAGGGCCTTAATGTTATTACAGGTGAAACAGGTGCGGGCAAGTCTATCATCATCGGTGCTGTCGGTCTTCTTCTTGGAGAGAGGGCATCCTCCGATTTGATAAGATCCTCTGCAGAAACGGCTACGGTAGAGGCGCTTTTTGATATTAGTGATAAGGAACAGTTGAAAGAGGCATTGAGAAAAAGCGGTTTCTATGATGGGGATGAACTCGTTGTCAAGAGAATTGTGGCGCGTTCGGGTAAAAACAGGGTTTATGTCAATGGAAACCTGTCCACATTGAACATGCTTTCCACGTTAGCCGAATCGCTGGTTAATATATCCGGCCAGCATGAACATCAGATCATACTCAATGCTGAAAACCACATAGATATATTAGACGAATTTGGCGATAGCCTGTCGTTAAGGTCTGAATTTACGAATCTTTATTATGAGTGCCAAAATTTAAAATCGAGGCTCACCGAGCTCGAGTCTCTCAACCGCGCGAGTGAAAAACGCGAGGAATTCCTCAGGTTTCAATTAAAGGAGATAGAGGATGCGGGTATTACGGTTGGTGAAGATTTGTCTCTATCGCGAGAAAAGAATATACTGAGCAATGCGAAGAGGTTGGCGGAATATGCCGCTGAGTCCTACGAGACCCTTTACGGTAAAGGCGGTTCCATACTCGAAGAGCTCGGTGGGACGATAAAGAACATAAAAGAGATAAAGAAAATTGATCCCGATTTGAAGGTGTCCGAGCAGGGACTTGATTCTATGTTTTTCAGTCTTGAGGATATTGCTTTTACCCTGAGAGATTATGTGAAAGATATATCCTTTGAACCTGACAGGCTTGAGGAGATTGAAGACAGGCTGGAGTATTTGGGAAGGCTTAAACGTAAATACGGCAAGACGCTGGAAGAGGTATTGGAGACAAAGAAAGGCGTTGAAGAAGAACTGAAACATATATCATCTTTGGAAGAAGACATTAAGATGATCTCAACGCAGATTTTTTCAAAAGAGACGTTTTTGCTGGAAAAAGGGAAGGTGCTTTCTCAAAGGAGACATGAGGTCGCTGAAGTCCTGAAAGAGGCATTGGAGAACGAGATTCATGCGTTGGGCATGGCAAATACGAGATTTGAAGTTTCATTTGATAAAACTGTTGAAGATAAAATTGGTTCAAAAGGTATCGATATAGTTGAATTTTATCTATCAACAAATGTGGGGGAAGAATTAAAGCCCTTGAACAGGATAGCTTCCGGCGGAGAGCTTTCCAGAATAGTGCTGGCAATGAAGAAGGTTCTGGCCGGAACCGGTGCCGTTGATACGATTATATTTGATGAGGTGGACAGTGGTATAGGCGGTGCGATGGCCGGGATTGTCGGCAGGAAACTCCAGGAAGTATCAAAGCGCCATCAGGTTATATGTATTACCCATCTTCCCCAGATTGCCTGTTTTGGGGATAGCCACTTTCTTGTTTCAAAGAGGGTTTCGGGGGAAAGAACAAACACTCAAATATCCGTTCTTTCTGAGTCGGACCGTCTCGATGAGATTACCAGGATGCTCAGTGGACTTAAGATGACCGAAAAGACGAGGGAACATGCTCGTGAGATGCTGAAAGCCTCACGGGATTGAGTTCCGAGTTCAGGGTTCAGAGTTCAAAGTTTTTTTATGTTTCCTGACTCTGAACTTTGAACTCCGAACTCTAAACTTAGGAATTTAATATGATCAGAAAAGCAAAAGTTAGTGATGCAAAGATCATTCACGGGATGATAAATGCCTCGTCGGGAAAGGATGAGATGCTTCCCAGGTCTTTGATGGATATTTATGGCAGCCTGAGAGATTTCTTTGTCTATGTTGAGGACAGCAGTGATTCCGTGACAGGTGTCTGTGCCATGCATATTTTCTGGGAAAATCTGGCCGAAGTTCGATCTCTTTGTGTCAAGGATGAATACAGGAGGAGAGGAATCGGGGAAAAGCTCGTTGAAGCTTGTATCTCCGAGGCAATAACCCTTGATCTTTTAAGAATATTTACCCTCACCTATCAAACTGAGTTTTTCGGAAAGCTAGGATTCATAGAGGTGGACAGATCAACCCTTCCGGAGAAGATATGGTCCGACTGTTTTAAATGCCCCAAATATCCCGATTACTGCGATGAAGTGGCAATGATTCTGGAGCTTTAGAAAAACATTAAGAGAGCGCAACCCCTTTTCAAAGGTTTTTTAAGGTTTCCTGATGAAAACAAAAGATTTTTACCTTCTTGTAATATCTGTTTTTCTCTTTATGGGAGGATGTGCGGTAAAGATTGCCAAACCGCCGGAACTCCTCCCTCCCCTTGTTTTAATAAAGGCCGACGAGTCTCCTTCTTTTGCAGATGATCTTGATCAGAAATCACTTGAACTGGCGATCGGTAGAAGCCTGCAGTATTATGACAGGCTGCCGGAGGAAAGGATTTTCCGCTTCGGGAAAAGTGTATATACGGTCAGAGAGTTAAAAGAGTCCCTTTTAGAGTTTATGGAGATCATCAGAAGCTCCGGCCCGGATGAGAGCAGGGAAAAAAGAATAAGAGATGCTTTCGATGTATATCAGTCTGCTGATCGCAGTGAAAGTGAAAGGGCATTTTTTACCGGATACTATGAACCTGTTATGGAAGGATCATTTAAGAAGACACCAAAATACCGGTATCCGATTTACAGGAATCCCGACGATACAATGGTGATAGACCTCGGAAAATTCAGAGAAAGGTTTAAAGGCGAGCGGATAGTTGCGAGGATCGAAGACGGAGAAGTGATTCCTTACTACAGCCGCGAGGATATAGACGGAAATGGATGTCTTAAAAACAGAGGTCTTGAGGTTGCCTGGTTTGCAGATCCCGTTGATATTTTCTTTCTGCATATTCAGGGTTCCGGTGTGATAAGCCTTCCGGATGGAGATTTTGTTCAGGTAAGTTATTCAATGTCCAACGGCAGGCCTTATCGGAGTGTGGGGAAACTTTTGATTGATACGGGCAAGATTACCAGGGAGGATATTTCTCTTCACAGTATCAAGGAATACTTGAGGAGAAATCCTGAAGAAATGTCGGATGTCCTTCATCATAATGAAAGTTATGTGTTCTTCCGCATCGTCGAAAAGGGCCCTGTGGGGTGTTTGGGTGTCCCCGTTACATCGGGAAGGTCTATAGCGACCGATTCCGAACTATATCCAAAGGGAGCGCTTGCATTTATCAGGACTAACAAGCCGCTCTTGGACAAGAATGGAGGCATAAAATCCTGGGTTTCCTTTTCGCGTTTTGTCCTCAATCAGGACACCGGCGGGGCAATAAAAGGTCCCGGCAGGGTGGATCTCTTTTGCGGGAGAGGAAGCTATGCCGAGATTATGGCGGGAAGTTTAAAAGAAGAAGGGGAGTTGTACTTCCTGGTGAAGAAAAGGAAGTAGGGACTGATAACCTCAAAGGTTACTCGAACTGAACAGCGAGCGCATTATTCTTCGAATTACTTCGTTCCCCGCAGCTTGCTGCGGGGAACTTCAACTTTTTTCCCGTATAAAACAGCTCGGATCTTCTGCAAGGTAGTCATCTGTATAGGCCATGGCTCTCCCCCTGCAGCCGCCGCAAATGGTCTTGTAACGGCAATCGCCGCAGTTTCCTTTGAGGGTTTCTTCTCGATTTCTCAGGTTTTTAAATACGATTGATTCCTCGTAGATATTTTGAAATGATGTTTCCCTGACATTTCCAGCAGTTACCTCAACAAACGGGCAGGGCCATACATCTCCATTCGATTTGATGTAGACAAAACCTCTGCCGGCAGCGCAGCCATGAAATACCTTTTCTGCAAATTTCAGCCATAAGCCGTTTTTCATTCCCTTTTTCTCTAGGATGTAGGGCCAGTATTGCGGACCGGCAACAGGTTCGATGATGGTCTTTGTGTTCTCCTGCTTGCTGGAGATGAGTTTGCTGAGGTTGCTGTTTGCCTCTCTCTTCAGTGTTGCGCTTTCTATTTTTTCTCCCCTGCCGACGGCCACCAGTTGATACATGAGCATGATACTGGCTTCCTGTTCATCTACGAAATCGATAAGTTCCGAAACGTAGGGCATATTATATTCCATGGCCGTTGTGTTTATCTGGAGAAGGATACCTGCTTTTTTTGTTGCTTCCACTCCGCGGAGTGCCAAGTCAAAGGCCTTCGGATTATTCCTTATGAAGTTGTTTATTTTCGGATTGGATGCATCGAGGCTTATAGCATTGCAGATGACACCGTGTTCCTTCAGCTTCCAGGCGGTTTCTTCATCGATTAAAGTCCCATTTGTTGCGATGATATTGGCGAATCCAACATTTTTTGAATGTTTGAGAAGTTTAAATATATCCGGTCTCACCAACGGTTCCCCGCCAGTATAAACAAGAACTCGGAATTCATCAATTTTCGCCATATTATCTATAAGTCTTTTGCCTTCATCGGTTGAAAGTTCATTCAGATCCGGGTTGCTGCTTTCCGCATGACAGTGAATGCATCTCAAATTGCATGCGGATGTAACTTCCCATGCGGGGTGGCCGGGATATCCTATACACCCCATTCCGAAGGCGCCATTGGATACTGGGATTGATTTTAAGCTGTTGTGAATAAGCCAGTGAGGGGATTTTCCCCAATTATTGAGATATCCCATCAGCAGGATGCTTCCCAGTTGTTTAAACAAAAGCGAAGGCGGCCAGAAGAACGGTTTTATCCTCTTTATTTTATTAATTCCCATCCAGAAATACCTCAGTTAAACGAAAGCGAGCACATAGGAGAGCGTTGTGCCAAGGTTTATGACTATATTCAGTCCACATAGTACTTCAAGCGTGTCTCTGTTTCCGTATCCCTTTCTAAGGGTCATGATAGTTATTACTGCTGATAGTGTCATAACGGGGATATAGAGGTAAAGAACCTTAATCGGGACTCCAGCTTTTATGGAAAGAAACATGGTTATCCATGCAAATATTGACGCCAAAGCATAAATTGCGGCCCCCCTTTTTATTCCTAAACGAACCAGCATATTTTTCTTGCCCACTGTTTTGTCTGCTATGTAATCATGAAATTCATTAAGGAGTATTACATTGAATATGGTGAAGCCGACGGGAAGACCCATCCAGTGAATGATAGGAGCTATATGGCCTGCCTGAATATAAAAAGCAACTGCTATAGGGAGCCATCCGTAACATAGGCCTATCAATAATTCTCCGACTCCCCTTTCCACAAAACGAATCGGTCTGGTAGAGTAAAAGAAGCCAGAGAAAAGACCAATAGCACCAAGGGGTATCGTATAGGGACCTGTTTTAAAGAAAAACTGGAGAATTATACCTATCAGGCCGGCAGTGATAATCGTGAGTAGAGCTACCCAGATAAGGGGCTGTCTTGGGATAATCCCGGATGGAATTACCCCCGTACCCCCGGCAAACCTGCTCTTATATATTTTTTTGGAAATAGCATCTTCTTTGTAATCAGAATATTCTCCGGTGTAATATGTAGATAGCATGATTAGAATTACTGCCGATATTCCGAGAAGAAAGATGGTTCCATCGAAAGCGTGCTCTATTTTCCATGCTAATAAAGTTCCGAGAACAAATGGAAGAATGCCTACCGTCTGGAAGGGCGGTCTTGAAAGTACAAACCAGCCCCACATTCTTTCTTTAATATTCGTTTCTTTCATTGAAAGTGCTCACATAGAGAATTCTTGAAATTATACTAATTATACTAAAAGGAGTACAATGATAAACGTTGAAGCGGCCTGTTTACTATAAAGAGTAATTTTTGTCAAACTTGAACTGAACAGTCAGAGATTCCCCGCAA
>CAYVXX010000091.1:0-6930 GCA_964454305.1 uncultured Syntrophales bacterium | reverse complement strand
CTCCCATCCAGTACGAAGGAAAGCCGGCTGTATTGGGTAACGCCACAGATATCACTGAACGGAAGCAAACTGAGGAGGCGCTGCGGGAGAGTGAAGAAAAATACCATTCTCTGGTATCTTTTACAAAAGATTTCATGTACCTCGTAGACAGAGATTGCAGATATCTTTTTATGAACGAGGGATATAGAGAACGGTACGGGCTTGACCTGAATGAAGTTACAGAAAAGACCTACGCCGATTTCCACTCCGAGGATCAAGTGAAAGATTTTTCCGCAGTGGTGGCAAGGGTATTCGAAACGGGCGACTCTATACAAAAGGAAGTGAAAAGCATCGAGGATGGCAGATATTATCTTAAGACATTGAGTCCTGTTAAAGACAAAAATGGTAAAATAACCGCCGTAACGGTTGTCGCAAAGGATATTACCGACCGAAAGATTACGGAAGAGGAACTGCAACGGGCCAAGGAGGAGGCTGAATCCGCCAACATTGCCAAGTCCGATTTTCTGGCCAGTATGAGCCATGAGATAAGGACACCAATGAACGCCATCATCGGGATGGCCGATCTTCTGTTGGAAACCCCGCTGGACCACGAACAAAAACAATTTGTACGAACATTCCAGGCAGCCGGTGAAAACCTTTTAAGCATCATTAACAATATTCTTGATATTTCAAAAGTGGAAGCCGGCCACGTTTATCTCGAAACGATCGACTTTGACCTTAACGATGTGATTGAAAAAACAGGCGAAGTAATGGCCGTCCGCGCCCATGGAAAAGGCCTGGAACTGGCCATCAATATTCTACCGGATGTCCCGACAGCCCTTCTTGGCGATCCCGTCCGCTTGCAACAAATACTGATGAACCTTATAGGGAATGCGATAAAGTTCACCGAGAAGGGAGAGGTTATCGTTCAGGTCGAGAGGCAGGGGTCAGATGTCGAAAACCAGGAGTCAGGGATCAGGAGTCAGGGATCAGGGAATGACAAAGTGGAATTGCTCTTTTTCGTAACCGACACGGGGATCGGAATACCTCCGGAAAAAATCGACACAATCTTTGACGTTTTCACGCAGGCCGATTCATCGACCACCCGTAAATATGGTGGGACGGGTCTTGGACTGACCATCTCAAAACAACTGGTGGAACTCATGGGTGGGCAGGTCCGGGTGGAAAGCAAGCCGGGTAAGGGAAGTACCTTTTCGTTTACTGCAAAGTTTCCGATTGGCTCCGTGCCGGAAGAACGGTTCGAAAGACTCCCAGTGGATTTAAAGGGGTTGAAAGTGCTTGTGGTTGATGACAACAAAACAAATCGTATGATATTGAACAAGATGCTTTCCAGATTGGGCGCCCTGGTGACCGAGACGAATGATGGCAAGCATGCACTTGCCGAATTTAAGCGCGCCGCCGATGCAGGCGCTCCGTTTCAATTAGCTCTGATCGACGGGCGTATGCCTGTTATGGACGGATTCGAGTTGGCCAAACGTATAAAAGAAGAGGTGGAAGATGTTAAGGATACGGCCGTTATGATGCTCACCTCAGACAATCGATACGGTGATATTAGCCGATGCAAGGAACTCGGTATATCATTTTATCTTGTAAAACCCGTGAAAAAAGCTAATCTGCTGGATGCTATCGCTGCCGTCCTCGGTCGCAAGACGGCTTCTGCCATTGGCATGGTTCCCGGTGTAAAACCTGTGGACTTCAGTAAAACCCGCCCCTTCAACATTTTGCTCGTTGAGGATTCCGAGGATAACCGTCTTCTTATCCGGTCATACTTCAAGAGGACTTCAGACCATATAGACATAGCGGAAAATGGCAAGATTGCCGTTGAAAAGTTTAAGTCAGGAAAGTATGATCTTGTGCTGATGGATGTACAGATGCCAGTGATGGACGGCCATACTGCCACCCGTGAGATCAGAAAATGGGAGCGTGAAAGCGGGAGAAGTCAAACCCCGATTATCGCACTCACCGCCCATGCCATGGCGGAAGATGCTAAAAAAAGTCTCGACGCAGGGTGCACCGATCACCTGACAAAACCTATAAGGAAGGTAAAACTTATGGAGACGGTTTATAAACATACTATGGGTGGGATGGACATGAAGGAAGATAAACCGGAACCGATATTTGACATGGATTATGCATTAGAAATAACTGACGGGGACATAGAATTCTTAAAAGAGCTGGTGGAGATATTCACCTCCGGGTATCCTGAAAAATTAGCCTTTATTGCCCGGGCAATAAAGGAAAAAGATTTTAAGACCATCGGTGAGACCGCGCATAGTTTAAAAGGGTCATCCGGTAATCTGGGTCTGACACGTGTTTATGAACTCTCTTCCGAGATAGAAAGGCTTGCGAAAGAAGAGAAGATTGAAGACGTAGAGAAACTTTACGGAGAGCTTGGAAAAGAGTTAGACGGATTTAAGGAATTTGTTTCAAGACCCGGGTGGGAGAAAGAATGAAAATCCTGATTGCAGAAGACGACAAAGTCTCTCGCATGGTCCTGATAAGAACATTGGAGAAGCGAGGGTATGAGGTTTTATCGGCACGGGACGGGCAGGAGGGATGGGAGATATTCCAGAAAGAAAAAGGAAATATCTCTATTGCCATCCTTGACTGGATGATGCCGGGGATAAACGGGCTGGAATTGTGCAGGCGGATAAAAGAGGCCGCTACTTCTCACTATGTTTATGTTATATTCCTGACGGGGAAAAAAGACATAGAAGATATTGTTGAAGGGCTTAAAACAGGTGCGGATGACTATCTGACAAAGCCATTTGACAAAAGAGAGTTATCTTACAGAGTAGAGGTGGGACAGAGGATTGTTGAGCTTGAAAAGGCCCTGAAGGAGTCGAACCAGAAGCTCCACGAAATGGCTGTTACGGATAGTCTCACCGGGATTTTTAACAGAAGGGCCATTTTGGAACGTTTAAGAAATGAGATTTCCCGTGCAGGCCGCGAAAAAAGCCAGCTTTGTCTGATGATACTCGATATTGATCACTTCAAAAGGGTTAACGATGAGCACGGGCATACCGTGGGTGATCAGACCCTGATCAAAGTCGTAAACAGGATAAATTTTCAACTGAGACCCTACGATACAATGGGAAGGTATGGTGGTGAGGAGTTCCTGCTTTGTTTCCCCGGGGTAAACCCCGAAGCAGGCAGGAAAATTGCGGAAAGGGTTCGTACCTGCATCTGCAAAAAGCCTTTTGAGATTGATGATAAAAGATTTAATGTTAGCATAAGCCTGGGGGTGACCAGCATTGTACCATCAACAGATGGTGACACAAATGACCTCCTGGAAGCTATGATAAAGACTGCTGACGACGCCCTCTATAAGGCAAAGAACGCGGGCAGGAACAGAGTGGTGGTTTACGGATCAGGGTAAATTCCGATATTTAGATTCGAAAAGAAGGAGCTAAAAAATGGGGGGAAAGGCAAGGATTTTAGTTGTTGAGGACGAGCAGGTTGTTGCCGAAGACATAGCGAGGATTTTGCGAAATTTTGGATATGATGTTCTTGCTATTGTTTCTTCCGGTGAAGCTGCGGTTAAGATAGCGGAGGAAAAACTCCCTGATTTAGTATTGATGGACATCATGCTGGAAGGTGAACTGAATGGTATAGAAGCTACCGATCAGATATATTCCCGTTTTGGTATCCCTGTTGTTTATATTACTGCCTATGCGGATGACGAGAGGTTGCAGAGGGCAAAGCAGACGGGACCGTTCGGTTATATACTCAAGCCGTTCGAGGGAAGAGAGCTGTACGCCTCCGTTGAGATGGCACTCTACAAACATAAAATGGAAAAGATATTAGTAGAAAATGAAAGTCGCTATCGTCTGCTTACCGAAAATATATCAGACGTCATCTGGACCATGGATATGGACATGAGGACTACCTATGTCAGCCCTTCTATTACAAATCTTTCAGGTTATACGGTTGCGGAGCGAACAAACCTGACTCTCGATAAAATATTAACTCCCGATTCTTTCGAGGTCACCTGCAAAAATCTCAAAGAAGAAATGGCCATCGAGGCTTCAGGTTCTGAGGATCCGTCTCGAGCACTGGTAATGGAACTGGAACAGGTACACAAGAACGGTTCAACCTTCTGGACCGAGGTAAAGGTTTCATTCATACGCTCCCCGGATGGTCGTCCGATTGCTTTTGTGGGGGTATCGCGCGACATCACCGAACGCAGGCGGTCAAAAGAGGAACTGAAGCAAAGTTACGAAAAGCTGAAAAGTATCCTGGATGGAGCGATTAATGCCCTCGCGTCAGCAGTTGAAACGAGGGATCCCTATACTGCCGGTCATCAACAGCGGGTGGCCAGGCTTTCCTGTGGCATAGCCAGAGAGCATGGGTCTTCAGAGGATCAGATCCAGAGAATCCGAATAGCTGCAATCGTTCATGATATTGGCAAGATAAATATTCCTTCCGAAATCCTCAGCAAGCCCTCACAGTTAACAGACATTGAGTTTGATATGATAAAGACTCATCCGGAGGCAGGCCACAACATATTGAAGAAGATAGATTTCCCCTGGCCAATTGCGCAGATCGTGCTTCAGCATCATGAAAGGATGGATGGTTCCGGATATCCTCAAGGTCTTAAAGGTGAGGATATTCTTTTTGAAGCAAGGGTCATAGCAGTAGCTGATGTTGTTGAGGCTATGGCTTCTCACAGGCCTTACCGCCCCGCCGGGAAGATAGAAGATGCGTTGGAAGAAATCTCACGGAACAGAGGCATTCTTTATGATCCTCAAGTGGTTGATGCCACACTGAGACTTTTTAGCAGTGGTAAGGGTAGTCAGTTCCTTCAATGATACAGATGATTCCCGGTGGCTGTATAGTGAACGCTGGGGCTCTGTAAACCGCCGGGATGTTGCCACCAGAGGGGACAACGCTACTAACGAACTAAAGGGTGGCATGGACAAACCGAGACCTTTGAATTTTGCCAGAAATAGTCTAAATTGTCATTCCCGTGAAAACGGGAATCCAGTATTCTCAATTAGTTATAGATTCCCGCTTTCGCGGGAATGACGGGAAGAGGGCATTTTTCAAAGCTCTCAAACCATGTGCCGGACCTTGATCCGGTATTGTTTGTCCGTGCGAAGAAGACCCACAATCTCGTGGAAAAAATAGTGGCTGTCATTATTTTAACACAGATGGCACGCAACGAGGGTGGATTGAAGCTCCCCGCCGCAAGCAGCGGGGAACGAAGTAATTTGAAGAAATAATGCGCTCGCTGTTCAGTTCAAAGGAGGGCATGAAATGGCAAGGAATATTTTTTTAGTAATTTTGTCTGCCTGTATATTAATTACATTAACCGCCAGCAACGTGTCGGCAGAAAAAAAAAGGTTTGAAGAAATAGCACAGGTGTATATTTCTGAATATCCGCCTTTTATGTTCACAAAAGATGGAAAAGTAACAGGTATTGCAACGGAAATAGTCCGTGAGATCATTAAACGCCTTGACGTATCTTATGATATTAAATCGTTGCCATGGAAAAGGGTATACAAATACCTGTTAGAAGAGCCGAATGTTATGATGGTTATAGCTACGCGAACAAAAGCCCGTGAAGATCTTTTTAAATGGGCGGGACCGGTAGTAAATGCGCCTCTGGTATTTTTTGCCAGGAAGGATTCAAAAATAGAGATCAAAAGTCTGGAAGACGCCAAAAAAGTTGACAGGATTGGTCTGGTTCAAGGGTACTCCGTGGAAAAACATCTTCGTCAACGGGGTTTCACTAATATCGATACTATGGGCGCCAGCGAGAAGACTAATCCCCTGAAACTCATGAAAGGCCGGATTGACCTGTGGGCGACTGTCGACCTGGTGGGAATCTACAATGCCAAATTGCAGGGAATCAATCCGGAAGATATGAAGATTGTCTACGTTATCATTAAGGATCAACATAAATACATTGCTTTCTCGAAACAGGTACCCGATGAGATTGTTCAGAAATGGCAGTATGTATTAGACGAAATGAAGCAGGACGGAACATTTAAGAAAATCCTTGATAAGTGGATAAAATAAAAGATAACAGCGATTTGTCAATATCCAAAGGATTTTGAGAAATGATGAAAAATAGATTAACCAAAAAACTGCTATTTTATATCGTATTGTGCAGCGCATTCTTTACATTGCTGGCTACCGCCTTTCAATTGTATATGGATTATCGAAGGGACCTGGCTGCTGTTCATGAGAGCATTCACTTTATCGAGAAAAGCTACCTTAAATCCATTGCGGCCAGCGCCTGGGACATGGATGAGGAACAAATAAGATTGCAGTTGCAAGGCGCTTTGAAATTACAGGACATAGAATATTTAGAAATCATTGAGACAAGAACAGCCGGAGAAGTTATCATAGCTGCTCAGGGAAACCCGAACTCTAAAAAGGACATCGTTCACGAATTTTCACTGCAATATCTCAATGCTCCTGAGGGGACAATTCATATCGCAAAACTGCGGGTAACCGCCAGTCTGGAAGGAGTGCATCAACGCCTCTGGGCAAAGGCATGGATTATCCTGGTGTCGAATGCCGTACAGATCTTTCTTGCATCATTTTTCATCTTCCTGATTATTCAGTTCCTGATTACACGCCACATTACCAGAATGGCCCAATATACACAGGAACTGGATCTTAATAAATTAGATCAGGAACTGCTTCTGGATCGTAGAACAGATAAAGCACATAAGCCGGATGAACTTGATCAGCTTGCAGAGGCATTTAATAACATGCGTGTCAGGACATTTGAGGATATTCAAAAGGACAGGCAAGCGAAGGAGCATATCAAACGCCTGAACAGCATCCTCATGGCCGTCAGAAACATCAATCAGATGATAGTAGTGGAGAAAGATAGAGACAGTCTGTTCCAGAAAGCTTGTAATATTCTGACAGAGGCAAGAGGCTACGATGCCGCATGGCTTGGATTTTCGCTGG
>CAYVXX010000090.1:0-6993 GCA_964454305.1 uncultured Syntrophales bacterium | reverse complement strand
ACGATATGTCACCAGTCTACAACCCTATATATAGAATTTTTGCTAAAAACTGGTTTAAGACCCATTCTTTTTTTGAGAAATTCGTTTCTCGTGTTTCATTATTAAAGAAAAATTGGTCCATTGAAAATGGAGAAAAGAGCTAAAATGTATTTAAAGTCTAAAAATATTTGGAAAGTTTGGGGCTTTATATTTGTCAATGTAATGATATTTTGGTCTCTAATGGTATTGGACACTTTTGATTTTGTTTCAGTAAAAGAAATAATCTTCAAGATAGACTTTAAACAGAGTTTATTAGCGTGCTTATTCCCGGTTTTAACAATTGTTTTAAATAGCATTATTAAACCGTCCTTAAAAGAAATTTTAGTGTTCTGGCACATTAAAAACCCACTTCCGGGATCAAGAGCTTTCACTGAACTTGCCCCCAAAGATACGCGAATCGACATCACTAAACTTCGGAATTTGGTAGGTGAATTCCCTGATTCCCCTCAAGAGCAAAATCAACTATGGTACAGATTATATAAAAAACACATGTCTAAACCGACAATTGAAGGATATTTACAGGATTATTTGTTAACACGAGATTTGACCGCATTAAGTTTTTTATTCCTTGTTGTATTTGGAATCGCTATATGGTTAATAAATACTGAACCAAAGATAAAGTTGATATATGCTGGTCTACTTATAGGCCAGTATTTGATAACCCGAGTTGCCGCGAAAAATAACGGCGAAAGGCTTGTATGCAATGTTTTGGCAGAGGAATCAGTGGGATCATAAGAGTATGAAATTGCCATGAAATGGCGTCACACCTCACCGGCGCGAGATTCACCGTTGGTTTCGCTATACGTGTGAAGGCGCTCGTTGGTTCATTCCATATTTCTCTTCAATCCATTCACGTAATGATTTGCCACAAGCAGCCACAATCTCTTGCCAGAAAATCACCCTGCATTTGTTTCGTCTGTGAATATCACGGAGGCAGGATACTGTGCCCATGTACCGCCTACCGAGATCCGGACGCCTTTCGTCACAAAAAAGGATATGGCTTCGGTTATGTTCAATGGACGCCAAGAGGTTTCTGACAATCTGGTAGTTATCGTACTCGCATCCAATCCTCGGTAATGCCTCTACATGAAAGGCCTTTTGAAGACCGTCGTAGTTTTCGACTACATCGGATCTCTTTTTGGTGAAATCGGTTTCCGTAAGTTTTGCTTCGCAGAATACACCTGGCAGGGTCATATCGATTTCGGTTGAGTCCGGCTGCCCCTTATTGATTCGTACTCTGGCAGGGAACCCGTAAGTGATCGATTCCATATCGTTGCCGAGGATTTTCCTGACTCCCAACCAATCTCGAATGGATGGGTGGCAGAAGATATTCATCAGAAGAGCATCACTACTATTTGACGACTGCATTTCCAGTATACCGGGCACATTCTGATGCGCTTTTTGTGTGCGAATGCTCCAGTCGGCACAGTTGATTATGTTTGCGAATGATTCGGGGTGGAAGTTGTCTTTGAGATTGCGAAAGATCACAGCAGAAGCGTACGAGTCATCTATAGGTAACCTCCGTCTCGTTGCATAGGCCAGTGCTGCTTCTCTGATCTTCTGTTTTAACATCTCAGAGTTCATATCATCAAGTACCATCGCATGAGTTCAAGGGACTAAAGTCCGATGCAAGGATTGGATAGACTACCCTTGTAACAACTATGTTGCAGAGAGAATGTAGTCAAGTACACCATTTTTAAGTGGCTCCAGTATCGCGTCAATTGAAATAACGAAACCAGGATTGCCAACAGTACCAGCAGGAAATAACTTTTCCAAGAGTTGGCGGGTTTTTATATTTGTTCTTTTTTTTGGATTGTACTCCCATTTACCATGAGCGAAACGATTGCGCAACCATTTAGTGAGTTGTACATGATCGCCGCCATGCTTTGTGCGGTCGGGATCTGCCTTGTAAGGGACAACTCCGCTCGCCTCCAGAATTGCCGCCATTGATATAATGAAGCTTCGGTTCACGAATTCACCGATTTGATTGATCTCTTGGATATCTTCGGCCGTCAACGGCTGTGCTGGTTTGACAAAATATGCGGCGCCTCGTGCCTGATACCAGCCGGGAGAACTGTAACTTTCCATTCCGATTGCGGATGCACCAGTATAGGGGCATAGTGCTCTTGCTTTGACGGTGAGTTCCCACGCTGTGGTGATGGCGTCGTATGCTATCTGATTCATTTTTTTCTTGTTTGCTTTCCCAACTACTGCAACATGGCCTGTCGGCATAATACGCCCAAACAAGGCAAGTACAATCGCTTATCATACAATATGTTATAAAAATACCATTTTATCAGTCTTGTCTGTGATGCAGTAAATGTAAGAATAAAAACGTTCTTTAAAAATATAAATATCTTTGTAAGAAAGGAAAAGCTCATAAAGAATGGTACAGGCAAGAGAAATCAATCAGCGAAGCGACCATCAAAAATTTGACACAATTGTAATTGTCTTAAGGGAGGAGTTGAACATGAATGGCTTGATGATTCACACCAATGGCGGGAAGTGTGTCGGCAGGGATGAACTTGAGGCGATACCGGTTCCCGAAGCCACGAACAGCTACCAGCCGGTTTCTCATTTTGTTTTGGCCAACACCCTGGTGACCATCGGACAGGATTTGTTGCGGGACTATACTCTGGCAAGAGAACAGTACGGACTGGCCCGGCAAGGTAAGCAGATGTTTGCCGTCCAGACCTATGCTAAAGACAATCAAGAAATGGGCCTGTCCATCGGGTTCCGCAATAGCTACGACAAGTCAATGGCCATCGGGATCGCTATCGGGGCCACTGTCTTTGTCTGTGACAATCTGGCCTTGACCGGCGAGATAACGGTTCTGAGAAAACATACCGCCAATGTCTGGAAAGCCCTGGAGGAAACGGTGATCGCCACCCTCTACCGCTCGCAGCACAACTTTGACCGGATATGTGAGGATGCCGAGGTTCTCAAAAGCAGGGAACTCGAAAACAATGAGGCGTTTCGAACGATGGGGCTGCTGTTCGGCAACAACATCATCACACTGCGGCAGCTGCCGGTTCTCAAGAGGCAGTGGCTGCACCCGTGCCACGAGGAATTCAAACCGAGGAATATGTGGAGTTTCTACAATTCCTGCACGGAGATTTTAAAGTCAACGCCGCCCCTGCAGGTAATGGAGAAGCACATAAAACTTCACGCCATCCTCATGCCGGGTGGTACATCTTAAAAAGAGGAGGACACAATGGCTTTGAAAAAAATCGGCGCGTTATGGAAGAAATCGGACAAACAAGGCAAGGACTACCTGACCGGCCCGCTTGATCTCGGCGTTTTCGGCAAGGTGCAGATCGCCGTGTTCCAGAATCCGGAGAAACAGAACGAGCAAAGCCCGGACGCCACGATCCACCTGTTCGAGGAGGATTGACGAAGATGGTACGATAATAGTACCGAATTGTTATTTTCTCTTTAAAAGGAGAAACGCTATCGACCGCCAGACCGGAACCAAGTTTGGCGGTTTTTTTATTCTTCAATTTTTGAAAAGTGATTGACTTTGAATTGGTAATATTATTTATTTTCACAATGATATACAACGTGGAAGTCATTAGTAAAAAGATAACCATTTGAGAATTTCATGAAAACCGATGAACTGATTGCAGAAGATCGCCTGATATCCTTTTGCCGGAAATGGGGCATCCGCGAACTGTCCGTGTTCGGTTCCGTGCTGCGGGATGATTTTAGCCCGGGGAGCGATGTCGATTTCCTCGTATCGTTCCACAAAGGGCGTAAACCCGGCTGGCCGGGCATTCTCGACCTGCAGGAGGAGCTATCAAGACTCGTGAATCGGCCGGTAGACGTGGTTGAACGGGGTAATCTCGAACGAAGCGAGAACTACATCAAACGGGCGCACATCCTTCGGAACTCACAGGTGATCTATGTGGAAAGATGAAGGATACCTGCTCGATATACTTACCGAGGCTCGAAAACTCGTGAACCGTTTCACCGATGTATCTCGTGAGGATTTCTATGCCAACGAGGAAAAACAGTACTCGGCTTTCTGGGCAATCACGGTCATGGGTGAAGCAACGGGAAAAATATCTCCGGAATTCCGGGCGGCTCACCCGGACATCCCCTGGCGGGAGATGATTGGCATACGAAACATACTCGTCCACAACTATGCCCGAATAGACCTGGATATTGTCTGGGGTGTCATCACCTATTCGGCACCCCGGCTGATTCAGACCATCGAGCCGCTCGTACCCGGTGAAAACGATGTTTGAGATTGTGAATGCACCGCTTGGAAAATTCAAGAAAGCGGTCGGGTGCGACACAGACCACTGCACCGGTCTCGAGAGCCACCACCACGGTCAGATAGGAATGGCCTTCCCGTACCGCGATTTCATCAACTCCCAGGTATTTCAGATGCCGGAGCTTTTGTTTGAAATACTTCCTGCGGAGCGTGAGAACATGAATCTCTTTAACCGTATCCCAACCCAGATGCCGCGCCACATCCTCCACAGTTGAGTGATGTAAAAGATCAACGATGTATCGCCCCGGTGCTTTCCAACGCTTCTTCGGTTCGGCAACCAGAATCGGTTACTCAGAGAAATGGATTGACGGAAGAGGAAATTGCGATTGTGGAAGGTTCAAGCTAAATATCGAAGATAAATGACGGATTACTTTTATGAAATACAGTGATTTTATCAGATTACTTGAAACCAACAAAGAAACAAGTATCATCGCCATTTTGGATTTGAGCAACATGTTCCACTGGCAGGACACACTCAAATGGAACTTTTCCATTTACGCCGTTATTGAGCAATTATTGGCAATAAAACATCTCAAAGAGGTAAGAGTGTACTATGGCCTGAACGACCATGAACTTGAAAAATCGAAAAACTTTCATCGAAGGTTGCGGGAATGCGGTGCTATCCTGGTCACCAAACCGGTGAAATGGATAAAAAAAAGTATCAGTAAAGAACTGTTCGTGAAGTCCTCTACCCTTAATCAATTTGATGATGACGCTCACGCAAAGCTTGATGAATTCATAACCTATCTGCAAGAAAAACAACTATACATTGAAGAGCCAAAGTGTAACTTTGATGTTGAGATGTCGCTGGATATATTGGATTCCGCAGATAGGATTTCGGGTTTATTACTTTTTTCCGGCGATTCCGACTTGCGCGAACCTGTGGAGAGATTGAAACTATGGGGGAAAAGAACGTATGTCTTCGGGGTCAGAAACCAGGTTTCCCGTGAGTTGATAAGCTCCTGTGAGCGTTTAATTGATTTCGGTAAATGGTACGAAGGTGATAGAAAGCGAAAATCCCGACCCTGAAACCAGAATCGGGACCGCGTGTATAAGCAGGTCTGTTACCAGCCTGCAACTTTATGATAATAGGTATTTCGAGGGTTGTCAAGGATTTTTTTAACCTCAATTGCGGTTTTTCAATATTTTCTTGCTTGTTCACAGAAAAGGTTTATTTGAAATATGGGAATAGTATTAAATGCGAATGATGATTATCTACATACACATACTCAACCGAAGTCAAGGGTTATAAAGTCCTCATGATATCCTGTATGGATTTGACCAAAGTACTTGCTCATCACCCGAAAAGGGAGCGCGTTTCAAATTAACTGATCAAAACCAAAAATATAGACGGCTACCGAAAAGAAATTATTATCACAACCTACCGGCACCTCAATGAGGTGTTTTTATTCACAGCTTTTCCCCACAAAAATCCTCAATTTGCATAAAAATACTATTTTTCACTACTTATACACGGTACATCCCTCTGGTATTCTGTAAGTAAAAGCGTCGGTTTCTTCATTTGAAAAAACTGATGCAACATTTCATACAGAAAAAAAATGAAACATATTGACCAAAAAAAGGTACATAATTCTCTCCGCAAATACCGCAAAGCGAGAGGTCTCACCCAAAAAGAGGTATCGCTCATACTGGGCCTCAAGAGTGAAGGCATTGTTTCCCGGTGGGAAATTGGGCATTACCTGCCGAAAACCGTGAATGTCTTGAAAATGGCCGTGCTCTACCGCACCATGGCCGATGCCTTGTTCATCGATCTCCGGAAAGCATTACAAAAAGACGTTCTCAAAGCGGAGGAAGAAATTCTCAAGAATCGACAATATGGTTAAAGTGAATCGTGCCTCTCGAAACAGGACCGGGGAAAAGGATATCCGCGATTTCTACCGCAAAGTATTACACATGCCCGATCTGAAAGACAGGGAGATTGACCAGATGAGACAAAACGTTATCCGTCTTGCCCGCGCCATCTGTGAGCACGTGTGGGGCAAGAAGTTTTACTAACATGGAGAATCACAAACAATGGTGGACCCCGGTCTGGATCGGATTAGTGAGAGACGGGAATGCGAAGCACTACCGGAGAATGAAGGCCGCCCTCTGGCTTTTCCTGTACCTGCTTGCCTACGCAGACAGGAGGAGCGGATTTCTGAAGAGGAAAATCAAGACGATCAGCACGGGCATGGGAATATCAAGAGACACTGTTATTCGGTGGTTGAACTTGCTCAGAAAAGGGGGGTACATCACCACCGAAAACACCAGCAGGTGTTTGCACATACAGGTCAACAAGTGGAAGAACCTCTCAGAAGTCGGAAATATCCAACCCCAGAAGTTGGAAGAATCCGACCTCTGTGGTTGGAAAAATCCAACCGGGGGAAAGCCGCATGAGTACCTGAAATCCCTTCTATTACGCCGAAAATCAGCAGGTTTTCCTGAGCCTAACGATATAACGATAAAGAAAGATATATTAAAAAACGATATCGATGGGAATCTTTCTAATAATACGAATTCGCCTGCTTTTAAAGAACGGGGTCAGGGAAAAGGAAACGGCCAGGTGGCAATGGATATAGCGAGTGCCCTTAACGATTACCAAAACCTGGCGCTTTACCGTTCATATTCAAAAAAATATCCCGCGTCATTGTTATGGAAAGTGCTCGGTGAGGTAGAAA
>CAYVXX010000089.1:0-7070 GCA_964454305.1 uncultured Syntrophales bacterium | reverse complement strand
GGATTCCCGTTTTCACGGGAATGACAAAATTGTGCATATTTCGACTTTTTACGAGTGCATCATTGTTCATTGTTACACAAATGAGTACGCCGGCCATGGACCGGTATAGCGAACTGAAAAACCTTCCAGTGTGTCAATCTTGTCCAGTTTATTTCCGAGTTTCCGGTTTTCATCGTGAGACATAAGACAAGAAAGATTCATCAGCATCTGAGTCTTTTCATCATCTGTTTTCTTTGTCTTTTCTACTTTCAGATCATCTGCAAACGGTTTTATTTCTTCATAAAATTCTTTAAAGTATTCGTCCGCCTTTTTTTCCATCTCCTTTTTCAGGATATCTGCCAGTTTCTGACGATACATATAGGCCGTGCCTTCCGGTTTTGACTTTATATCTTCATTTAATTTGCTCATTTCGGCATTTTCTTTGATAATCTTTTGGGCCATAGTTTCAGGGTTCCAAAAAATCTGCACACCGTACTCAGCTTTGCCTCTAACCTTCTCCAGTTTTGCTTTCAGTTTTTCGTAATCTTCCGTTAACCATTTTTTTACATTCTCTTCCGGGCCGGTAATCTCATCCCCTTTAATAATCGTGTCAAATCCCATGGGGAGAACGGTGCCGGTCTTTTTCCACATCGAATCAACTACATCCTGATGGGTTACGATCCATCCTTTAACAATTTCTTCATCTTCTGACCGGTACGGTTCGGCGGAGCAATTATGTACAAATGCCAAAAGGTCTTTATAAGATATGGCATATACTTCATTCCCATCTATCCCGATGCTTCCAAGGTTCGTGTTTTCACCGCCCTCGACAATGCAGTAAAGATATCTTCCCTCTGCTTGTCTGAGGTCCGGGGTCTGGGGGTCAGCATCCGGAGCCTGATGCTCGGGCCTTGATAACAAGTTTGTTTTTTGCTCATGTATACGATCTTCCACACCCGAGTGAACGTGTGTGTTCCCGGATGATGGCTCTGTTTCTTCCATAGCCGGCACGTCTTCCAGGATCTTTTTAATTTCTTCGGCAATCGACTCTCGAATTGCCGATCTGAGTTCAGGAAGAAGAGAATTTTTTACGATCTCCCTTATCATATCCTCACTTTCTGAAAGGATATCCCGTACTTCTTCTTTCACAAGTTTTCCTATAATATCTTTCATGGCGATCCTTCGGGGGGCAGTTGTCAGTGATTAGTGGTCAGTGGTCAGTGGTTTTTACTGTCCACTGTCTCCTGATTACTGTCCACTGCCCACTGATCCCTGTCTCTGTTCACTGCTTTCTCCCATTTTTCAGGATTAATCATTTTATTTAGTACATCATCCACAATATCATCCAGGCCGTCTCTTACAGATTTTACAGATTCCGTAATCCCCTGTTCTTTTTTCATTTCCTCAATGGCATTATCGAGATCCATCAATGCCCGCCCTAACCTGTCGATTTCTTCCTCCGTCAGACTTCCTCCTTCCATTCTTCTCAGGGCCTGAAGCCTGAGAGCATCCTTGATAATCTCGACGAGGGCTACGACCAACCCAAGGACTCCGTGTTTCAGATTTTTTTCATCAATATCAATCGGCATAGTTTAATTAACAGTGGTTAGTGATGAGTGGTCAGTAGTGAGTAAAACCAATGACCTTTCTGATCACTGACCACTGACCCTTAATCACTGACCACAATTTCCTTTGCTTCAGCGCCAATCCACCCGCACCATGGACAGCCGGTTGTAATGAGACCCTCAATGGGAACTCTCTTCCCGCATTGAGGACAGTTTTCTTTCGCCACCATCGCCTCTTCCCAGGCAGGCATTTGCAGATTGGTTCCCGACGGAAATTCCAGCCCGTACTTTGCCGCTGTCTCAAAGGACGCAAGGGCGGCCCTTATCTTAATGCCGAGCAGTTCAACCCCCGCCACAGATACGGAAATATCCGCGTTAATCAACAGTCCTTTATCCAGGATCCTGTCAATTACGTCTGCCAAACCGGCCCCCCCATTAGTTCGAGATGGCTCCATGCCCATTATTATTCTCCTTTTTCCCCGGCAGACGTTATCGGATTGGCTCCCGACGGAAATTCCAGTCCGTATTTTTTTGCCGTCTCAAAGGAAGAAAGGGATGCCCGTATTTTAACACCGAGCAACTCAACCCCTACCAGAGATACGGCGATATCCGCGTCAATCACCAATCCCTTATCCAGGATCCTGTCGATTACGTCGACCAAACCGACACGATCATTAGTTCGAGATGGTTCTAAGGCCATCATTATCCTCCTTTTTCTCCAGAATAATCTCTAAAAAGCCATTATTATATAATTTTCCGATTATATTTTCAGAAAGGCAGGGCAATTTGATGTTTTTGTAATAAGTTCTGTCTTTTCCGCTGGCGAATATGATCAGAACATTTTCGTTTAATTCAATCTTGATATCCTCTTCTTCATTAAGCCCCGGCAACTCGGCTATCAAGCGTATCTTTCTTTCTCCTTCAAATACATCAACAGGAAAATCGCTTTTGTCCTTACCCATTTGCCATACCCTCTATAACTGAACCCTTGTCCGGCAATGAAAGTTTTCTTTCTAAAGCTTGGTGCACTCGTAAAAAGTCGAAATATGCACAATTTTGTCATTCCCGTGAAAATGGGAATCCAGTCTTTTCAAGTGCTTAGCCTTCTCTGGATTCCCGCCTACGCGGGAATGACAGACTTTTTACGAACTTATCAAAGCATAGTCCTCCGGAGCTCTGGCCTTCTCACTACGCCCTTACCCCGGCATCTCAAGCAAGAAAGCTTGTTATGGGGGTCCCTTCCTGTTCCCCTGCAATATGTACAGCTTTCTACCGGTTCTGTAACACCCACGACTCCCTTGCCGCGACAGACGGAACAGGTCATGTTGCTTCGGGGTTTCTCTACACCCATCCCCTTACAGTAAGCACAAACAACCGCCGGCGGATTCACAGAAACCTTGCCAGTCCCCCTGCATACTGGACATATGGTTCCTTTCGGTTTTTCTCCCTTCCCTCTGCAGAAACCGCACGGATAGGTTGTATCAGTCAGCAGCTTTCCAATCATTATCCCCCCGGCCCATTTAGAGAAAGGTTTTCCCGATCTATTAACTTTTGCCGTGGACCAGATCGATTGTTCCTGCCCTGGCTTATCAAAAGACTGAACAATCTTGTGGCCATTTCGTGTAATAGGCATGGCCCCCCAGCCTGATCGTTCTTGATGTATTCTCTTAAACGGAATATGTTGATCCATCTTTCCTGTTCCTACGCCCGGTATTTTACCCAGTGCCCTTTTCCCCTTAAAAGTGATTCTAAAACGGCCACCTTTCTTCAAGTCTACACAATCCTGTCGAGCCAAGTTCATACACAGAAGTCTTGCGTATCCGCTATCTATGCCCATATTCCGGCCTACAATACGGCTCGAGATTTCTTCACCTGCTTCATGGATTATCTGTAAAGCCTTTTTCTCGTTTCCGGTCGCCATAGCTATCTCCTGTATTATTCTTCACCTTCACTCACATCAATTCGCTTGCGCATCCCTGCTCGCTTGAAATCCAGCATGTTTCCATCAGTATCCAGTCGCGTCTCATACTTGGCCAGTATATCCATGCTATCAGGAATCGAGCGTTTCTCGACAACCTCTATGACTACCAACCAACCATCGCCCTCTTTTTCTGCTCTTACGGTAGAAGAAATTTCCAAGCCGGTGAGATTAGCTAATTCAGATCGTGCCTTTTGGATTACTTTTGAGATACTTAAAGCCATGTCAACTACCTCCTTTAAATGTAAAGTATAGGGGGGATATCCTCATCGGCCCGTTCGGAGAACGGGCGCCCACTTTCGTGTTTTCCTGCATTTTTATATCTCCTCCTTCATTTTTCTAATGGATTCCAATTGTGCCATCAATTTTGTTTCTTCACTTTCATACGTTTCGTCGTCTATTTCTTCCATTTCGTATCGCATCTGAAGGTGCAATAGTTCTTCATGAATCCTGGATTCGTCAGTCATCTCCTCATATGCAGACTCCCTGAGCTTCTTCCCGAGCCACACGGTCAACTTGAGAGGGGAAAGCAATATGTCATCTAATATCAAAGCCATAATTTAGTCATTGGTCACTTGTCATTGGTTGCTTGTCATTAGTCATTAGTTGCTACCCACTGACCACTGACCACTACCCACTGTCCTCACCATTTCACTACAATTTCGACGAAGTTGCATGGCGGCACCGGGCCCACATATTTGAATTTCATCTTACCGTCATACTCTGCCGTAATTTTATCCACCATTTCGTCAAATGCCTTTTCACCATCTTTCCTAATCAAAAAGGCACTATTGGTAATCATCTGATCGCCGAAAACATCGTTTCTCTTATGCTCCACCCAGAGCCCCTTCAATAAATCGAGAACCGTTTTTTCTTCCCGCAGCTTCTTTGCTTCCAGAGTTTTTTTTACCATATCACCCAACCTGACCTGATCTCGCTGCGGCCTTACCTTCTTTGCCATGAGGCTATCCCTCAACATCCTGATATCCCTGTTTTCGTCTACGATTTCCTGGAAAACACCCTCCTTGTTGGACCATAGGGCCTTGAGTCCGAGTTCTATCTTATCTCCCATATATGTTAAAAGTTCTTTAAGCTCATCATATCTGGCCATCAATATCTTTTCTCTGATAAGATCTATTCCCTCTCCAATAGTTCCGAATCTCACCGGCAGCATGGGATAATATTTCATAGCTTCTTCCATAACATTCTGGTGGGCCATGGTGTGTGCTCTGGTAACGGAATATTTAACAACAGGAGAAGGGCTGATTATGGCCCCGATATCCCGGTAGGATACCGTATAAACCTCGTCTTTGCGGTCACCGATACCTATGGGCCCAAAGCTCTTTTCTTCGTCAGTTGCCACTATGGCGTATATGTATTGGCCTTCTTTGTCAGACACGCGATTCTCCTAGAACAGTGGACAGTGGTGAGTGGACAGTGGTCAATGATTTTTACTGTCCACTGTCCACTGTCCACTGTTCACTAATGCACTGTTCACTACATCAGCAATCAGACACTCCGTCAGTTGGTCGAATTTATCTCTGTTTTTGCCGGATATGAGCTCTTTAAAATAGTCTCTAACCTTTTGAATATTTTTCACTTCTTTTACATTGATGTCTTTTGCTATATGCTGGACTACCTCGTGAAAGGCTCCCATAAAAAGGACGCCTGTTTCTTTTTCTTTAAGGGTTCCATTGATGGTTGCCGCAACAAATTGATCTCTTTCCTCCATTATTCTATCTTTATGGATTCTATAGCCTATATAAGCCGTGGCCCTTTCCCAGAGTGATTTTGTCTGGGCAAGTTTAAGAATACGATTATATTCTTCCTTAAGGAGCTTAACATCTTCTGTTTTTCTGATCTCTCCTCCTTTTCCCATCAAATCAAGTATAATCCGGAAATTTCTGCTTCCTCTCAGGGCTCCTTCCTCTATGATCTTTTGTCCTAATTCACCATCCGCCAGCAAGCCGTCCTGATAGATTTTCAGATTTCCGGCATCCAGTTTCTTAAAATATTCCTCAATCTTATCCCAGAATATGGTCACGCTCTGTTTATGCCTCTTCCACTGCTCTTCCCCGCATATATTAGCGCTTCTTTTATCGATATCAGAAGCAATGCTTCCCATATCAGAGTCCACATGGATAACGGGAACATAGAGCAATTCTCTCATTATCTATACGCTCCCGGCTGTTCCAGTGGCTTGACAACAAGCCATTCTTTTACGTCTTTTTCCTTAAAGGAGCATTGTTCCCCATCGCAATAATCGCTGAGAAGCCGATAGGCCCTCGTTATATTCTCAAACCTCTTTTGCGCCTCCGCATCACCCGGATACTTGTCAGGATGAAATTTTTTGCTCAATTTCCAGTATGCTTCCCTGATTTCCAGGGTTGTGGATTCTTCGCCTAAATCGAACATCTCTCTGGCCTCGATTACGTCTGAAAAATCCATCTTTTTCATTTCAAACGTGCAGAAGCTGTAAGGCGGCAGGGGGCCCACTATTCTAAAGTTTAGTTCACCCTGATATTTTTCATCCATCTGATCTATCTTCGACTCAAATATTTCTTTATTGTCTTTGTTGATTAGAAAAGCGACATTCATAATCATGGAATCATCCATAACGTCGTGGGTGCGGTGGTTTTCTGATTCCTTTTTCAGGGCATCCAACATTTCGGAAGCATATTTTGCTCTTTTTCTGTTAATAGATGCTTTAACCATCTTTCCCAGGGTTATTCCTGCCTCGAGTTTCTGGTCGGGGGGCTTTGACTCTGCTTCTGCCTTAAGTTTTTTTATTTCTTCCTCTTCTCCAATTGTCTTTAAGACTGCATCCAGATTGCTCCACATGGCCACCACATCAAGCTCTATCTTATCTTCCATGGCTATGATGCCTGGTTTGATATAATCATAACCCTTCTTCAGTATCCTTTTGATTTCCTCTTCTCCTTGTACTGCGGTTCCAAATTTCATCGGGATGATATTATGATTTCTCATAATCCTTTCGATAACGGCCTGGTAAACGGCGAGGTGAAGAAGAAGTGTTTCTTTCGGCAGGGAATCAAATTGTATAGATGGGGAATTACTAACTACGGCGGCAATATCCTGATAAGGTTGTGTGTAAACTTCTCCCCCGTCAATACCGGCGTAATCAAACTTTTTCTTCTCATTTATATTGATAAATCCATAGATATAGTTTCCTTTTCCACCCATGCTTTTTCCTCCGTAATTCAGTTGTCAGGGATCAGTGGTCAGTGGTCAGAATATCCGGCGGCTATGCCGCCGTTACTCTTCACTAATCACTGTTGATGGTCTCGTAAAAAGTCATTTTGTACGTCACTCCCGCGAAAGCGGGAGTCTATAACAGATCGAATTTGCTGGATTCCCGCTTTCGCGGGAATGACAAAAGGGTAGAAATTCGACTTTTTACGAGATTGTCACTGTTCACTGACCACTAATCACTAATCACTGTCCCCTGTTCCCTGTTTTCTGTTCCCTGACGACTGATAATCCCTCCTTAAAATGACTGTCTGAAACCAGGAATTCCGAGTAATCTT
>CAYVXX010000088.1:0-7110 GCA_964454305.1 uncultured Syntrophales bacterium | reverse complement strand
GAACTCGCCGTCTATGACTGCCGGATTAAACCGGTCAAGACCGACAAGCCTTCCAAGGCACGTACCCTTTACTTTACTTATAATAAATATATTGAACGCTGGGATGAAATCGCCTCGATCTTCTCTCGTGAATCTGTTCTTAAAGGTTCTTTTGATAAATATGTTGAATCGAGCAGGGTAAAGCGGGGAACCGCCGAAGTTGACACAGCATTCCTCGAAGAAATTGAGCGATGGCGCGAAGTACTTGCCCGAAATATCGCTCTCAGAAACCCCGGCCTGACGAAACGCGAGCTGAACTTCGCCGTACAGCGTACCATCGACCGCATTGTCTTTCTGAGAATCTGCGAAGACCGCGGTATCGAACAATACGGCCGGCTCATGGCTCTCAGAAATGGCAGTCAGGTCTACAGGCGGCTGTGCCAGATGTTTCAAGACGCTGATGATCGTTATAACTCCGGCCTCTTCCATTTTAAAAAGGAAAAAGATCGTGTTTCTCCCCCTGACGATCTTACGCTTGATTTAGCGATTGACGATAAACCCCTCAAGGATATTTTCACGAATTCATACTATCCGGACAGCCCTTATGAATTTTCCGTACTGCCGGCGGATATTCTGGGGCAGGTGTATGAGCGGTTTCTCGGCAAGGTAATCCGTCTGACACCGGGTCACCGTGCCATTGTCGAGGAAAAGCCGGAGGTCAAAAAAGCGGGCGGTGTCTATTACACCCCAACCTACATTGTAGATTACATTGTCAAGCAGACCGTGGGCAAGCTGGTTGAAGGCAAAAAACCCGGCCCGCGCGGCGCGGTGAGCAAACTCAAAATTCTGGATCCTGCATGCGGCTCCGGATCGTTTCTGATCGGCGCGTATCAGTATCTCCTCGACTGGCACCGGGATCAATACATAACAGATGACCCGAAAAAATGGGCCAAAGGGCGCAACCCCGCCCTTTACCAGGCACCCGGTGGAGAATGGAAATTGACCACGGCGGAAAAAAAGCGAATCCTCCTCAACAATATCTACGGCGTTGACATCGACACCCAGGCGGTCGAGGTCACCAAGCTCTCACTCCTTTTGAAAGTCCTGGAAGATGAAAACGCCGAAACCATCGGAAAACAGCTTGCCCTGTTTCAGGAACGGGCCCTCCCCGATCTGGGAAGCAATATCAAGTGCGGCAACTCCCTCATCGGCCCTGACTTTTACGAGGGAAGGCAGATGGACATGTTTGACGAGGAAGAAATGTACCGCGTCAATGTCTTTGACTGGGAAACCGAATTCAAGGAAGTTATGCAGGATGGAGGCTTCGATGCGGTAATCGGAAATCCGCCGTATGTATTCGGGCGTGATTGGAAAGCACTGAATATTGGTGAAGATGTAAAAGCCTATCTCGGGAACACATACAAAAGCTCACCATACCAACTCGATATGTTTTCGATATTTATGGAACAGGCTTATCATCTGGCTAAAATATCAGGATCTATTGGACTAATCGTCCCCAACGTATGGCTTACGAACACTTATTCTTCCAGTACACGTAGCTTTGTTTTGGCTCATGCGAAAGATCTGACTATTTTGACTCCTCCACCAGACGTGTTCCCCGGGATCACTGTAGATACAATCGTTTATACCCTGCAAAAAGCATTTCGACCAGGAGAGTTTTTCCAGATCAAATCAATGCACGGTAGTGTTGTTGTTGATGTTATAACACATGATACTCAGGAATATTTAAATGGGCAACGCCCGATTTCAACTGTCTTAGATCGTCTGAGTTCAAATCTGGTTTATCGATTAAAGGAATCCTATCCTGAACTTCAGGAATTTGCCAAAATTACTCGTGGAGTTCATCCATATCGAATTGGAGGATATGGGCAAACAGCATTTGGATCCGGACCACAAACAAAACGGGATATCGAGGAAAAGCCTTATCATAGTGAGTTTAGAAGAGAAGGATATCGTGGATTCATTTATGGCCGTGATTTGCACAGGTTTAAATTGCCCGAACCAACTGAATTTATTAAATATGGGCATTGGCTTGCTGAGCCAAGAAATCCTGTTTTTTTTGAGGATGAGCGAATCTATTCACGTAAAATTCTTGGTAAGCGCCTTATTGTTACGATAGAAACGAGTGATTCTGTTGCAGATCAACAGGTGTATATAACAAAGCTTTTGGGGGATGCATTTAGGCCATTATATCTTGCAGGTATCTTAGGTAGTGAACTTATGGCATTTTTTATAAGATCATTCTATGATGAAGTGAACGATGCGTTCCCACAAATTAAAATAGGACAACTAAGATTACTCCCCATCCGTACCATCGACTTCTCCGACGCCGCAGATACAGCCCGCCACAACAGGATGGTTGAACTCGTTGAGCAAATGCTTGACTTGAATAAGCAGCTGGCCGAAGCCAAAGTGCCCCAGGCAAAAACCGTACTCCAGCGCCGGATTGAGACCACAGACCGTCAAATTGACCGCCTAGTTTATGAATTGTACGAATTGACGGAAGAAGAAATCAAAATCGTTGAGGGGAGATAATTGACTGACCCTTAAAAAATCAACCCCAAAAGGAATAATTTAAAATGACAAAAGCTGTTGGGATGTAAGTGGTTTTAAAATTGATATTAGACGGTAACTATACCAATTGGTTATGATCAGGAAATAGAATATTGTAATGGTTGGAAATATCTATTTTTTAATAAATGAGGCAATGCCGGGACTTGTAAAAATCGGACATACAAGCGCCTCAATTGATGAAAGACGATCTCAACTGAATTCTACCGGTGTTCCATTACCTTTCAAAATCGGTGCCTGCTTTCTTGTTAACGATCCAAACCAATGTGAATCCGAAATCCATATATTACTTTCCGAGTACAGGATATCTGATGGCCGTGAATTTTTTAAATTATCCGTACTGGAAGCCTTAAAGCTAACATTGGGCATAATCGAAAAATATATTTGTGTTTCACAAGCAAATAATAACTTGAGAAAAGTTGATAAAAGGTCAGATCATGGTGATTTGTCCTCTCTCGAAAATTCCATCTTACTGTTTTTAGCTGGTGAAGACCGAAAGTTTGGGAAATTGACCTGGCAAATTCACAGCAGTTTTTATGAAATTGATGAGCTGGAAATTGAATACAGCCTAGCATGTTTGAAAGATCGTGGTTTCGTTGATGAACAGAAGATACGTGATCATCATGACAAAAACTGGAAAATATCGAGTAAAGGTATCCGTTACGCTGTTGAGAACGAATTGTTTAAGTTGGTGGAAAAATCATAATCGGGTAGT
The DNA here is from genome assembly GCA_964454305.1 of uncultured Syntrophales bacterium. Taxonomy (GTDB): domain Bacteria; phylum Desulfobacterota; class Syntrophia; order Syntrophales; family JADFWA01; genus JAUSPI01. The sequence continues at coordinate 3,824 of CAYVXX010000088.1, read as the reverse complement.
TGAGGGTTTTTCTCCCTCAGCGAAAATCGGGGTCAGGTCTTGCAATACTATATTATATCTGCCTGCTTTAATTTGCTTCCCCTAATGTGTCATTGCAAGACCTCACCTTGAATGGGTGACCCTTCACCTACCAAGTGAACCGTAACGTTAGAGGTCACTAGATGATAAAGAATATAGTATCCAAATATGCAGAACAGATAGTGGTGCTTCTATTAACATCGCTATCTGTAATAATAGCCAAGTCAGTATATAATTTTCTGTTAATACCATTGCTTGTAGCGAACCAAGGAAAGATTATAATACAAATATCTGCATTGCTCCTCGGACTTTTACTGGTCTCTCTTTCATATATTTTCTACCTTTATCGATACAAAATAAGACCTAAATCTAAAATTGAAAACGAATATACATTCAACGAAAATACAGGCATTTACACTCACAATAAAACCGGAAAACTCTTCTGTGGAACCTGCATGCTTGAAGGTATTGAATCACCATTAATCACCCTTGACTATGGGTGGTTTTGCCAGCGTAAGGGATGCTCAAAAAATTACTCTAATCCAGACAACCCAAGGCCAAAACCTCAAAAAAAAGTTATTTCAAGAGGTGTGATGTGGAATAAATAAATACAAAAGGTGGTAAATGACCGCTAATCGGCTAAAGGGGCGTTTCACAGAACTTAGGGGGGAGACAAGGGACGTCCATAAATGAGTAAATAATAGAAGGGAAAAGGGGACGGATTTATTTTTGACATTCCCGGTGGCCAATGATGAGATTTTTTCACGCATGGACGAGTAAAAAAAGGGGACGGATTTATTTTTGACTACAATTAAGGAGGCAAAGTTGACAACTTGGAAATTAACCATAAAACCCGATAATATTGAAGGGTTTGACCCCTTTCAGCTATGCCAAAGAAAGTCGTTAGTTGGGGGCCAAAGGGGTCAAGTCTGCTCTTGACTCATGTTGGCTGATAATGAAAAAACAAATCTAACACATATGAGCTGCACCATTAACTTATCCAATTCCACCGACAAAGCCCGTCACGACCGGATGGTCGAACTCGTTGATCAGATGCTCGGCTTGAACAAGCAATTAGCCGAGGCCAAAGTGCCCCAGACAAAAACTGTCCTCCAACGCCGGATTGAAACAACAGACCGGCAAATTGACCAGCTGGTATAAAGGGGAAAAGGGGACGGATTTATTTTTGACTAATAGCTGCACTCCATCAAGCAGTTTCCTGTTTTTAGAGGTGTTTTCAGGCATTGACACATGGTATTCCTGTCTAATAAAAGTAGTAACAAAATTAAAGATAATAGAGTAAGGCAAATCTGTCTGTGAATCAGAGGATATATTATGAAATTGAAAGTAGTAATACATGAAGCAGAAGAAGGTGGGTATTGGGCCGAAGTACCGTCCATCCCGGGATGCGCTACTCAAGGTGATTCTTTTGACGAATTGTTGAGTAACATTTACGAAGCCGTCGAAGGTTGTCTATCCGTAGATGTTCAAGACATCGCCATCTCATGAAAAAGCAAAGTAATGGAGATAGGAGGGAAGGAGGGTCTGACCCCATTTCCCCAGAAACTTATTATCTTAGGGGCGTCACCGAAGTCCTGCCTATTGACAAAGGTGCGGCTCATATGTGTCAGGCGTTTTTTTCCTCAACAAGCCTCGATCTAATTAAAATGTTTAGATGGTTAAATAAAAAAGGTGATAGATATATAAGCAGCTCTCTACACTTTGAAAATTGACTGTGGAGTTATGATATTGATTTTCTGTATGTAATTTATGGAATGGATTTATCCCGTTTCCTTATTTATGTCTTCCTGTAGTCATCAGCCTGAAGATTTATCAATATATGCACTCTTTCAAATGGTAAACAACATTTCTTGAAAAATTAGTGACTGCGAGTTCTTAAAATTACTTGACATGCTAAGGCTTTTTGTTAACTATACAAAAGTCTTAATAAAAGAATAGAAGGTCCCATATATTAACAAACAATAAACGATCGTTTCTTCTTAAATAAAAGATCAAAACCACAGGAAGTAAAGTTGCAGACAATGGGATTAATTTCTCGGTTTTTAGGAATACAATCAAAACAGCAAGAAAAAATGACACCTGAAGGGTTAGCTGCTGCCCTCTTTGTGGCAATGGTGAATAATAAAAAAGATATCGAAATTACATTACAAAATTTCTCAACAATAAGCACTCATGATGTTGAATTGGAGCTTAAATTTTTGAAAGTATTTTCTATGTTTCATCTTATACAAACAACTGTTAAAGATGATAAATTAATGAATGCAATTTTAAAAGCGTTCTATTCATTCTTTCTTTCAAAATCATCTGAGGATTATTTTGGATGCCCGTTCGAATCAATATCAGAAAAATTAGACATGCGGATACACAAATACAGCGACGCAATTAGCGAACCGAATCCACACGGCCCTCCCTATGGTATTGGAAAACAATTTTCTCGGTTCATCGGATATGAAAACGATTACGATAGTACTTACCGAGGTGCTTTATTTTTTACAAGTGAACTTAAATTTAAAGGACCAGTTCTTGATAACATATTGAAACAATATAAGTTTGATTAATCATAAAATTTTAAAAAAGGTTTCAACAATCGTTAGCTAACTGCTTACCTAATGATGTGAAGACGTGCGGTGCGGAAGTTCTTAAAATGTAAGAAAAAGTATAGGTGCTACAGTTCTTCAAACGGTAACCATGATGTCAATTCCAACTCGAAAACCTTTGCTTTGTATGTGGAGATAGTGAAACATCATGAATAATAATTCATTGCCACTTGAGTTATGGAGTCAAATATTTGTTACCGTATGCCAGCAAGTTAAGCGCGCCGAGATTGACTCTTCTGCAGACCAACTCAATATTGCTATTAAAGGGCGGAGTAAATCTCTGCAAGCCACTCATCGTGAACTCGACGACGCTTTACATGAATTTAACGGGAATGTGCAAGATGTGGTTCTTTCTTTTATGAAAGCACATGGGGTGCTTAATATTTACCAGAATACGCTTGTGGGTTATTTTGATATTCACGCATATTCGAACTATATCAACAAAACAAAATTCAAAGAAGCACTTTGGCAGATGACCAATCTTATCTCCCGAATAAGGTCTGCAGCGAATACCGATATTCTTGGTGTGAAATTCGATTGTTGGATATTCTCTGATTCAATTATCTTAGTTGTAGATACAGAGCGTTCTTGTCTGTTTTCTGGTTCTATAGAATTCTTTTTGGGTACGTGCTCTGTGATCATGGCCGACGCAATGAAACATCGCTTTCCGTTAAGAGGCGCTATAGGTGGTGGAGATTTTTTCAAGGATGGAGAACTGATGATTAGCTCGGCATTGGTTGATGCGGCACATTATGAAAAAGAACAAAACTGGCTAGGAGCAGTGCTGACACCAAATGCCATGGTTCTTGTAGAACAGGCAAAGGAAGCTGAGATTAAGCGCGAAGGCAAAACAAGCATTGATTTTTCGTCAGACAAGTACAACTCATTTATAAGATACGGCAAAATTCCTTGGAAAAATGGTGCAAATATTATACCCCATAGCGAATCGTGTTATTATCTTAAACCATTTCATATGGCAGACAAAGATTGGGCTTGGAAATATCTTCCTACCCATTTTAAGGATGAAGAAGGAAAGATTAATAATAGTGATTGCTTATATGGGTAAGGATGAACGAATAAACCTATAGATCGTGATGCAACTGTGTCACCTCCATACTTAATTATATGCGATGTTCTAATAAGCGTCATTCTGCTGCGCAGTTGCAGAATGACGCTTGAAGAACGGAG
>CAYVXX010000087.1:0-7297 GCA_964454305.1 uncultured Syntrophales bacterium | reverse complement strand
CTCTGCGCGGGAATGACAAGATTTGGACTTTTACGATGCTGTTAAAAATGGCCGGTTTGGTGAAGATCGATTACGCTTTGTAACTCCTTATAGTATCCTCCAGAACACTTTCTACCATTGTTTTTATTACGTTGAGATTTTCCCCGGTGGATGCTTCAAAGCGGAGAACCAGTACCGGCTGGGTATTTGATGCCCTGAGAAGTCCCCAGCCATCATCAAAGAGTATGCGCACACCGTCGATGTCAATCGTTTTATAATCTTTCTGGAAATGGGCCTTCACTTTTTCTACCACCTGAAATTTAATATTATCGGGGCAGTCTACCCTGATTTCAGGGGTGAAAACGGTTTGGGGAACATCGGATAACAACTCACTGATCTTTTTACCTGTTTTGGAAAGAATTTCGAATAACCTGAGCGATGCGTAAATGGCGTCATCATAACCGAAGTATCTGTCGGCAAAGAACAGGTGGCCGCTCATCTCTCCCGCCAACAGTGCCTTTTCTTCTTTCATCTTGCCTTTGATAAGAGAATGGCCGGCCTTCCACATAATAGGCCTTCCACCGTGCTTTTTTATGTCGTCATATAGTCTTTGAGAACATTTTACCTCTCCTATTATTGCGGCCCCCGGACTCTCCTTAAGAATAAATCGTGAGAAGAGCAAAAGAAGTTCGTCTCCCCAGAGTATTCCCCCCGTGTCGGAGATGACACCGATTCTGTCGGCGTCGCCATCGAAGGCAATCCCGATATCGGCCCCTTTACTCTTAACAAGCGCGATAATCTCGGTAAGGTTTTCAGGAACGGTAGGATCCGGAAAATGATTAGGAAACGTGCCGTCCATATCACAGTAAATATCGGTCACATTACAGCCGAATTTTTTAAAGAGGGGAATGGCAAACACTCCGCCGACACCGTTTCCTGCATCCAGCACAACATTTAATCCCTCCTTTATTTCAACATTTTCGTATAAATAATCCTGGTAGGACTTTGATATGTCTTTTTCCCGTAAAGTTCCCTCTCCGGAGGTGAAATTTCCTTCTTCCATTATTTCCCTCAATTTTTGTATCTCTTCCCCGTAGATCGTATCCGGCCCGACGCATATCTTGAACCCGTTGAATTCGGGCGGATTGTGGCTTCCGGTTACCATTACGCCTCCGTCCGTATTGAGGTGTCTGATGGAAAAATAGAGCATCGGTGTGGCGCACAGACCGATATCTGTCACATCTATACCTGTCGCCGTGATTCCACTTCTGATGGCGCCGCTGTATTCTTCGGAACTCAAGCGACAGTCTCTTCCGACAGTCATCGTTTTTACACCGTGAGCGACCCCGTAAGTGCCGATGGCTCTTCCCAGGTTGTAAACGAAGTCAAAATTCAAATCTTTTCCAACGACTCCCCTTACATCGTACTCCCTGAAGACCTCTGGATTCATCATTTCGCACCTCACAATTTTTTATTTTAAATATCATATCTACGTGTTTTACGCAACAGAAGCAGTCGTTTACAGGCAGTGAAATCTCAAAATGCTGTCAGGGGTTTAAGAGCTGAGACCAAATGCCGCCGGATCTCCGTTCTGTAGAGTAAAACGACCTGTTGCCGTGCATTATTCTGTTTGACAGTTCTTAACAGGCATGTTAGTTCTAAGCTGATTTTAAATGGGAAATCATTAAAGATTTCATATTTTATGATTAAAAATACAGATAGTTCTTATCTTTAGAGGTGTTATTATGGGTTGGCAAGATGGTGACAAAAATCCATGGGAGGGCAAAGGGCAGCCTGACTTAAAGGTTGTGATCGATACAATCAAGAAATTAATGCCATTTAAACTTCCGTCGTTTATGGGACGACATGGACTGGTTCCCCTGTTGATAGCGGCAGCATTTCTGTTGTGGCTGGCGTCCGGCATCTACTTCGTTGCTCCTGACGAAATAGGGGTAGTAAAAAGGTTCGGCAAGGCGGTTCGCTCCACACAGGCTGGTCCTCATTATCACCTGCCGGTTCCGATTGAAACGGTGTTAAAACCGAAAGTGACCCAGGTGCGAAGAATAGAGGTAGGTTTCAGGACAATCGGCGATAAACAGGACGGTCGTTACAGCGCAGTTCGGGCGGAAGGTCTTATGTTAACAAAGGGTGAGAATATAGTAAATATGACCTTTATCGTTCAATATAAGATAAGTGACGCGATGAATTATCTGTTTAACGTGAGAGAACAGGACAAGACAGTAAAGGATGCGGCTGAAGCGGCGATGAGAGAAGTTGCCGGGAAGAACGCTATCGATGATATTCTTACCGTAGGGAAATTTCAGGTTCAGCAGGACACCAAAGAGATACTTCAAAGGATATTGGACAGTTATGATGCGGGAATACATATAGTGGCCGTTCAGCTTCAGGATGTCCATCCTCCCGATCAGGTTATGGCGGCTTTCAAGGATGTTGCCAGTGCCAAGGAGGATAAGGCCAAAATGGTCAATGAGGCTTATGGATACCGCAATGAGATTCTGCCCAAGGCAAAGGGAAAGGCATCCCAGATTACAAATGACGCCGTCGCCTACAAAGAATCAAGGATCATTTCCGCACAAGGAGATGTGAGCAGGTTTTTGCAGATCCTCAAGCAGTACAAGATGGCCAAGGATGTTACGAAGAAGCGGCTGTACATAGAGACGATGGAAGAGATAATGCCTTCGATCAACAAGATCGTCATTGAGGGTAAAATAGGGGGCAATGTATTGCCGTATCTTCCGTTGAAGAAGGGAATAACGGAAATCAATAAGTAGTAAATATGTCTGCCGGGTGTTTTACCCGCAGGTTTTGGGAGGAAATAATGAAAAAGGTAGAATCACTTGGACTGATTGTCGCGCTGGTCGCCGTTATGGTAGTTTCGCTTTCCGTTTATACGGTGGACCAGACAGAACAGGCCATCGTCATACAACTGGGGAAACCGGTCGGACAGGTTTCACAACCGGGACTTCACTTCAAGATACCCTTCATTCAGCGGGTAGTTTTCTTTGAGAGCAGGATATTGTTATACGACGCACCCCCTGCTGAGATACTCACCAAAGACAAAAAGAATCTCGTGGTTGACAACTATACCAAATGGAAAATTATCGATCCGCTGAAGTTTTACAAAACCGTTAAGAGTGAGATTGGAGCGCAGTCGCGGCTCGATGATATTGTCTATGCGCAGCTCAGGGTTGAGCTGGGGAAGCATGACCTGGTGGATATCGTTTCGATAACGAGAGACGAGGTTATGAAGATAGTAAGCGATAAATCTGATGTTCATGCAAGCGGTTACGGTATAAAAGTTGTTGATGTAAGGATCAAGCGAGCAGATCTCCCTGAACAGAACGAAAAACACGTCTTTGACAGGATGAGGGCGGAAAGAGAAAGACAGGCCAAGCAGTATCGATCCGAAGGTGAAGAAGAATCTGTGAAGATAACGGCAAAGGCCGATATGGAAAGGACCATAATACTGGCAAAGGCGTACAGAGAGTCTGAAAAAGATAAGGGAGAAGGGGATGCTCAGGCGGTAAAGATCTATGCGGACGCCTATAAACAAGACTCGGAATTCTTTGAATTTACAAGAAGCCTCGAGGCCTATAAAAAGACGCTCAAAAAAGACACGACACTGGTAATCTCCCCGGATGTAAAATTTTTCAAGTATATTAAGTAGTGACGGTTAACGAAGGTACATCTTTGGTGTTAGCGATAACTCGTTGATATCACGAATATTTGCAGATTTGAGTAGCCTGTGGCCTGTTTCCTTCCGAGCACAGAAAATAAGTACATAAAATGAAGTCCGTTTTCCCCTGTATCGGTTCTTCAGTTAGTGTTTATATCCCAGTTTTATATCACCCAATTCGACCACAGAATTGTGTTCGACGTCTCCATAAAAATCAACAACCGCTTTTATCGGACCATGGATTCTACCCTCTGCCTTGAGTTCGTATTCATGGAGTGGAGCGTAAGCTTTTAGGCCCTTTGCCTCGGGATGAATTTGCTCTTCAGGATTATAGCCGGCTTCCATATTCAGTCCCTCAGGTAGATTCTTAAATTTTTCCTTTAGCTTTTCTCCAAGTTCCCTGTGAAATGCCTTGTATGAAAAGTCAAAGTGGGCATCGGTAATCTCCCTTACCGATAAAACCTTTACATCCAGTTCATCGATATGCCGGTCGATAGCTTTCTTAAGTAAATCATATATCCCCGCACCAACAATAAGATGAACCTGTTCTCCTCTGACATCAAGCAGTCGCATGAGTTGTCCAAACTTGCTTTCATTTTCCACATGATGTTCTTCACCGAATATTGCCTCTCCTTGAATCCCGCTCCCTTCGATATATCCAAGTACAAAACATTTGATAATATCCAGGGGCCCCTCAATAATTACTTCGCAGTATTCTTTTATCATGACTCAATCCCTCTTTTTAATCGTTTTGTGTCCTTTCATATTATTCAGAATAAAAAGCGGACAAAATCTGCATCACATTTACCGTTTAACTATATTTTACCTAACATTATACCATTTAAAGAACATAAATGTTACATCAACAAATACGGGAACAAAAATGGGAAAAGAATGCGCGTTGTCCAGAAATGACGAAAGCCCGCCTGCTGCCCGGAAACAAGCGCGTAAAATGAAGTCCGTGGCAAGATATCTGCACTCTTCAATTTCGGATTGTTGATCAAGGTATGTGGAGAGTATCTGAACTTAGTTCAATGAAGAAAATCATTATTGGCTTAACCTACGAGTCCGCAACTTTTGGTTCAGAATTGCGATGATGAGTACCATTTAAAAACAGGTACCTTCAAAGTGAAATCTTTGAACAGGTAATGCGATAGTATCAAATCTTCAGGCCTCTTTGTAGAGCTGGTATCGGTCCCGCCCCGCTTGCTTGGCTTGATACATGGCGATATCGGCATTTTTCAGGAGGACACCTTCATCTGTTCCATCATCGGGACAGACAGCGATGCCGATACTCGTTGTCACAACGAGTTTATGGGTGTCTATGAGGAAGGGCTTTCGAAAACTGTCAACAATCTTTTGTGCAACCTTGATCGCATCTTCTACTACCTTCAGTTCAGGAAGGATCAGCACAAACTCGTCGCCACCGAAGCGCGCGACGGTATCACCCTTCCTCAGCGCTGCCTTTAGCCGCTCTGCCGTTGCTTTGAGAAGGAGATCACCCACAGCATGGCCCAGGGTGTCATTCACATCCTTGAAATTGTCGAGGTCGAGCATCGCGACTCCTGTTTTTTTTTGGTTCCTTTGGGCATGGATTAAGGCAATACCCAGGCGATCGGAGAAGAGCTTCCGGTTGGGAAGACCCGTCAGGGAATCATGGTAGGCCATCTGCTGGATCCGCTCTTCCGTCTGCTTGCGCTCGGTGATGTCCCGGTCAATCCCCCGATAACCGGCATATTGTCCTTCAGCGTCATAGAAAGGAACTCCTCCGGTCTCGAGCAAAACCTTTCTGCCGTCTTTACGCAGATTCCAGTTTTCTAGATTGGCAAACGCTTTTCGGTCTTTTACTATAGCGCTGAAAGCTTCTTCAAGACGTATTCGTTCCTCGGGTAACATCATATCAAACGGGGTCTTTCTGCCGATCACTTCACTTGGATCGTATCCCAACAGATCCTTGATCTTCAGATTGATATAGGTATAAACACCATCTTGATCTATTTCCCAAATCACATCACTGGTCGTCTCGACTAAATCCCGAAAACGCTCTATATTCTGTTTTAACGTCCCTTCCATTTTCTTTCGCTCGGTAATGTTGCGAATGAACGAGAAGAACTGATCGGTGGCCGGCAGGTAATTGACGCTGACCTCGACATCGATGATCTGGCCGTTTTTGGCTCGATGGCGTGTCTCGAAGAACATATTTCCAGCCGTCTTGATCTTTTCCACTTCCGGGCCGATTTCCTCGGGCGACCACTGCGCGTCAATATCGGCCAGCCCGCGTTTCAGCAATTCCTCGCGGGTATACCCGAGCATGGAAGAAGCGGCCTCGTTGACGTCAACAAGATGGCCGGTCGATGCGTCCACCAGCCAGAAGCCGTCCTGCGCCGTCTTCAGGATCAAATCCAGCCGACCCCGTTCCAGTCTCTGTTTCTCCTCGCTCTCCAGCAACACAGCCTCCGCCTGCTTTCGCTCGGTGATGTCCCGGAAGGTGCCCATAAGATAATCTGTTCCCTCAATGATAACGTGGGTAGTACCTATATCGGCATAGATGATTAACCCGTCCTTTCTCAATAGGGGCATGTTCTCGGCAAGAGCTTTCTCCCCTTTTATCTGTTTTTCAAATTCATCAGAAACAAGGGATTCATCCTTCGGTGGGTGGATATCATAGATGGTAAGACTTTTGATCTCTTCTTCTGTATACCCCAGCATGGAACATATGGCAGCGTTTCCCTGAAGAAATTTTTTGGTTATAGGATCAGCAATCAGAATTCCGTCACTGGCCCTATCAAATAATGTCCTGAATTTTTCCTCGTTCTCCTGCAGTGCTTTCTCCGCTCGCTTGCGCTTGGTGATGTCGCGGATGAACGAAAAAAACTGATTAGTGGCCGGCAGGTAATTGACGCTGACCTCGACATCGATGATCTGGCCGTTTTTGGCTCGATGGCGTGTCTCGAAGAACATATTTCCAGCCGTCTTGATCTTTTCCACTTCCGGGCCGATTTCCTCGGGCGACCACTGCGCGTCAATATCGGCCAGCCCGCGTTTCAGCAATTCCTCGCGGGTATACCCGAGCATGGAAGAAGCGGCCTCGTTGACGTCAACAAGATGGCCGGTCGATACGTCCACCAGCCAGAAGCCGTCCTGCGCCGTCTTCAGGATCAACTCCAGACGATCCCGTTCCAGTCTCTGTTCCTCCTCGCTCTCCCGCAACTTCTCTTCCGCCCGCTTGCGCTCGGTGATGTCACGGCAAATGCTCATAAACGCCGGTTGACCATCCCAGGTGATCCGCCGCGCGATCACGTCGGTCGGGATGAGTGAACCATCTTTGCGCTGTTGCACGGTTTCAAATGTGAGATGACCGTGTTCCATCAGTCGGGTCATCCGATCCGGCACGTGCTGTGCTTCCGCCGGTGAGTCCACCTGGTCGATCGTCATGGACATCAGCTCTGCGTGGGTGTAGCCGAACCGTTCGCAGGCCAGCCTGTTGACTGCCAGCATACGTGCTTCCACGTCGATGACGAACATCGCGTCACCTGCGCTGTCAAATAAGAGTTTGAGTTTTTCCTCGCTTTGCCGAATGGCCTCTTTGGATCGGTCTGTGACATAGATAATGCCTGAAAA
>CAYVXX010000086.1:0-7344 GCA_964454305.1 uncultured Syntrophales bacterium | reverse complement strand
CTGTGCGGGAATGACAAAAGCGTATATTCTCAACCTTTCACGGGTACATCAACCTTCACTTCACCCGCTTCTATCGTGGGAATCATGATGATGATAGCTGTTAAAAACCAGAACGGCTCCATGATGCGTACGATAATAAAGACATTGGTCCCAATCCCATGGACTAACATCGCCACAAACCCTGCTAAATATCCGAGAGAAAGGCCTCTGAAAAGGGGATCTGAAGTGTCCCGATATATACTCAATGCGTTTTTAAAAATGTATAAAAGAAGGATGAAGAAAGCGGTAAAGCCCAGAATTCCAGTCTCAATTAAAACTCTCGGATATTGGGCATCGACAAAAGCATAGCCGGTGACTCCGTAACCGAATAACGGATGTTTCACGAAATCCGTCGTCAAAATACGTTTCCAGGCATTGACCCTTGCAGAAGTAGACGTATCGAGCCTTATACCACCTATTTCTACCTGCTGTCCTGGATGTATTCTCTGTGTAACGGTAAACAGCGCCCTCTCTTTCACCGCATGAGGCATAATAAACGTGGAAATTAACGCAATAATTACCAGAGGAACAACAAGCGCTAACTTCCTCTTGCTGAAATAGATCAGTGTAAGCAGCATAGGCCCTATTGCCAGCCAGGAACTCCTGGAAAGTGTTGCTAAAAGCGAGATTGCAATCAAGATTACCAGGATACCCAAAAATGTTTTTCGCTTCATTGAATCCGATGTTACAAGAAGCCCAAGGGTGATCGAAAGCATTAAAACAAGATATCCGCCTAACGTATTCGGCTCACCAACCTCACCTTCAAACGGCGCCGTCACCCTGCCGCCTGCAGGTATCTGCAGTATCGCAATAACACAAATAACCATACAAACCGCCAGCATGAATATAACAAAGCGCTTAATCTGCTCCTTGTCTTTCAGATGATTTACCGCCATAAAATACACGATAAAATACTCGAAATACTTTAAAACAAAAAATAACCCGGTCTTCAAATTAAGTCTGCCCATTGCAAACCCAATCAGAGTTGATATAAGACAGGCAATAATATAGTATGCAATCGGCCTGTTCAACGGGGTCTCCAGAAAAAGCCCCAGCTCCTTTTTTGTGGCGCTTTTTGCAAACCAGCCTAAGCCTACAACCACCAGCAGGATATCATCAAATCGAAGGGTAACGCCCCGCGCACCGGTTCCCCTGCCCAAAAGTTCCCCTACCATAAATTCCGGACTGAGTAGCATGGACACAATAAGAAGATACAAAGCTACTTCCGCACTCAGGAAACCAACAACAATGAGTACAAAAACCGTCATTACGAGCAAAGATATGTAAAAGGATGTTTTGGCAATAAAAAGACCGCCAAGGCCTGTTAAGATGACGAGGGCAAGTAAAAGGAATGCTGATTTTGCTTCGATTTGTCCATTTTCTGTTCTCATCATTTTGCCGGGAGAGTGTAAACTGCTTGCCAAGTTAATGTATGAAGGAAGTAAATTAAAATCCCCCTTAGTCCCCCTTTACGAAAGGGGGAGATTAAGTTGCTTCCCCTTTACAAAAGGGGAGAAATTACAGCGATTTCGCTTTGAGGAAGGGGGAGTTATTAATTTTAACTTTTATTTATCGCCCTTTGCCTTGTCTTTATACTTTTTGACAACATCTTCAAGATTTTCTTTTTTGGCCTTCTCTAACGTTTCCTTTTTAACAACTTTCACCTTTTCAACAACTATACGATCCGCTTGTTTTTGAATAATCCTATCCAGAAAAGACGGAACCTCACCGGTGACAAAAGCCAGGACAAAGGCCAGTATAAGACAAACAAAGGTGATTAGAACCAGATATCGCAATTCATATTTGAAAGAGGATTTTTTTCTCTTCACCTTCTTGCGTTTACGTTTCTCTCTCATATTTTAACCATCCGTTAACAAAAAATCCTGCGCTCAAAAATGATGCATTCGTAAAAAGTCACAAAGATTTCTCCCTTCGGTCGAAATGACAAAAAAGGGAATTGTGACACAGTCTCAAGCAGCGGGGAATGCGCTCACTGTTCAGTTCAAAATGTCTATTTCTTTCTTGGGAACCATTCGTACAGGCGGCCAGGAATCGACAGTAATTTATTCCAAAATGATTCTGCCTGCACTTTCTTGCCCTCTTCTCCGCTGTAATAGTAATAATATTTGTAATAATCCTGGCGAGTGAAATCGGGGCTTACCTCTGCCTTCAGTCCGTTAAGTACAATACCAACAACCTTTGCCCTGACATTATCGAGTTGAGCTTTCGCCCTTTTCAGGACAGCCCGGCCAATCTTCCCTACGCGATACACCATAATAACACCATCCACCATGGAACCATAAATCGCGGCATCGGTTGCGGAAAGAAGCGGCGGGGCATCCATTAAAACTATATCATACTCGGCTCTAACCTGTTCAATCAGCTCTGCAATTCTTTTAGAACTGGCCATTTCGGCAGGATTAGGGGGAAGTGTTCCGCTTGTTATAATATAAAGATTATCCATTCCGGGGGTTTTTATAATATCTTCCATGCTCATTTTCCCCGTCATGATATCCGTAACACTCCTTACCGTATCTTCCAGCGAATAGTTTCCGAGTATTATATCTGACAGACCAGGCACCTGATCAATGCCAAACACATTGGCAACCATAGGTTTTCTCATATCTCCGTCAATAAGAAGGGTTTTATTGCCGGCCTGAGCCATGGTAACAGCAAGATTGACCACTATCGTAGTTTTACCTTCCTTGGGAGAAGAACTGGTAAAGACAATAGTCTTTAACTCATTCTCTATGCCGGCAAAGCTCAAATTCGTTCTGAGCGCCCTGTAACTTTCCGCCAGCGTCGATTTTGGTGCAAAATGCGATACGATTCTCGAATACCTCTCCGCAGTTTTGTCATCCATCTCATCAGGATTTTCATCAAGGAGCGTTGACTTGATCTCCTGGACACTGACATGAGGGATAATCCCCAGAACATTAACACCTGTAAGCTCTTCAACCTCTTCGATGGCACCTATAGATGTATCAAAAGTCTCTACTACAAAGGCAAAGACAACACCCAGGATTAATCCTATAATGATCCCGATAGTACCGGTTGCCATTATTTTTGGCGGATTTATAGGTTTGGTCGGTTCTAAGGCAGGCTTTACTATCTGTACTTCTTCTATCTTTTCGGCCTCTTTTATAAGCGCTTCCTGATATTTCTTTTCTAAAAGCGTATAAACTTCCTTGTTGACCCCCACCTCTTGCTCCAACCTTGCCAGCTTCAATCCCTTCTCAGGAAGTACCTTGATCTGCTTATCCATCTCATCAATTTTCTTTTCCAGATTCTTTATGCTCTCTGCAAGGATCTTTTTCTGGGAGGAAAGCTGGGCTTTCATATTCACCACTATCTCGTGGATCTGTTTGTTAATCTCTACAACCTGAGGATAATTCTCCGTATAGACAAGAAGAAGGGAATCCCTACTCAACATGAGCTGAACAAGCTTGTCATTGAGACTTTTATAAAGACTCGACGTCTCGTTAATATAGTAACTGGTCTTTGAAGTCAGTGGTTTGTCCACTGCCCCTTCAAGCTGCTTGTCTATATCGCTTATCTGCTGATAATCGGCAACCGACTTATCATGGGTTACCCGTAATGCTGCCATCTGGGACAGCATGGTGGAGGTTTGAGAACTCAATGAAATTAATTCATTTTCTTCTCTGAACTTCCTGACTGCGTCTTCGGCATTTCTCAATCTCTCTTTGACGGTCGTCAACTGGCTCTTGATAAAATTTTTCGCTTCAATTGTTCTCTTGTTGAGATTGAGGACATGATGTTCCTTGTAAACCTGGGCTATGGTATTGGCTGCCCGCTGGGAAAAAGCAGGGGCTTGCGAAATTGCAAGTATATTAATGATGTTGCTGTAGCCTTCCTGTTCCGTCTTTAAATTTTCTCTCAGATTCAGTATAATATTTTGATATTTCTTGTTGGCGCGTACTTCTTCGGATGGAAGTTCGGAAGGTATGAGGCCGAGTCTCTTTGCAGCCGCTTCCATAACATAATAGCTTTTTATTACGGCAGCCTGGGTCTGCATATAATCCGTCTGAGACCAGGAAACGGTTTGAAGGTAAAGGCCGGTGACGGAACCGGTTTGCTCAACCTTTACGCTGGCAGTTGCCTGATATAAAGGGACAGGCTGTGCCAGAATCGAAAACAAAAAGCTGAAAGCACCCAAAGCAACAGTGGCAAAGACGATAATAAACTTTCTCTTTCTGAGAACACGCCAGTAATCTCTGAGGTTCAAATCATATTTTGCCATATCGAAAACTCTTCTAAAACTGATGAATGATTCGCAAGTTCAAAGTCCTAATTAATCTTGTTAAAACGAAGCATGGTGTCAGGATTAAAATATGCGTCTCTGTACTTGTCAGGATAGAGCAGGTAATCCAGAAGCGGCGTGGTATTGACTATAAATTCATTAATGTCGCCTATCGCCGTTCTTGGAACATAAACCACATCACCATTCTGAAGTGACACATTCTGGGCTATGTCTCCCTTCTTTAATATTTGATCAAGATTTGCAGAAAGTATAATCGGATTCTCCCGATTTTCCTCGTAGCCCCTGATAATTTTTACATCCGAATTCACAGCCACTCTTGTCGTGCCGCCTGCCTTGGATACAGCCGCCAGAAGATCATAGGCATCCTTGAGCCTGTATATCCCCTGTGTTTGTACCTCCCCAAAGACATATACCCTCTCTCCGTAGGTTGGAAGCTCCGGAACTGTTATGATATCGCCATTATCTATAACAATATTCTGACTTACATCTCCCTGGAACATCGCCTTGTAAAGGTTGACCGTATAGCTTTCCCCTTTTCTTACCACTTCCACACGCCTGAGATCTGCATTCGCAAATTCCTCACCTGAAATTGGTCCTCCTGCCATCACGATAAGATCGAGTATTCTCATCTTGCCCCTCAGGGGGTACTTTCCTGGACCGGTCCCGATACCGGCAATTGACGTATCAAGACGGTTAATCTGTCCGAACAGAAGGGCGGTTTTACTTCTATACTCTTTTACCTCAACATCAATCCTCGGATTTCTTATATATTTTCTAAGCGCATTCGTCAGTATTTCATCCACCTCATGGGAAGTACGGCCTGCCACTGTAATGTCATCCATATAGGAATAGGATATCTTTCCATCCGGTCTGACCGCAGTGGTATACGGTACAGGTTTGGCTCCATCCCAGAAAGTGATGATTAGAACATCACCAGGGCCTATCTTGTACTCGGGAACACCCCGTCTCTCTGTAAACACACTGTTTTCTGTAACCTGGCTCATCCGGGCAACTTCTTTTTCCATCTCTTTTTTCCGCTGCATATCTGCTTCTTCAGCTGCCTTTGTAGGCCTAAATTCCTTCACCGGTATCCCCTTTGCCTCGAAGGTACACGATGAAATAAACATGACGGAGAAACCTACAAACAATGCTAAAATTATACTTGCTGTCCTGCAAAACATCGCGCCATTTCTCCTTAAACTCCTTATCAAGTCTTATTTAACTTTAAATATATACCTGAACATAA
The DNA here is from genome assembly GCA_964454305.1 of uncultured Syntrophales bacterium. Lineage (GTDB taxonomy): Bacteria > Desulfobacterota > Syntrophia > Syntrophales > JADFWA01 > JAUSPI01. The sequence goes on along the minus strand of CAYVXX010000086.1, from coordinate 1,777 downwards.
ACACAAATTCGTTTTGTTAAATCAAAAAATGTAAAGAACAACAATATTTATCTTGAATTTAAACATCTTATCATTTATTCTTTAAATTATTGCAAGGTAAAATATTCGTAAATCCTGCAAGTGTTTCGAAATCTACCAATTATGGGGCTTGTACCGTACTGATTTTGAAGCGAAATTTGGCTAAGTAACCTCACGCGTAAAGAAGTTTACTATTTTAAAATTTTCGTGAAGTATTTCAACTCAGTATACAGATACTCTTATGGTAAGATATTCTGACATCATAAAAAACAGCATAAAAAAAGGGGGGAGGGGCGATCCCAAAGACCGGATAGATACCGAAAAAGCAGACGATTCTTTACGTTTCAGTACCTTAAGGGAATTTAGTCTATCTTCAGAATTAAACGCCCTGCCTGCACAAAAAGACGTTGAATACATGAAAAAGCTTCACTCAACCATCGTGTCTTATCTCAAGGAAGTCCAGCAATTGGTAAAAAATGACGAGCACTTTGACATCAATCAGGCCATTGATATTGTAAAGCACATCATAAATACGCCCGATTTGATTGAAAATTTTTACCAATCAACGGCCCAGTTTAATGCTTATAATAATGAAAAAGACTACCTGATCCTGCATCTGATTAATGTCATGACATGCAGTCTCAGGATTGGAACAGGCATGAAATTTTCCAAGAAAGAACTCCTTGAACTTGGACTGGCTGCACTCTTCTACGATATAGGGTTTTTCAAAATACCGGAAACCATAATGGAAAAAAGAGGAAACCTGACAGAAGCCGAGTTAGATATCATAAAAAAGCACGCCGAAATTGGGGGAAATATACTGTCCCGTTTTCAGACTGAACATCCGATGCTGCCCCGTGTCGCCTATGAACATCATGAAAGAGAAAATGGCAGTGGTTATCCCGCGGAGTTAAAGGGATACGAGATATGCGAATACTCAAAAATAATAGGGCTGGTTGATGCCTTTGACGCCATGATTCATGACCGCCCATACAGAAAAGCGCTTGCACAGCATTTTTCAGTAAAAGAGCTGGTTGGATCGAAGATTTTCCTGTTTTCTTCAAAGATAATTAAAGCATTTCTTGATGAAATAGGTATTTTCCCCATCGGAAGCTATGTCAGGCTTAATAATATGGAAATAGGCAAAGTTGTCGCAACCAGCAAGATTCATCCCCTGAAACCAACTATCAAATTTGTATTCGACATGCATGGAAAGAAAGTGCCTGGCAAAACCGTAATCAAACTTGAAGATCACCCTGTTTTATATGTCACAGATGCTGTTTCCAAAGAAGACCTTCCTGCGGAATAAGAAGCTACTGAAAATCTTTCCGAAGGATATCCTGGCGCAGAGAAGCTATGTCTCCGAGGCCGATATGAATTACAGGTACTATCTTAACCGAAACAGGGAAGTTCTGTCCCGTGTTTTGTAAATTACTTAGCCCGAATCCTGTATAGCCTCTTTAACAATCCTGGAATCAATAATCCTTGCCTTTGAGATAAATCCTACAATAAGGCTAACATCACAAATGTTATTTATAAGCCTTGGTATTCCCCTGGAATAATCGTATATCTCATCTACCGCCTGTCGCGTGATGATATTTCTGGTCAAACCGGCCTTTTTAAAACGAAATATCACATACCTCAATGTTTCATTATAACTTAGTGGATTCAGGTGATACCTTATTGCGACCCTCTGGTCTAATTGCTTCATATTTTTAATGATTGCCCTCAACTCCGGCTGGCCAAGCAATATAATTGT
>CAYVXX010000085.1:0-7359 GCA_964454305.1 uncultured Syntrophales bacterium | reverse complement strand
GCGACTCTGGCTGCGACTCTGGCTGCGGTTCGATTTCACCTATGACTTCTTCGATGAGACGCTCGTACGTCTGGCGTGTCTCCGGAGGGTCATTCTCCCTTAGCTGATTCTCCACAACCTCCAAGACCGCAGCCCCTAAATGCGGATTTGTTTCCGGTTCTTTCATGGTATTCACCAGACTCCCTTATAGTGATTGTCTTTCAAAAATGGCAAATCAAAAAACGTGAGCCTCATTTCTTTCTCAAACCTGTAACATTTCATTCAATTTCGCCTGCCATTCATCTTCAGCTAACACTTCGAATCGCAATACTTTATCCTTCATTATAAGGCCCAGTTCTGTCCAGTTTCTTGATTTAGCCTCCCTATTGCATATCGAAAATATTTTTCGCTTATAATCTGTATCAGCGCTCCCCATTAAATGAAGACCCTTTGTTTCTACCACATATACCTGCTCGTAATCGTCCTTGTCTTCTGAAGCTGTGGCTGTAAAGATGAAATCGGGGTAGATTTTGTGCTTTTGCCAGCCCTGTATTGCGTAATCGCGCCGGGCTCGGTTCCGGTACCAGAAAAAAAGCCTCTTCTGTCCTTCAAGATACCAGGCTACCGCTTTTTCGGTTTCGTTGAACTCGTCTTCGGGCACGAAGTCAAATAGGTTTAATTGCAGTTGCTGGCCATCTTTGCGATTCAGGGTTGTGGCGGTGGGTTTAACTTTGATAGATTTTGGAAAGGTAAAATCAAATTTTTCTCCGATAACCAGGAATCTCATCTCTTTTGATTCAAGCATCTGCCGGAAGATATTTTCAGATAGCCGGTCTTTTTCCCGATCAAGCTGCTTTCGCAGTTCCTCGATAATAAATACAAAATTGTTGGCAATCATCTTGTGATCATATTTTTCTGCCAGATGTGTAAGCACAGTCTGAGCAAATTCATGGGCCATCCAGGGATTTGGCACGATATCACAAAGTTGGCGGGTCATGAAAACAGGATCAACACGAATACCGCCTTCCTTTAGTTTTATCGCTTCTTTCTCCTCGATTACTTTTTTGATGTCCTCTGAAAGCGTGGCAATATGCTCAATGTCCTTTTCCTCGGACATGGAAAGTGTAAGCGAACGGACGGGCTCAAGATCAATATGATCCCAGGGTATTTGTGCAGCGATGTCCATCTCATAATTGACAGGTTTCCAACTCCTGTTACGCCGTACCATAAACACCGGCAGAATAGTGCTGCTTGCCGCCTTTTTAAATCGGTCCCGGATTTTTATTAAACGCTCCGGCTGCTCTCCGCCCTCTCCGTCTTCTTCCATATCTGGAATAATTTGGCTTCTCAGGTCTCCAAGACCTTCGCGGCTAAAACCGTCTCTTATGCTCGTCAACAACTCATTTGCTTTCTGTTTAAAACAAAACACGTAACTCTCATCAAGCTCTCTGATCTTGGTCTTGCGGGCTCTGGGCTGGCGAAGTATGCGTCCCACAAGTTGTGTCAGGGCATTTTTAGAAGCAGGATTTGTCAGGATAACCAGGACATAGGCAAAAGCGCAATCCCACCCCTCCTGCAATGCCTGCTTGGTAATAATATAGCGAATCTTACAGTCCCGATCCATTAATCCGCCAATATTATCAACTTCTTTAAGCTCGTCCTTTTCACTTGTCTTGACAGCTACCTCTTCAACTGGAATTCCCACTGTCTTAATAAGGTGTTCCCGGACGTCCTCAGAATGGATATAGCGGGTTTTCCTCTGCTCTCTGCCCGTCCGTTCAACCTGAATGAGACAGATCGGGCGTATATTATTGCCGGAATTTGCTTCATACTCTCGAGCCTTTTCTTCCAGTACATTTCTTTTATTTACGCCTGCCAATAAGGTATCTTTCCAGTCCGGGCTCACCTTGTTGACCACATGAAGATCAAGCTTGATCATCTCTTCATGGTGAAGTTCTCTGCCCGATATATCAACAAGAATATTGCTCTTTTTGGAAGGGGTTGCGGATAGTTCCGCAATCATGCAGGGGTTGAAACCACGTAATGTATCTTGAGCGCCATCGCTATATGCCTTATGGCCTTCATCTAATATAATTATCGGTGACAAAGTCCTGAGCGTATTCCCCAGGGAGGTCTTGATCTGTTTTCCCCAAAAACTCTTTTCCTGGTGATAAGTATCCAGATTGGGGATATTTTGAAGAACCTTCTCCTGCTTTTCAATATCATCTTCAGCAGGGAAAAAGTCCTGAAATCCGCCGCTGTCCTTAAAAACTTTCAAAGTCTCTTTGGTCTGGCGGTTAGCGGAAGGAAGCATGAGCATTAAAACGACAAGATTTTCTTCAACATCCAGCGGGGAAAAGCGGTCGGCCTTTTCGAGGATAACCGTGCGTCCTCCGCTGGCAATATCGAGATGCTGCCGGTAGGGATGGTCACGGTCTTTCAGACTTTGTATTGTTTGACGGTAGATCTGTGTCGTGGGCACTATCCAGAGGACAAGCCCTGTCTTCTTTTTGCGATAGACCATATTGGCAAGGTCGATCATCTTGACCGCAAGAAAGGTTTTGCCTCCGCCGGTGGGTATTTTAAGGCAAAAATTCGGCAACGGTTCGCCAATGCCGTTTTTCCTCGATTTGTATATCCGCCCCGTCCGTGCCTTCTCCCATGCCTTGGTCGGAAAATCTATTTCGAAATCCGGGATTTGCTCGGCTTTTCCCCGCCAGTCGGCTAAAAGCTCGAAATAAGTCTTTACCTCTGATAGGGCTCGTATCTGGTATTCTTTAAGTTCCATATCTCACCGCGCAAGCTCGTAAATTTCAAACGGAAGCTGCGCAAAATCGATCCGCAGTTCGTCCAGGTGTGCCTGATCCAGGTATTTTGTCGGCGCAAAGACAAGCCGTCTCTTTTCCCCCGGCTTTCCAATGGATTTGGCACGCTCCAGTGTCAAAGCCATATTTTTCAGCTTCTCGATATCAGGCTCGTAGAAAAGATAGACCTTGTAATTGTTGCTCTCGCCGACGAAGTTCTTCTTTTCGTTCATGGTCTTTGAGTTAAATTCTTCACCCGTAGCTGTATAAAAGATATAGCGGGCCAGTTCTTCGTACGTCGGCAACCCATCTCCCGAAAGAATACTCTCCAGTTCAATGGCTTTCCCAAGTTCAAAATAACTGAATGTCCCCCCAAGCCCTTTTTTAAGATTCTCATCCTTCGCAGTTGGCACACCATTTATAACCCGGCGTACGCGCTCCGCCGTGATCTTATCTGCATAATCTTCGCATTCAACAAGTATAAATTTTCGGTTGCCGACGCCTTCCTTGTTGAGGGCAAGGACGGCTTGAGCTAAGGGCCCTGATCCAGCAAATGAATCAAGAACTATGGAGTCCTCATCAGTTGCCAACTGCAATATCCTTTTCAAAAGAGAAGCAGGTTTAGGCGTTTGAAATGGAGAATCTTTGTCGCTAAAAATCATTTTTATCTCTTTTTTTGCAAACTCATTATCACCAACTTCTTCCCGAAGCCAAAGCGTAAGAGGCACAATGCCCTCTTTTACCTCGCTTAGAAATATCTTACCCGCGGGTACGTTATTCCCGGTTTTGCCAAACCATATCCTGCCATCTTTTACCCACTCCGTATAGTTTTTTGAAGAAGTCGCCCAACAGCGACCTCTCGGGGGGTTAACCTTTCTGCCAGAAGGTGTGGTAATTTCATAGTCATAGGCTTCTGAATAGGTTTTAACCGAAAGATCCGCTGCTTTCCATGGCCCTCTCGGGTCATTGTCTGGATTCTTATAGCGTGCATCTTGTACCGCTGTTCTCAGCAAAAGGTTTCGTTGCCAGCCGCTTGTTTCCGAACCTTCATTTTTTCTTTTTGCATACACCAAAATAAAATCATGCATATCGGAAAAATACTTCGCATCATTCTGCGGTGAATACTTCTTTTGCCATATAATTGTTGCAATAAAATTTTCAAATCCGAATATATCATCCATCAACATTCTCAGATGGTGAACCTCCTCATCGTCAATCGACACAAATATAACCCCATCTTCTCTCAACAATTCCCGCAGTAACTTCAATCTTGGTGTCATCATGCAAAGCCATTTATCATGACGGGTAAGATCTTCGCGGTCAACAATCTTGCCAAGCCATTCCTGCATCATGGGGGAATTGACATTATCATTGTATGCCCATTTCTCATTTCCGGTATTGTAAGGCGGATCGATGTATATGCACTTGATTTTCCCGGCATAGAGCGGAAGCAACGCCTTGAGGGCCTTCAAGTTGTCCCCGTGGATGATGAGATTATCATGAAGACTGACCTTGTCCGTCAGACTTATTTCCTTTTTCGGAATCAGCTCATGATACTTGACAAGCAGATGATGGTTCTGAACAAACGATTTACCCTTAAACTGAATTTGCGCCATTTTCTGTCTCCATCTCTTCCTGTTTCATTTTTACTATATTGTTCAACAATGAAACTCGATAGTATTTTCAAATTTATCCTGCAAGGTCATGTCACTGTCATCTATTAAATTCGGAACGGGATGTCAATAAGGATTGGGAAATAACCCTTTAATTTCCCTGTTGACAACAGCTAAGAATAGAATTATATCATAAGCAAGTTTATAAACAATACATCTTATCACAGAGTTCCTTTTGTGGATTAAGTCGATATGGGAAAGAAAAAAAGGAAACAAAAGTTACGAGTTCCTGTTCCTAAAGAGGGAATTCAAACCGATGTTCAACTGCAGGGGATTGAAAACATGGCTGAAGATCTGAAACAAAAAAGATTATTATTGGAAAGAAGAGAAGAGAGAAAACGCTTAATAAAACAGCTTGAAGATGAGAGGGGTTCTAAAATAATTTCATACTTCACTGCAGAGCGACAATATTTAGGGACTAAAATAGGCGGTGATACTATCCCACTCTTTTTTGAACAGCTTCAGTCAATTAAAAAAGTAAAAAAGATAGATTTGTTCCTATATACGAGAGGTGGACACACTCTTACACCAAACAGAATTGTTCACCTATTGAGGGAATTTTGTGAAAAGTTAGCTGTTTTGATTCCTTTTAGAGCCCATAGTGCAGGAACTACCTTGGCCCTTGGGGCAGATGAAATAGTGATGGGTCCTCTAGGGGAGCTCGGCCCCGTTGACCCGAGTGTGGCAAATGTTTTTAATCCATTAACAGATGATAAAGACCCTAAAAAAGGGTATATTCCGATAAGCGTTGAAGATGTGAGTGCCTATATGACCTTAATTCAGGAAAAAGGATTGAGTGACCCAAACGTCTTCTCTACTGCATTAAAGGCTTTGACTGATAGAATCCATCCTTTGGCTTTAGGAAATGTTCACCGTCAATATCTTCTGATTCGCACCTTATCAAAAAGACTTCTTGAGCTACACATGAAAGGAGAGGAAGATAAGGAAAAGATTGAAAAGATTGTTGAAATTTTAAGCGAGAAGTTATATTATCACGGTTATGAAATTTCCAGGCACGAGGCAAAGGAAATAATCGGACTCAATGTATCATATCCTTCTGAAGAAATGGAAAAATTGATGTGGGAATTGTATATGGAGTATCAAGATGCTCTTTTACCTGGTAAGGAGTTTGATTTCAATCGTCTCTTAGGGAATCGTGAAAGTGGTGATTTCCTTTTGGATAGTGCTATAATAGAAAGTGAGAATTTAATACATTCGTTTACTCATTCAGTGAATGTAAAGAGGAAAAAGCCCGGAACAGTTGAATTTGATGTAACTGTTAGAAAACAAGCTTGGGAAAAGTTGGGAGCTCAGGAGGCAGGAGAATGAAAGGCATGGTTAAAAAAGAGCAAAAGATTAACTTAATAAATTGCGAAAAAATACAAGCATCAGAAGCTCTTCAAAACAATTCATCTCAGATTAGATGTAACATCCCTGTTAAAATAAAATTCTTAGATAAAAACCCTCAGATAGTTAATATTCATCAAACTGAGACTGTTGTAAGAATAAAACAGGCCAAGTAGCTATTCTTCATTCTTCTGAATATTCGCATTGATTAAACCTGAGTCCCGAGCGAATGATTTTCGTACAGTAGTTTTTTAAGTTTTCCGTTCAAGTTTCGAGAAAGGGCCGTTACAAAATGATTTAAAAGTCGGCCTTAACGGTCTTAAGTCATGACCGGCCTTCTAAAGCAGCAAAACGGTTAGAATCAAAGCACAGTTATCCCTTGCATCGTTACATTTTTCCAGAATAACGATGCAGGTATTAATATACGTCTTATAGGGCGATCGTGCAGAACGCGCGCAAAACCGGATGTTGTCCTTTTCCTCGCACTCTTCTTGATGAAACAAGCGTCATCTGTTTTCCTCAACTCACGAAGTTAACTATTGTTATTAAACCATCTAACTCAGGCAATTACACTTTAATCCTTTCATATTCAGACCGAGGGCCTTCCATATTTCAGGCTGTTCCTTGCACAAGGCAATATCAATATCGCTTCGATATTTTTTTATCGCTTCTATGATTGTTCTGAACATCCTGATCCTCAGGTCTTCAGGATATCGGAGTTTTTTTCCTTCTCTGACCAGGCTTTTGTTGACTTTCAATAACACAGACTCAGGGAATCGGGCACTGATATGATTGGCAAGTCCGTTGGATGGCCGATATTCACCTATGGTTATTCTTGCAGGCCGAACATATTCAAATATCTTCTCAACCAGTGCTATGTAATCTTTCTCCCAGGTAGAATAGAATATAACAGGATCTATTCTCAAACGCACTTCATAACCCGCTTTCTGTACTTTAGACGCAGCAATTAAACGAGAATCAGGGGAAGCTGTTCTATGTTCTAACTGTTGGAAAACAGCATCAGTATTTACACTGAAAGAAATGATGGATTGCCCACCGTGGTTAAGGGAAAGAATATCGTCAACGCAGTCACTTTTGGTTAAAAACAGCAATCGTGTTCCAGGAGCATGTTCGGGCATGAAGGGAATAATCTGTTTTGCAAAACCGGTTATGTAGTCCACGGCCAGAGGATCACCAAGTTCGCCGAGGTTCAGGACTCTTAGGGGTTTTGGTATATCCAATCCATCAAACTTGACAATTTCATCATACATTTTTTCATAATTTATAAAATGTGTGGAAACAGGCTGTGTTCGAAAGGTCAAATAAAGATAACAGTACTCACACCAGAAGTTGCAACTATTGTAAGCTGTCAGTTTATAAAATTTCGCACACCGCCCGATCGGATGTTTAAACTGTTCAATAAAAGAACTCTTTCTGTCACGTAATAAAAGAACGTTTCTCTCCGCTCGAACCTTTTCTATTCCCCTTTCGCCATTGATCCCCGGTATCTTATCCAGCCAGATCAAAGGTAACCCGGCGCGGCTTGCCATTTGTTC
>CAYVXX010000084.1:0-7617 GCA_964454305.1 uncultured Syntrophales bacterium | reverse complement strand
ATCTTTGCTCCCGGTAAAAGCCTGAAACTGTCTGGTCCATCCTCTATAAGCCTCTAATGTTTTAGGAGAATAGTGCCGTAACTTAATTTCCGATTCTAAGTTTTTATGGACAGGCTTCCAACCGGCGCCGATTAATTTTAAGCCGTGGTTTTTTCTTGAAATATTCTCCTTTTTATTATTTAATGCCCCTATCTTATCCTGATCGGCCTTCTTTATTTCATAAAAAATTGATATTGCGTGAAACGCCTGCTTCCGCTGTTGCTCTGTCTGGTTCTTATCTTTCAATTTATTAATAAAATGTGAAAGGCTTTCCTTCTTTGATTTTTCGTGATGATATTTAATACAAAAATCCAGATAATATCTCAGCTACTTTTTATAATAAAAGTGATCTGCAAGCGGCACACCTCTTTTGATCAGAAAAGAATCATACGGAATCTTGATTTCAGGAGGGATCTGTTTCATGGAATTATCTATCTTGCTTCATAACATTCACATATTTGGAGTGATGCAGTTGAAAACCTATAATAAATCAAAATAATATTTGTCAAGTTTTTTATTTTTGAAAGTTATACAGAAACTATCTACTAACTGGTTATCCGGGTTATCAAAAAAATGATACAACAGGTGTGGTTTATAGGTGCTCAATAGAGCAATATCGCTTTAAACAAAAACATCAACATTCAATGTAGGAGGGACTTATCATGGGTATGATGAAAGAGTTTAAGGAATTTGCCGTTAAAGGGAATGTCATCGATATGGCAGTTGGAATCGTTATTGGTGCTGCATTTGGTAAAATTGTATCTTCATTTGTGGCCGATGTGATTATGCCTCCAATCGGGGCCATGGTCGGAGGTGTCGATTTTTCCAATTTGGCATTTACTATTAAAGCAGCTGCGGGAGACATACCTGCTGTCGCAGTCAGGTATGGAAAGTTCATTCAAACGGCGGTTGATTTTACAATTATCGCATTTGCAATTTTCATTGTTATCAAAGGGATTAATTCACTCAAGAAAAAAGAGGAAGAAGCACCTAAAGCGCCACCCGAACCCTCGACGCAGGAAGTATTACTTACGGAAATACGTGATTTACTAAAGAACAGGGAATGAGTCTTTTTCATAATCGTTCCGTATAATCGGGTAGCCGGGGGATTTTAACCCCCAGCCCACACACCATCCGGCATGCGGTCCCGAACCGGGCGATTCACGAAGATACCGGGCCTTAGCCGGGCATATGATACAAAAACAGTTCTTTGAAAAGCTGACGGCAACTGCATTGTATCATCAGAAGCACCATTTCCCATGACGCGCCTGTTAGTTGCTCCCCTGTTCGGGTTCATTGCATTTCAGAGTTCATGGGCCATGCCACTGTTCTTCGCGTTTGGCCCTCCAGTGGGATGTAGAATTCGGGGGACATCCATGTCCCCCGAATTCCGCCTCAGTTTGATTTCCCTTCTATTGAAGAAGCAGTTTCTGATTGCTTGAAATCGGAGTTACGAAATTTATGCGGATTTGGGATATTGACCCAGGTTTTTTAAATGTTCAAAGTCTGTTGGGTGAACATCGTGAACTGCATGGTATTCATTCAATTATCAGCAAAGGCAAATCCGGCTATTCCCGCCACCCTGAAATACTGCGCTGGGTTTCTCATTTGCCTGCTTTGGTAATTCGCCATGAGTACCTGGTTGAAGAGATGAAACTAAGGGGATTTAATCACTATAGTCCCCTTGATAGGTTTGAGAGCAGTGTAGAGTGGCCACCTATTTTTGTTGATCAGCCCGCAGCACAGTATAGACTGCTGCACAGTAAGTATGTTGAAAAAAAACCGGGGCGTATTTCTTTGCCCAGAAATATTCAGGAATTATGGGCTTCCCATAAATATTCGGTTATGGCCAGAGACCCTGCAACCTATAAAGAGATCGGTCAACTAGTCGCGTCTGGAGCCATTTCTTTCGATGAATTAACGGAAAAATTAGTGTTGATAATGCGCACTTTGCCTACCCCTGGACGTCTTGCAAATGCTGTCTCCCACATGTGGAGATATGTTGCCGATTATTCACCGGTTGATCCCCAGAAATTAACAAGCAGTGAACTGCTACAGGAAATTCAGGAGAAGTCGCAGAAGTATAATGTCGACTATCTGCTTCGCTCCACTGCCCTTGGTGAATTAAAGTTGTGGTGTGACTAAACAGTTACTGTTTGGGAGTTAACCAACATTTCTTGAAATGACGTATATTTTCACGTTCTGGTTTTAATGGTATCCATTTGTGAGAATGAAATTTACAGTTGTTAGTATGATTGTCATGTTGCCGCTACTTTTCAATGGTTGTGTATTTAAAAATGGGAACGATATGAAACTGTTAAAAACAGCTCCTTTTGTCGACTTGAGTCGCTACGTGGGGCAGTGGTATGAAATCGCCAGATATCCAAACAAGTTCCAAAAAGGATGCGTTGGCAGCAAAGCTACCTATAGCCTTACCAATGATGGTAGGATCAAAGTGATAAATGAATGCTATGACAATTCATTTTCGGGGAAAATTCGTAGGGCTGAGGGAAAGGCATGGGTCGTGGACAAAAAGACAAATGCCAAATTGAAAGTATCGTTCTTCTGGCCCTTTTCAGGAGATTACTGGATAATGGATATTGGTCGTAAATACGAATATGCCGTTATTGGTCATCCAAACAGAAAATATTTGTGGATTCTATCACGCTCACCTGACATGGATGAAAAGGTTTATCAATCCATTCTGGCAATGCTCCAAGAGCAGGGATATGACACAGAAAAACTTATCAGAGAAACGAAAAAACGAGGAGAAGAACAATTATGACTCTCAACGAATACTTACAAGGTGTTACTGGCAAAGGGGTTCTCGTAACGGCAGATGCAAATGGTAAAGTTGATGCCGCAATCTACTCAAAGCCCCATATCATGGAAGACGGAGAGTTGGCATTTATTATGCGGGACCACTTAACCCATCACAACATTGAATCAAATCCTTATGCCACTTATCTGTTTATCGAGGATGGTCCACATTACAATGGAATAAGGCTATTTTTAAAAAAAGTCCGGGAAGATACAGATCCAGATTTGATAGCAAAAATGAAGATACATCATTTGCCACCGGAGCTTGATAAGGTTAATGGTCCGAAATTCCTCGTCTATTTTGTTTTGGAGAAGATACTTCCTTTAATTGGTAGTGAAGAAACAGGGATACAATTGTCGTCGTAATCGGCAATCGCATGCCTTTATTCAAAACAATCTGGTTGGAGGATTGATTATGGAAACTTGCAGTTTGAATGACTTTTTGGAAGAACTTAATCCCTGGCTTGACAAGGACTATAGCAAAGAAGTACATGTGGAGGGCAAAGGGCATTTCATTATGTATTTTAGGGATGGGATGAAAAATGTATATTCTATAGACGACTGCAATAAGTCTCAAGTTACAAGAAATTATTAACACGTTAAAAAGTAAAGGGATTCCTGTTTTAGATTAACAAGAAATTTTAGGGTAATTATCAATGCCATGATAATTTGCCAAAATACGAAAAATCAGAAAAGTAGATAATTAAAACCCACCAATCTATTAATTACCATTGAAATGCCGAACCAGGCGGTTCACTTGACGCCGAGAACGTCTGCGGCCTGTCGGGCTGGTTTTTGGGCGGCGCAAGTGACCTTAATCGTTAGGCCAACCATAAAAGGAGGAGAATATGCAATTGCCAGAATATATTACCAGAGATGAAGTGAAAAGAGTCTGTTCAGAAATCGGATTACGCGATTGGTCCAAAATTACAGATCCAATAGTTTCTCAAGAGGAAGCTGCTATGATCCTAAAAATCGTGAATACGAAATTAATGGATATTCCCCTTGAAGATTTTCGAAAAGGTTTGGAAGTAGAGCTTGAACACGGTACACGATTTGATGATGCAAATATTACCAACAATCACCCACTGTTAACTGGCAAGATTGTCATAGCTCATCTGAAAGAGACCATGGATTACTATCAGAGAATTGATGTAGCTGAAATGGAAGGCGATTTGTTGAAAGCTATCTTGTCCAAAAAAATTGAAAAAATAGAATCAAAATACAAAAAACTTATTGAAGCCCAAAATCTACTGAGTCAATCGGTTATGAGCCAACTGAAGTAAGGTCTAACCAGCGGGTCAACCTGACTGCGGGAACTTCAACGGCGCTGGCGCGGTTGAGTTGGGTGGCGCAGCAGGGTACCCTTAACGTTATGTGCAATAAAGGATAAGAATATGAAAGTTATCAATATTCATAAGAGAATTATTCAGCAACCAAAAGATAAGATATCAAAAATTCTTAATAGTTTGTCTACAAATAATGATCAGCTGTGGCCTAAAGAAAAATGGCCTCCAATGATTTTTAAGAAAGGATTAATAGAAGGCGCAATAGGTGGACACAGACCTATCAAATATTCAATTAGTAAATATAAACTTGGAAGTTTAATTGAATTTAATTTTTTGAAGCCTGAAGGGTTTGCCGGAATTCACAAATTTGAAATTACGGAGATAGAAGAAGATAAAACTGAATTAAAACATACAATAGATATGACTGTATCAGGGAAAGGAATATTTACTTGGTATTTTGCTATTAAATGGCTTCATGATGCCTTACTCGAAGACTGTATGGATAAAGCCGAAAACAATTTTCTAACAGAGAAAAAGGAAACAAAATGGAATTTATGGGTTCTTTTACTAAGAAAAATGTTACGAAAAAAGAAATAACGCACATAACAAATCGCTGCACCGGATGTTTACTCCGCTCCGCTTCGTAAAAACCAGTGAGCTCCAACGTTAGGCACCGATAAAAATAAAGGAGATTAATTATGACAACGCGAGTTGATTTGTGATATTGGGTAATTGAAGCCCTACAGTCTTTAGGTAACAGAGGCACAATAGTTCAAGTGGCAAAACATCTTTGGGTAAACCATAATGCTGAGTTAAAGACCTCTGGGGATCTATTTTATACCTGGCAGTATGACATGAGATGGGTTGCAACAAAACTGAGGAACGAAAATAAAATTCTTCCAGCGGAAGTGTCGCAAAGAGGCGAGTGGCGACTAAAATAGATTAATAGTATGGCGGGTGACAAACACCTCCTTCACTCCTAAACCCGATCGCGAGGGAGTTGCTCTTCAACCCGTAGAATATCTCTAAAAAAAGGGGAGGTCTGAGACAATGAGTAAATCCATTCATGAAGAGGCGCGGGAAACACCGATTATTGACAACGTGGATGTTCTGGTCTGTGGCGGAGGAATTTCGGGTGTTTTTGCCGCTCTTGCCGCTCAGAGGAACGGGGCACAAACTTTTTTAATAGAGCAGGAGGGATTTCTTGGCGGGACCGCGACTTCTTATCTTGTTAATCCCCTCCCTGAAATAATGGGGAAGGGAGGACTCTTACAGGAATTTCTGGATAGGATGTCGGAAATCGGCGGGTATATTAAGCATGATCCCGTGGATATTGAGTTTGATTTTTCTATGGCCAATTCATTCGACGTGGAATGTTTTAAATATGTAACTCTTGAAATGTTGTCAGAGGCCGGGGTACGCCTTCTTCTTCATACTCTTTTTGTAAAACCTGTTGTGGAAGATAATGTTGTCCAGGGCGTTATTATTGAGAACAAATCCGGAAGGCAGGCCATTCTTGCAAAGCGGGTGATTGACTGTACCGGTGATGGTGATGTGGCGTCGATGTCAGGTGCTCCCTACGAAAAAGGAAGAAAAAAAGATGGTCTGATGCCATCGGTGTCTCTTTTGTTTCATCTGCACAATGATGGTGACCTTAAAGATTTACCTGCGATTGAGATTGGAGGAATCTATCTCATCGGGCCTTTACTGACCGAAATAGCAAAGAAAGAGGGTATAGAATACGAGAATCCTTACGATGTGGGCTTCCTGGTTCCCATACCTGTGACACAAGGTAGATTACTGATCAACCTTGCTCATGTGAAAAATGTTGACGGCACCAGCGCAGAAGACCTTAGCAAGGCCCATATCAAACTGAGGAGACAGGTAATGGAGTCTCTGGGTGTTCTGAAGAGGCATCCCTATTTCAGCTCCGCATATGTGGCAAGCACGGCATCACACATATATATTCGCGAGACCAGGCGCATCCTCGGAGAATATATGCTAACCGAAGATGATGCTATCAACGGAAGACAATTTGATGATGCAATAACTTCCTGTCGTTATATGATCGATGTACATCCCATTGATGATACAGAGGTCGGACGATACGACAATCACGAGCCTTTCGATATACCTTACCGATGTCTCGTCCCTCTTAAGATCGAAAACCTCTTTGTGGCCGGTAGATGCATTTCCTCCGATAGAATAGCCCAGTCAGCCTTGAGGATTTGCGGTACTTGCATGAGTACAGGAGAAGCGGCTGGAACGGCTGCCGCATTATCGATAAAAAAGGGCGTAACCCCAAGGGAATTGGACGGAACCCATGTAAGAAAAGAACTCGAAAAACGAAGTGTGAATATTCGGCCGGATAAAGACCTCATACCCGCAAAGTGCATGTTTTAGAGCACAGAAGGGGCCAGACACCGAAAGGAGATATCGAATCCAGTTGCTTCAGCTTACATAAGTTACTTCAGCGGGCGCGCAAAGCGACGCTTTCGCCTTCCTAGTTCCCTCGCTTTGCTCGGCGGCCCCTGAGCCCCAACGTTAGGTGGGCACATCGGCGCTGACGCGGCAAGTTTGGGTGGGCCGCTGGTGATGCAGGTCGTTAGCCAGCCTTAATGGTGTTTGGAATCCAGTATAGACAACAGTGCTATAACCTCTTTTAGAAAGGAGAACGGAAATGAGAAGCAAAATATTACTGGGATTTATCCTCGGATTTGCTCTGACGAGTGTTGGTTGCACCTCGGGTCTGGAATTAAGGGGACATAACACATAATTTTCTTGACCACTTCACAGGAATGTTTTAGATATCTTACATGCCTAGAATATCAAGAATTGTTGCTGTAGATTGTCCGCATCATATTACCCAGCGTGGTGTTCGATCTATGGACATCTTTCATAGCGACCACGACCGGAATCAGTATTTGCAGTTCATAAAAGAAGAGTCCCAGAGATTTGAGGCGGATATTCTTGCCTGGTGCCTTATGACCAATCATGTTCATTTCATTGCTGTACCCCACGCTGAAACCTCGTTTGCCAAGGGATTTGGTGAAGCCCATAAACGATACACTCGTATGAAAAATTTCCGTGACAATGTTCGGGGATATTTATTCCAGGGGCGATTTGGCTCCTGTGTACTGGATGAGCGTCATTTGCTGGCTGCTGTGCGTTATGTCGAGAATAATCCGGTAGCTGCGGGGATGGCTAAACATGCATGGGAGTATAGGTGGTCTAGTGCCTCATATCACGTCGGTGACATTAAGGAAGATATTCTGGTGCAAGGCAGGGATTTATATGGCCTGGTAAAAGATTGGCGAGAATATTTGGATGAACGGGTTGCGGGAAGTGACGACATTGATAATGTCAGAAGATCGACAAGGACAGGGCGTCCCGCAGGTGATTTCGATTTTGTGAATAAGATTGAAAAGCTGACAGGTCGTTTGTTACAAAAGCAAAAACCCGGACCTAA
>CAYVXX010000083.1:0-7700 GCA_964454305.1 uncultured Syntrophales bacterium | reverse complement strand
CCCCTACCTGCTAATGTCGTGTCAATCAAGAAATGTCATTTCGACCGCAGGGAGAAATCTAAGATTTCTCAGTCGTGAAAACTCCTTCGAAATGACAGGGTATCGTTGACATAACACTAAGCGAAAAGTGCACAAATCATCAGAAGTATAACAACCTCGTTGATCTCATTCGCTGCACCCATGATGTCCCCCGTTACCCCCCCGATACGCCTCTTGAAAAAGAGACCGAGAAGAAGTGTAATGGCTGCGACAAAAAGCATTACCAGCAACCCCCTGAACTGAAAGAGACTGAACAGTATTACTGCCGTTATAAGTGTGGAGATAACGTATTCTTTTCTCCCCGCAAACCGGGTAAACACAAGGGCTGTTCCGTTTCCGGATCTGGCATAACTGAAGCCGGATGCCAGCTGAACCGTTGACCACCTCCCCAGAACCGGCATTATCAGAAGGGCTGCGTTTTTGATTTCTCCAGGTACCTCAATCAGGGCAGATACCTTCAATATCAGGAGGAGTATCAAACCGACGACGGCGAAGGAACCGATCTTGTTGTCCCTCATAATAGCGAGGGTTTTTTCACGGTCTCTCCCTCCGGCCAGACCGTCTATTGTGTCGGCGAAACCATCTAAATGAAGAGCGCCCGAAAGTATTACCAGGGCCACAATGACAAGTATATCAACGACAGGTAAAGGAAGGAAAAGGCTAAAGACAGCCCTGACGGCCACGAGTGTCAAACCGATGAGGAAACCGACGACAGGATAATAGGACATCGACCTGCCAAGATCTTCCCCTGTAATGTCAGGATCTCTTGACACCCTGATTATGGTGAGAAATTGTAATGCTGCAATAAATTCCTTCATTATTTCAGTGCCTTATCCACACCTGCCGATTCAAAGGTCGCCATTTTAGTCATGATTTTTGTTGCGGCCTCTATTATAGAGATGGCTATAGCTGCACCCGTCCCCTCTCCCAATCTCATATCTAAATCAAGGATCGGCTTCTGCCCCAAACGCTCGAGCATCTGCCTGTGTCCCGCTTCGGAAGAAAGATGCGAGCAGAACAGGTATTCATTTATCGCGGGATTCAGTGCTACGGCTATCAGGGCGCCCGCTGTGGAGATAAAACCGTCAACGACTACCGGTATCCGGTGAAAGGCACAACCTATAATGAGCCCGGCTATTCCCCCTATCTCAAATCCGCCTACTTTGGCCAGGACGTCTACAGGATCTTCAGGGTCCGGTCGATTCAACTTTATGCCGCTTTCTATCACCTCCGCCTTTTTCCGGAGTGCTCCGTTATCAATGCCCGTGCCCCGGCCGGTCACTTCCAGGGCCGGCAGGCCGGTAAATACGGACAGTATCGCACTTGAAGGAGTGGTATTTCCTATACCCATTTCTCCCGTTCCAACAATATCCGCACCCTTTCCGGCATACTCGTCGGCAAGGGCGATACCGACTTTTATCGACTGCAGGGCCTCATCGTAGGTCATGGCAGGACCTTTAAAAAAATTCTTCGTCCCATAGCCTATTTTATTGATAACAAGCCCTTCGGCGGGTTCAAAATCATGGGCCACACCGATGTCCACAACAACTACCTCCGCCCCCACGTGGCCCGCAAGCACATTTATAGCAGCGCCTCCGGAAAGCATATTCAAAACCATCTGGATTGTAACCTCTCCCGGATAGGCGCTTACACCTTCTTCCACAACACCATGATCACCGGCGAAGGTAAATATCACCTTTTTATCAATGGATGGGTTCAAATCTTCTCTAATAGCCGCGTACCTCTGGGCAATCTCTTCAAGCTTGCCGAGGCTGCCAGGAGGTTTTGTAAGGCTGTCAAGTCTTTGCTTTGCCTGCTTCAGATAATCTTCCTTCAATGGGTGAATGTCGTTTAGTAGCTTCTGTACGTCTTTCAAATTCCCCTCCTGATTTAATATTGATGCATTCGTAAAAAGTCTTTTTGTCCGTCACTCCCGCGAAAGCGGGAGTCTATAACAGACTGAATTTACTGGATTCCCGCTTTCGCGGGAATGACAAAAAGGGTAGAAAATTGACTTTTTACAAGACTGTCAATTTTTCATTGTTGTATCTTTTTTCCTTGCTGAAAGGTAACGGCTGATAGCCAAACGCTCACTTAATCCTGACAGAGATACCGGAGATAAGAGCATAAACCTCGTCCGCCCTCCTCGCTATCCTCTGGTTAAGAAAACCGAGCTGATCCCGGTATTGCCGTGCCAATTTATTTTCCGGGACTATCCCCATACCTACTTCATTGGAAACTATTACAATCGTCCCCTTAACCTCATCTATACTCGAAAAGAAATCATCCACAATTTTTGATATCTTTTCATCCTCATCCGGATACCCAAGAAGAAGGTTGGACATCCAGACCGTAAAACAATCAACAAGTACCGCATCATATGAGCCCGCCGCCGACCTCATCGCCCTTCCAAGATGGATCGGTTCCTCCAGAGTATCCCACCGGTTTCCCCTCTTCTCCCGGTGTTTTTCAATCCTTTGGCGCATCTCATCATCAAGGGCCTGTGCAGTGGCCAAAAAGAGCCTCTTGCCCTCCAACTTTTCCACCAGATCCTGGGCAAAATCACTCTTACCGCCCCTGGCCCCGCCTGTCACGAAAATAACCATATTTCATCCTCTTTAAATAAACCCCCTTTTGTTGATTGCTTCCTCACTCCCAGGACATCGCAGGGAGTTTGTTAAGGGCATCAACAAATCTCTTATGATTAAAAGGTTTTTCTTCCTTCATAACGTCATATATCTCCGATGTCACGACACAGGCGATGAGACGCTTTGCTTCAGACTTTGATTGCCCTTCCTCGATGAGACGCTCGTACGCCTGGCGTGTCTCCGGAGGGTCATTCTCCCTTAGCTGATTCTCCACAATCTCCAAGACCGCAGCCCCTAAATGCGGATTTGTTTCCGGTTCTTTCATAGCATCCACCAGACTTTTTTATGTTGGTTATTCTTCAAAAATAGCAAATCAAACAAATGTGAACCCGTCCCCGGTTTTCTTTACTCATGTTTCTTTGCCTGATCCGCCATCATCTGTTGTAAATTTGAAAGAGACTTGAAATTAGATGAACCTTCTATCGCCTTGACCGCGATATCCTCCACCTTTTGGTATGATTTTTCGAGCTGTCCCGAAAGTTTTGAAATTTGTTCGGCTTGAACTTCAACTGTTTTTTCAAGCGATTCGATGCGGGTAGTAAATACTTTTCGCTCGCCCTCAAATTCCTTATCCAGCAATTGTCCCTTGCTGGTGGCGTCTCTTGTAATTCTTTCGGTTGTTTCCTTCACGGCCTTGTTGACGGCTGCTTCCAGTTCCTTGGGAAATGCACTCACATTTTTCCGCAGTTCGTTCATTTCCTCCTCTTTTTCGTTTATCGCCTTTTCCCTTTCCGCCAAGTCCTTTTCCATCTGTTCTCTTTTAAGCTGAATTTCTCTTTCAAGTTTCGCTTTTTCATCTTCAAATTCATCTTTGAAAAGCTGTTGTTCCCGTTTAAAGGCATACTGGAATTCTTCCTTCTCCCGTTCTCTTTTCTTCTTTTCAGCAGCATTCTGCTCTTTTATTTCCATCTCATATTGTTCTTCTTCTTTTTCCCATTCCGAGCGAGTTCTTTCAATCTCCCGCATCAGGTTTTCTTTTATTACGGCCATCTCGGATTCGTATTCCTGCCGTTTCCGGTTCTGGGCTTCTATAAGCGCGGCCAGCGTGGCCGCCGACTTTTCAATTTCATACAACTCCTCTAATTCATCCTCCTTAATCGCAATAGCTTTCTGGATACTATTCAGCTTATTTACTTCATCTTCCAGCTTATCTGAAATCTCGGTCAGCATCTTACCCATGTCGAGTTTGAGGCTGCCGATTCCTTTTACGACACCCTCGGATGACAGAGAGCCTGCGACCTCAATGACCTCCTTCGCCCTTTTTTCCTCAATCTTTTGTTCCGGTTTCAATTCCGCTTCCCTCTTTTCCTGAAGCTGTTTTAACAGTTCATTGTAGGCATCGAGCATTTCTTTTTTTGTATTGCTCATCGTCGGCTTCGGCAGTTGCTGTTTTTTCGTTTCCGTCATATCAGTCACCTCTCTTTTTTTGTTTGATTGTTTTTCTTTCCTATCTTTTCAATCTCGAATTTGTGCGAGGGCCATTTCATAAGCATTAAGCCCCCGCATAAACATCCGGCTGTTCATTGGGATACTGCTGAAACACGTGCAGGTAGATCACATCCGCCTTGCTTCCAATTTCTTCTTCAGTGTAGCTTTTCGGCAACCCGGTCCTTTCATTCCACAAAAAATTGGTAATTTCAACCTTTACGTCATCTCGCGTTGCCTGCTTCTCGCGCCAATTGTCGATTCTTAATTTTTCTGACTTCAAGTCGAAGAGAAGCCCTTGGGCCACTTCTTTGATTCGTTTAATATCCCGCCTCGAGAGCTCCGGTTTGACCAGAAGATCGAAAATCGCAAGTGATTCTTCATCAAGTCCTTCTTGCATGGCACGCCGTGATTCGTCATCCAGGGAATCGACAAAACGTAGCAGTTCCTCGAAGGTATTCTCTATAGTGACCTTGTCTTTTTCACGGTTGTACTCCTCAACGATTTGTTCAAAGTGCTGCTGAAAATCCGTCCGGAGAGGATTCTGCTGGATCATCCGGTGAAGTCTCTGTTCGATTGCATATTTGAGATTTTGCACCGTCGTGTTTTTTGATGGTGTGCGTTCAAACTCCTTTCGCAACCGATCAAAATCAATCTTGCTTATATCGTATGGAGTGAAATCTTCAGTGGTAGTATCCGTATTGTACGTTTGAATTGCCTTATCGACAACCTCATGTAGATCGCGAATGATATCGGCAATGTCCGCCTGATCCCTGTCTTTCTGGAGGCTTTTGTAAATGATATTGATGGCATCGTACTGCTGACGGTATTCGTTTATGCCCCTGATGGTAATGCAGGCCTTGAATTTTTTGAAAACCTCGCGGGCTATTATTTCAAAGCGTTTTCGCGTTTCGTCGTTTTCGTTCACTGCTTCCTTGGCATCGACTATCGCCTTGTTTCGGGTAAAGCCGGATTTTTCGGTTATATCATTGAGGCTGAAATTACGCAGATCGAGAAAAGCAATTATCATGTCGATTGCCTCGGCAAGATCGGCAAGCAGCTCCTCTTCCGGTTTGACCGGGTCCACTTCGGGTTGTGGCTTCTCACCATTGATGACACCGGTGCCCTGATGTCCCGCGAAGGTAGCAAGCGCCTTTCGCAGGTTTTTGAGGATTCCGCAGTAATCAACGACAAGTCCGTTGTTTTTCCCCTCGTGCACGCGGTTCGCCCGTGCAATTGCCTGCATGAGCGTGTGAGCCTTCAAGGGCTTATCAAGATACATTGTCGAAAGGCTCGGCACATCAAAACCGGTCATCCACATGGCGCATACGATAACAATTCTGAATGGATGATTCTCTTTTTTAAATGCCTCGTCAACGTCGATGTGCTTCCCGTCATCGGTTTCAAACCCTTCTTTTATGAGTTTGCGATGCGGCGTGATGTCCAGCCCCCACTTTCGGAATTTGTCCACCTCACCCTGCTCTTCGCTTACGACCACCGCCATAAGGGTCTCTTGCATCCAATTGATTTGCCGGCGACGGTATATCAACTCCTGCTCATCGGCAGCTTCAATATGTCCTTTTTCAAGCTCCTGAATCTTTTTCGCCCAGTACTTCTCGATGAGTTCATACATTCGCACACAGGTAATCTTGTCGATGCAGACAAACATGGTCTTGCCGGATTCCCATGCCTTTGAGTAATGCTCCACAAAATCACGGGCTATCTGATTAAGGCGCTTTTTGCTGGTGATAATATGGTAGTCCCGTTTGAGCTCCTTTTCCAGACGCTGTGCCACGTCAATGTCTTCGATCTCCAACTCCTCCAGCTTCTCGGCGATTCGTTCATTCAGATCGCTTTTTGCCACTCCCAGCTTGTCACCCCGGGCATCGTAATAGAGAGGAACTGTGGCCTTGTCGTCCACGGCACGCTTAAAATCATAGGTGGAGACATAATCGCCGAAGACCCGCCGGGTTATTTCGTCATCCTTAAAAAGGGGCGTACCTGTGAAACCGATGTAACCCGCATTGGGCAAAGCATTCCACATATTCAGCGCCAGTAGTCCGTATTGCGTGCGGTGGGCCTCGTCGCTGATGACGATTATATCATCCCGAGGCGAATATGGATCATTCGAGTCCACGTCTCTGTTGAACTTCTGGATAAGAGAGAAGACGTAAGCCTTTCGCTGTTTGAGAAGTTTTTCAAGATCACCGCCCGATTCCGCCCGGCAGGGGTCTTTGTCGTTATCCACAATGCCGCACCCCGCAAAGGTTTTGTAAATCTGTGTATCCAGATCGTCACGGTCGGTCAGTATAAGAAAGGTAAAATTCCCGCCCATTCTGCGGTGCACCTTTCGTGAGAAAAAGACCATGGAATAGGATTTTCCGGCGCCTTGCGTATGCCAGAACACTCCAAGTTTGCCTTTGCGAAGCCTGCGCTCCTCCACCGCTTGCATAGCCCTGTTGACGCCCAGAAACTGATGATTGCGTGCGATAATCTTGACCAGCTCGCCCGAGCTGTCGTCGAAGACGATAAAGTTTTCAAAAAGATCGATAAAGTTGCGTTTGCTGCATATCCCCTTCAGGAGGGTTTCCATATCCACGACACCCGGTTCATCCTCATCAAGGCGCTTCCATTCATGAAAATGTTCGTACCGGCTGGACAGCGAGCCGATCTTCGCGTCCACTCCGTTGGCAAGAACAATGACTGCATTGTGATGAAAAAGGTGCGGTATCGTGTCCTTGTAATCGGAGAGGTTCTTTTCGTATGCGGCGCGGATGTCCTTGTGGATATTCTTCAGTTCCATGAAGATGAGCGGTATGCCGTTTATAAAACCGATGATATCGGCCCTGCGACGATACAATGTCCCCCGCACCCAGAGTTCACGCACGGCTAAAAAGTGGTTGTTCTTTGACTCGTTGAAATCGAATACACGCAGGCGGCGCTTGACCGGTTCGCCCTTTTCGTTGCGGAAGCCAACAAGCACGCCGTCCTTGAAAAGGTTGTGCTTTTCATTGTTTATCTGGAGCGTTGACTGGGTAACGGAATACTCTGTTATCCGGCGGATTGCCTCCTGATATGCCTGTATGGGAAGACCGGGATTCAGCTTTACGAGGGCCTCGCCCAGATATCTGCCAAGGATGACTTCACTGTCCGATTTCCGGCCGAGGGTTCCCTCCGGCCCGAAGGTCTCCTCGTTATACGCATACACAGATTCCCAGCCGAGTTCATCCCGAAGGTAATCGGCGGTGGTCTGCTGTACAAGAGTATCTTCGGTATAAGAGGATGGATTCACTGGCTTGTCCTCCATTTTTCCAGAAGTTCTTTGCCTTTTGCTGTTAGCTGGTACTTCTGTAATCTGCTTTTGGGTTTTTCGGGGATTGTGAACTTGATGATTTTATTGGCTAAGAGCTGTCGGATGACCTTGTTAAGTTGGCCGGATATTTCTTTTTGTCCCAATCCAAGGGATAATGCAGATTTTGCCATAGGGCCATTACTCAGCAAGATTAGCACGCGCATTTCCAGCGACTCTGGCTGCGACTCTGGCTGCGACTCTGGCTGCGGTTCGATTTCACCTATGACTTCTTCGAT
>CAYVXX010000082.1:0-7841 GCA_964454305.1 uncultured Syntrophales bacterium | reverse complement strand
ATGCCCATGTGGAAGGATATTTGGCCAACATTATATGCCATGCAATAGATTTATCTATAACTATACTTTTCGCGTCTGAAACTCTCATATACTTTTATAAATCCGAAACTAAAATCACTTTTCTTAAAAAAAATGTTCTTGAAGTTTCGTTTGTCACAGCATTTGTAGCAATAATTGTCTTCGGCAAATATTACCACTTTTTCATAGAAGAGTTCGAGGGGCATCGTATACCTGTGAAGCTGATAGTCTTTATCAGCGTTTTTAATGCCGTTAAGGTGGTAATGAGAATAAAAAAGCTGCAATATTTTCTAAGAAATCTCACATCCCATCCGGCACAAACAATAATGCTCAGTTTCTTCGGTGTTATTCTTGCCGGAACGATACTCCTGATGATGCCTTTTTCGGTAGAGGACGGGGAAACCATAGGCTTTATCAATTCACTTTTTACCGCGGCAAGTGCAACCTGTGTTACCGGCCTTACTGTCGTGGATACAGCCACAAAATTTTCTATTTTCGGAAAGATCGTAATAATGTCTCTTATCCAGATAGGGGGGCTCGGGATAATGATCCTCGCTTATTTTACTGCTTTTCTTGTGGGAAGAAAACTCACTTATCAGGACAAAGTAGCAATTTCATATATGCTTGATGAAGATGATGTTAGGAACCTGAACAAGGGGATCAAGAACATTGTTCTATTCACTTTTATTTTTGAATTTGCAGGAGCGATGCTGCTCTATCTTGCTTTTATGAAATTTGAGGGTTTCGGAATCAAGAACATGTTCTATTCAATGTTTCATTCAGTTTCAGCTTTTTGTAACGCGGGTTTCGCTCTTTTTACGGATAATCTTGAACAGTATAAATCATCAGTTCTTGTGAATTTTGTAATATCAGGACTTATTATAGCCGGTGGTATAAGTTTTATGGTATTGGGAAATACTTACGGGAATTTAAGAAATCTGTTTAAACGCAAAATATTAAAAAGGCCCCAGCGCGTAGAGAAACTTACCCTAAATACAAAAGTCGTTCTTTTTACCACGGCCTTGCTTTTAATCTCGGGCACGCTCCTCATTTATAAATTAGAACATAAAGACAACCTGCTTGAATTTGGCTTAGGCACGCAGTATTTAATGGCATTTTTCCAGACAGTTACATTAAGGACAGCCGGGTTTAACACAATGGATATATCAAAACTGCATATGGCAACATATTCACTTATGATACTTTTTATGTATATAGGAGGCGCTTCCGGATCATGTGCCGGAGGTATCAAGGTGAATACCCTGGGTGTTGTGTGGGGGTATGTGAAGTCGATATTTAATAATAAAGATGATGTTGTCCTTCTTAAGCATGCAATTTCAAAAGATCTTATTAATCAGGCGTTTTTAATTATGTTTTTGTCTGCAACACTTATATTTGGAGGATCACTTCTTTTAGCTTTGACCGAGAATCAAAAATTTATCAGGATATTATTTGAAGTTACATCAGCTTTTGGAACCGTAGGTCTTTCAACGGGAATAACGCCGGATCTATCCGCACCGGGCAAAATAGTGATAACTTTAATAATGTTCATAGGAAGGCTGGGACCTTTAACCATAATTACAGCCTTGTCCCAGAAAACAAGAAAATATGAGATAAAATATCCGATTGGCAAACTTAATATCGGATGAAACATAGGAGAAAATTATGCAGAAAGAAACTCTTTATGCTGTGTTTGGCCTTGGCACGTTTGGTCAGGAAGTATGTAAGGCCTTATCCGAAAAAGGATCAAAAGTTATAGCTGTTGATAAGGATCAAAAACTTATCGACAAGATGAAAGACATTGTAACTCAGGCTGTGCTTTTAGATAGTACAGACGAAGATGCCCTGAAAAATGTCGGTCTGCAGGATGTGGATGTAGCAGTTGTTGCTATAGGAGACAGTGTGGACGGGAGCATTTTAACAACGGTTTTACTTAAAAATATCGGTGTTCCATATATTATAGCTCGCGCGATCTCAGATGTTCACGCACAGGTGCTTCAAAAGGTGGGTGCTACTGAAGTCCTCAATATTGCTGTTCAGCAGGGAAGAAGGCTTGCCCAGAAGATATTAGCTACGGATATAGTTGATATTATACCGATCTCTGATGATCATTCGATCGCTGAAATAAAAATTCCTTCGGGATTTGTAGAAAAATCCCTGAGAGACACAGAGCTCAGAAAAAAATACCATCTGACACTTGTGTCCATAAAGAGGATTGAAACTACTATAGATGAGATGGGGAACCCCAGGAAAGAAGAATTGATCTTGTATCCGACACCGGATGATATTTTGAAGATAAACGATAGTTTAGTCGTTTTAGGAAGCGATAAAGATATCGAAAACCTTAAGGAGCTTTAAAATGATTCTTGTAAGGAAAAGAGATTTATTTATTCTGACGATGCTTTTCTGCTTTATAGTGATTTTCGGTGAAATAAAATTTTTCGCTGCGCTTAAAAGCATAGAAGTTCATACAAACCTTGCTTTAAAATATGAACTCGAAAACTTCATATTTGCTTCTGTAGTTATTCTTCTAATAGTGTTTTTATTTTTCATTAATTTTGTGAGAATGAGCGATAATGTATTGAAACGGCTGGATAAGATGGTTGAATTATCCCGGTACGGGCAATATGGTATAACCCAGCACCTGGATGAGATGGGGCAGATAGGAAAGAGAGTAAAATATCTATTATTTCACCTTAATAATTTGAATGAAATGAAGACCGTAAAAATAAGTTCTCTGTCCGGGGTAAGCGATTTTTTGGTTGATAGGGCGGATGAAGAGATGTTTATTTTAGACTGCCGTGGCATTATTATTAATTGTTCCGAAAAACTTGCAAAAGAAGCAGAGGTTGACAAAAAAGATATAAAGGGAAAGAACATTAAAGATTTCTTCAAGCAGGTCGATTTTGAGAATATTTACCGTGAACTTGAGAGTAAACGCTCAAAAATAGATAAAGATGATATAATTCTCGATATGAAAGGCAAGGACAGCAAAAGAAGCGTGGCCTTTATTCCGATCATGAATTCCATGGAGCATATCGCTTATATTGCTGGAATTGTTGGAGGGGAGAAACCTTGATTGGTGGAATGATTTTTTTAATATTTGTTACTTATGGAATATTTCAGCTACCATACACCGGGTACTGCCCCCTCCGATATTCTCGATTGTATGTATGTCAAAAGGAATTATGGTACCTGATTTTTCCAATTCTTTTTTTTGCGCGCGGGAGAAGTTTTTATATGCTGTAGTAGACATAATAATCATATTTTCTCCATTTGTGGCATGAAGCTCGAGAATATTACCGCACATTTGCTCCATCTGTTCAGGAGAAATCTCTATAATTCTTTTCCCGAGTTTTTTTAATTCATTCAGAACCATCTTTCTTTCGCTTTTGTCCTTTATACTTTCTGAACAAATCACAGCATAATCAGTTCCGACAGACATCATTACATTTGTATGGTAAATGAGTTCCCCCTTATCATAGCTGTGAAAAATCACAGGACGATAACCAAGCTGTTTACAGAAGTCATCCAGTATCTCCTTATTCGCCCGGGGAGACAAAGAAACAAAAGCCGTTTTATGAATGCGGTCAAGCACCATGGCGCCTGTTCCTTCCAGTGCCTTGTTTTGTTTATTGTAATGGCTCAGATCGATCACTCTTGAAATTTTTATTCCATTTTCTTTGAGTTTGTTTTTTAAAAGATCAACACGAACTTCGTCTCTCCTGTTTGGAGTAGCCATCGGATATATAACAATTGCGGTGCCTCTTTCTCCATTTCGGTGTGTTGAAAACCAGTTATTGGGAAAGACTGCATCGGGTGTTTTAATGTCACTTCTGCTTTTTACGTGAATAACTCTGATATTTTCCGACTGCAGTTTTTTTACCATTTTGTTGAACTGATCCATTGCCTGGTTTCCGGCTTCCAAAACCGGAGTATCATTATGCTGAAAAACGTTTGAAGCTGCAGTCTGTTTATTATAGGCAAAGTCATTGGGAGAAACCATAAATACAGTATCCGCTGTCTGTATCAGGTTGCCGGACGCGCATCCTATAATAAACAGGATTAAAACGAATAATAAAAGACGTATTCTCTTAACCATGGCTTACCTTTCTGAAAAACTATTTACCGGTTGTCATGACTGGGAGCGCAGTATAAAAAACATATTGTTCTCGATAGCTGACTATCTCCGATGATTCGCCTTCGGCTCATGAATCTTCGATTGCCTTGCCGGGAAGCCCTGCCTGCCTGTGCCTGACACGGCAGACAGGTGGTCGGAGACCTTCACATTATTTTTTTGAAACATTTTCACGAAGCAGTACCTGTGTTGTACAATGGGCGGCACCGTAGCCTTTCGTCAGTTCCCCGAAATCCATCCAGACGGCGTTGACGCCGTTTCTCTTTAGCGTATCTTTGTATGCTTTGCTTACACCGTCAATTCCTAAAATCTTGCCCGGAGCGACTGTCAGGAAATTGATGCCGTAAAGATTCTGATCTTTTCGTGAGACCGGAATTATTGTGTATCCGAGATCTTTCTCAAGGTATTGCTGAAAATCCTTATCTTTGATTACAAGCTTATATCCATCCTTTTCAAGCCTGTAAACATCTACTTTCGTTGAAATCCCCTTCAGCTCACGTTCCTTCCCGGGAATATTCATCCTGAAATCAATCATTACCGCAAGTTTTGGGCTGATAATATTGAAGTATGTATCGAGATGCATTTCTTCCTGGTTTTCCCAGCTATCTTTCACAACAGCAACCAGTGGGGTTCCAAAAACCTGATTCTCAAGGAGCTGCTTTATCCCTTCGGCATTTGTTCGTAATCCCTGCCCGATAAGAGCCACTTCGCCTGCGGAAAAATAATCTCCTCCTTCTAACCTGCCTGTTCCTTTCACCTCATAGATAGGTGTTATGCCCATTTTTTTCAGGACAAATTTAATGATTTTTGTCTCAGGAGCTCTCTGAACTGAATTCATTTTTGCAATGACGACACCTTTTGCCGTTGTTATCGTTTGATCTCGCAGAAAGTAGAGATTCATCACCGGGCTGACTTCATAGGTGGCGCTCATACCGGTATTTATATCGGTTTGATGCAGATGAATGGTAGGTCGCTGAAGAATTATCTTTATTAACTCGTAAGGAGTCAACTTGGAGAGTATTTCCTTTTTGTATTTTTTCTGCCGGCTTTTGGCCGGTTCTTCGATGGCGGAACTGTCAAATTTTAGAAACTCTCCTGCAAATTTTCTAAGCGCATCCAGTTCGGGGGAAGGTGTAGGTCGTCCCTGTTTATCAATGGTACCTTTCAGCAGCATATCGACAACCCTGTATACTTCGGCACCGCGTTTGCGTAACCTTTCTATATATTTTAAATGTTCGGCATCGGCAATTTTCAGGCTGAATGGTTTTTCATAAAGCGCCGCCTCCGGATGTAATACCCCCATAAATACTTCATCTCCGGGAGTATGCATCAAAATCTTTTTTGGATAGTCCCATTCAGCCTTTTGTCCCACTTTCGCGGACTGGGCATAGATATTTGTAGAAAATAGGGTTATGAGAAAAATGACAAAAAATATTTCACAAATCCGGATTAATCTGTTCCTCTTAAATACCATCATATTACACCTCCCCAATCTCTATCTTTATAAAATACCCATTGAAGGTTTTAAAAAAACATCTTGCCTGTTTTTCTTTGAAGTAAATATTTATGGTCACCGGATTTTACTCAAGTGAAGCTCCCCGCCCACAGGGCGGGGCTTCCCGGTAAGGCAATCGAAGATTCATGAGCCGAAGGCGAATCATCGGAGATAGTGAGCTGTCGCGAACAATATGTTTGATTTATATTGCGCCCCTTACCCCGCCTACAAGGCGGGGCTTGCGAGTGCGCTCCCGGTCAAACGGAGGCTTGCCGTTCCCTAAAATGTGCACAAATCTGTACACGGCTTAGTTCCTGCTTCACAGAGGCCGGTTTCACTCAAGCTTGCGCCTAAGTCAGAGCCTTCCTCTCCACAGGCTTGAAATCCGGTGGAACTCACCGTACTAAAAAGATTGATTGCGGCGTTGAGATCACGGTCGATTTCTGATCCGCACTTGTTACATTTGAAAACACGATCACCAAGAGTCAGATCACCATTGATGGTTTCACATGCTGAACAGCGTTTTGATGATGGGAACCAACGGTCAGCAATCTCAATATGGTTGCCGTGCATTGCCGCCTTGTATTCCAGTTGTCGGCGGAACTCATAGAAACCCATATCGGCAATTGCCCGCGCCAAATGGTGGTTGCTCAACATCCCTTTCACATTCAGATCCTCAATGGCGATGGCTCCATAGTTATCCGTCAAATAAGACGTGAGCTTGTGCAACGAGTCCTGCCGGGTGCAGGCGATCCGATAATGCAGTTGCGCTACTCTGTTTCGGGCCTTTTGTCGGTTGCGTGAGCCTTTTTCTTTGCCGGATAATCGCCGTTGCAGCCGTTTCAGTTTCTTTATGAGTTTTTTCAGCGGCTTCGGCCCTTTAACCTTTATCTGTTCACCGTCAAACATTGTGGCCAACCGTTTTACCCCGAGATCAACGCCGATCCCCGCTTGGCTTTCACAGGGATTTGCAGGCTGATCCAGTTCAACGTTTAAACTGACAAACCATTTGTCTGCAACACGGGAGATAGTTGCGGAAACCACCTTGCCGGAAAACCGCAGGGCTTCACGCATTCGTACCAGGCCTAATTTAGGGATATGGATGTTTTTGTTATCCAGCTTAATGTGATCGTTGCCAATGTAGAAACTGTCATGCACCCCCTTTCGTTTGAATCTTGGGAACCTGGTCTGCTTTCTGAAAAAGCTTCTAAACGCGCTCTGGAGAAAAATGAATGGCTGCTGGCTGGCGTATTTAGTAACCTGATACATCCAGGGAAATTCCACCGGTTTAATGGCGTTGAACCGCTTCTTTAATTCAAGGCCATTCACCTTTTCACCAGCTTCATATTGACGTTTCCATTCGGCTAAAGCCCAATTCCAGGTAAATC
This sequence comes from uncultured Syntrophales bacterium, assembly GCA_964454305.1. Taxonomy (GTDB): domain Bacteria; phylum Desulfobacterota; class Syntrophia; order Syntrophales; family JADFWA01; genus JAUSPI01. The sequence continues at coordinate 802 of CAYVXX010000082.1, read as the reverse complement.
GAGCTACACCGCAAGCCTGCCGGAAGTAATCCTCTTGCTTGCAGGTTGGATCAAGTCGGATCTTATGTGTAAGAGTAATGGCGGTCATGGATTATTCTGCTAATACCCTGGCGGCCTCAACCAGCTTCTTGTTTTTATGGCTGCGGGAACCATAGAGCCGGGCCGAAAAAACGGTGATGATTTCCAGCACATCCTGAGCAAGTTCTTCTTCAAAGGAAACCTCATCCCCCTGGTTAATAATTACCACTTCAACTTGCCTTTCTTCGCATAAGGCAAAGACCAGCTCAACGCCAAAGCGCAATAATCTGTCTTTATGAGTGAGTACCAGCCGCTTGATTCGCCGGTTAATAATCAGATCAAGCAGCCTTTTTAAGCCGCGCTTGCGGTAATTCATGCCGGAACCAAGGTCTTGAATGACCTCAAATGTCCACCCCTTGGCCATACAATAAGTTTCAAGCCGTTCGGCCTGACGTCTCAGATCGTCTTTCTGGTCATGACTCGACACCCGCGCATAGGCAATGGTAAGATCAGTCTCGACATTTTGCAAACCAAGTAGTCTATCCAGATCGTAATACCGGGTGCCGCCTTCACTTTTGCGATCCGGTAATAATTCACCTTCACGCTCCCATCGTCGGAGTGTCTGGACGGAGACTCCCAGCAATTTTGCGGCTTCGCCTATCTTGATAAATCTGTTCATTTGAATAGATTTATCAAGATAGTTGCAGATTATGTCAAACAGTTTCTTGCCCCATTCGTTTTGTTCTGACCCCTTTGTTCTTCTAAACTGTGATCATGTCAGGAA
>CAYVXX010000081.1:0-8017 GCA_964454305.1 uncultured Syntrophales bacterium | reverse complement strand
GGCATTCCCATTCAGTAATTTCCTAACCGGAAATCACTGAATAAGAGCGAGTAAGCTGCACTAAATGTTGTATTGCAAGACCTGCTCCGGTTTTCTGTTTTCTGCGCCTGTTGCAAATATCAATTCGTATAAAATAGATTTTCCCGGACACTATTCCGAAAAAGTCTTGACTATCTCGGAATTTATATCAAAATAGTCGTTATTGTAATCATGGATGTCCCCTTATTTAGTATGCAAATATAAAGAAAATTGATAGGAATATGCTCTTTGAATCCTACAAGTTATTTTGATAAATCAAGAGGGTTCTTAACTTCCGGGGTGAATGGGTGCCCCCCCTTTTATGCACTCTCAATTGCTAAAATTCGACCAATTTACGATGCTTCGTAAATTAGTCGCGACTATTTTACGATACTTCATACGTAGGGGTGTAGCAACTGCTTACTTTTTAATGGCCGCTTTCGCGCCTTCGATCAGGCCGCCGGCACTTTCGGTTACGACTTTATCTCCCGGTTTTAGCCCATCCAAAACCAGGTTTTTCCCCATAATCACAAAAGATGTAATGTATGGTATAAACCATCCGTAATCTTGACAGTTGTGTAAACGTATGTTTTATGAACCGGAATGTATGAAGTCGCCGCAGGATGTCCAGTGCTGTAGTCGGAGAGGTTGATTGTAATAGTAATGTATGATGATATCCATCTGCGATGGGTTTCATAACGCTTCGAGTTTTCGCAAACGTTTCATTATAATCACTGTTGACAATTAGACATGTATTAACTAATATAGATAAATTAAGCGAGAGTGGCGGAATTGGCAGACGCACTGGACTTAGGATCCAGCCCGCTTAAGGCGGATAGGGGTTCAACTCCCCTCTCTCGCACCATTGCGTTTATAAAGGAGTTAAAATAGTGGAAGAGATTAATGCTAAAGTTGAAGAAGTTAGTCCGGTAGAAAAGAAATTGTCGTTCGATATTCCATGGAGTGATGTAAAAAAAGAGCTGGATTTTGTTTACAAGGACCTTGGCAGGAAGGCCAAAATCAAGGGATTCAGACCGGGTAAGACTCCGAGAAAGACGCTGGAAATATACTATAAAGATCAGGCAGAAAGTCAGACAATATCTAATCTTGTCAATAGATTCTACGGAGAGACTGTGAAAAAAAATGATATAGTCCCGGTAGCTGAGCCGGTTATAGATGATAGTGGAATCGAAAAAGACAAGAATTTTACTTTTTCAGCAATTGTTGAAATTGAACCCGTAATTGAACCAAAGGATTATGTTGGTCTTGAACTTGAAAAAGAGGAAATAGAAATTACGGATAAAGATATACAGGTGAGACTTGAGGAACTTCGTAATCTGTACAGTACTCTTGATGATATTGATAATGACAGGGGTATTATTGAAGGAGATTTTGCATATATAGATTTTGAGGGAAAGATTGACGGTAAACCTATCAAAGATCTTGCACAAAAAAATTATATGCTTGAAATAGGTTCTAAAAAGTTTTTTGTGGGGTTTGAAGAACAGTTGATCGACCTGAAAAAAGAAGAAACAAAAGAAGTTATTGTAAAAATTCCGGACGATTATTTCTCAAAAGAAATTGCAGGGAAAGACGTTTCTTTTTCCGTTACGGTAATAAATATTAAAAAGAAGACATTGCCGGAGTTAAATGAGAACTTTGTGAAAAATTTCGAAAAATATGAATCTATGGATGAGTTGAAAGAAGACATAAAAAAATCCCTTGAAGCAGAAAATGAAGATAGAGCCGATGGAGAGTTGAGAGTTTGTATTATTGATAAACTTCTGCAGAAAAATGAGTTTCAGGTTCCCCCTTCATTTGTGGAAAAGCAGGTTTTTTCAATGATGATGGATACTCACCGGAGAATGGTCATGGGAGGCATGGCTCCTGAGAAGGCCGCCGAAATCAGTTCAAATTTACGCGACAAGTTCAAAGGTGATGCAGAGAAGATGGTAAAAACGGTGTTACTTATGAACAGTATTGCCAAGAAAGAGTCCATCACGGTTGATGAAGGTGATATAGAGAAAAAATTAAAGGAATTTGCCGAAAAATATGCTCAGGATTATGAATCGTTAAAGAAATCTTATGAAGAGAGCGACAGAATGGAAAATTTCAAAGTGAAAATTTTTGAAGAAAAGATACTTGAATTTATAAAGGAGAAGTCTAAAATAAAACTTGCAAAAAAAACGGAGGGAAAGTAGATGGCCTTGATTCCGATGGTTGTTGAGCAAGATGGCAGGGGAGAGAGAGCCTTCGATATATATTCAAGGCTTTTAAAAGACAGGATTATATTCCTGGGATCTGCCATTGATGATGAAGTGGCCAATCTGGTGATAGCCCAGATGCTTTATCTGGAATCGGAAGATCCTGACAGAGACATTTTTTTCTATCTCAACACTCCAGGCGGTCTTGTTAGTTCAGGATTGGCCATCTATGATACAATGCAATATATAAAGCCGGCGGTTTGTACCGTTTGCATGGGACAGGCTGCAAGTATGGGGGCTTTAATTCTTGCTGCGGGAGAGAAAGGAAAGAGGTACGCTCTTCCTCATTCGAGAATACTCATACATCAACCGCTTGGCGGTTTCCAGGGACAGGCTACCGATATAGATATTCAGGCCAGAGAGATACTGAGATTGAAAGATGAATTGAACAATATTCTGGCAGAGGTTACCGGTCAGCCATTTGAAAAACTTACAGAAGATACGGAAAGGGATTATTATATGACCGGGGAGCAGGCTAAGAAATATGGGATAATTGATGATGTTATTACAAAAAGAGGGATATTAGGAGATAATTAGAAGGGAGAACTTCAATGACGAAAAAAAGTAGTGGTTCTCAGAATGGACAGGGGATGCTGTACTGTTCGTTTTGCGGCAAGACTCAGAATGAGGTGAAGAAACTGGTTGCCGGTCCCGCCGCGTATATCTGCGATGAATGTATAGAACTTTGCAAGTCTATAATACAGGAGGAGTCCGAAGAGCGGATTGCAAAAGATTATGAAAGGGGAACCCCTGAGCCTAAGGAGATAAAGAAATTTTTGGACCAGTATGTTATAGGTCAGGAGAAGCCCAAAAAGATACTTTCGGTAGCAGTGTATAACCATTACAAAAGGTTGTTTCCACATATTGATATGGACGGGATTGATCTTCAAAAAAGCAATGTTTTACTGATAGGTCCCACCGGTTCCGGAAAGACCCTTCTTGCCAAGACCCTTGCAAGGATCTTAGATGTTCCCTTTACCATTGCCGATGCGACAACCCTTACCGAAGCAGGATACGTGGGGGAAGATGTGGAGAACATTATCCTGAGTCTTCTCCAGAATTCCGATTATGATGTGGAAAAAGCATCGAGAGGCATTGTTTATATAGATGAAATTGATAAAATTTCGAAGAAATCCGGGAATCCTTCGATAACAAGGGATGTATCCGGTGAAGGTGTACAACAGGCTCTATTGAAGATGATAGAAGGAACGCTTGCGAATATCCCGCCCAAGGGTGGGAGAAAACATCCACAGCAGGAATTTATTCAGGTGGATACAACCAATATATTATTTATCTGCGGTGGCGCCTTTAACGGTCTGGAGGATATTATTGAAAAGAGAACCGGTGTAAATTTAGTGGGTTTTGGAGCCGATATAAAGAGCAAGAAGGAGAAGAAAATTGGCGAAATATTATCGGAGGTTCAACCGGAAGACCTTTTGAAATATGGATTAATACCTGAATTCATTGGCCGTCTGCCCGTTATTGCAACTCTGGATGAACTGGACAAAGATGGTCTGGTAAAAATACTTGTCGAGCCCAAAGATTCTCTTGTGAAACAATATGGGAAAATGTTTGAACTTGAAAATGTAAAACTTAAATTTACAGATGGTGCGCTCAGAGCTGTGGCAAAGTTGGCAGTAGAGAGGAAGTCTGGAGCAAGAGGACTTCGAGCAATAATGGAGAATACAATGCTTGATGTCATGTATGATATACCTTCGCGGAGTGGTATCAAGGAGTGTATAATTAGTGAAGATGTGGTTATGAACATGGAAAAACCTATTTTGCTTCTTGAAACAGAATCTGAGACGGCATGAAGTGAGGGTGAGCATCGAGTTATCAGCCGTCAGCATAAACAACAGTGGATGAGACGAAACACTTATTTGATGGTAAAACCGTACTTTTTTACCTCACTGATTGATGGTAGCTTATAAAATAACAGATAAGGAATGACAATTATGTTTAATTTCGGCAAAGATAATAAAAAGGAAAACGAGGAACTGGTAATTCCCCTGATTCCCTTGAGGGATGTTGTAGTATTCCCTCATATGATTGTGCCTCTTTTTGTTGGCAGAGAAAAATCGATAAGCGCACTGGAATATGCCATGAAGCATGAAAAAGGGATTTTTCTGTCAGCACAAAAAAGCGCTCAGAAGGATGATCCATCGCAAGATGAAATCTACGTATTTGGCACTATAGGGATTATTATTCAGCTCTTGAGGCTTCCGGATGGAACTGTAAAGGTGCTTGTTGAAGGGAAGAGGAGAGGAATAATAAAACAATATGTTCCTAATGTTGATTTTTACCTGGTGGATGTTGAGGAAATGGAAGACAGTGATGAAACTGTTTCCGTTAAAGCAGAAGCACTTACGAGAAATGTTACTGAAACATTTGAAGTCTATGCGAAGTTGAACAGAAAGGTACATGCTGAGGTGACTGTAACACTATCCACTATAGACAGCCCATCAAAATTGGCGGATGTGGTGGCTTCTCATCTTAATGTCAAGTTGGAAAATAAGCAGAAGATTTTAGAGATCGTGGACGTAATTGAGAGGCTTGAATCCATATATGAGGCAATGCTCTCTGAGATAGAAATTCTTGAGGTCGAAGAGAAAATAAGAAAGCGCGTTAAGAAGCAGATGGAGAAGACCCAAAAGGACTACTATCTGAACGAGCAGATGAGAGCGATTCAGAAAGAGATGGGAGAGAAGGATGATTTAAAAAGTGAAGTAGAAGAGCTTGAAAAGAGACTAAAGAACAAGAAATTATCTGAAGAAGCACGGAAAAAGGTAAAACACGAAATAAAAAAGATAAAAATGATGGCACCTATGTCTGCCGAAGCGACGGTGGTCAGAAATTATATAGACTGGCTATTGGATATGCCCTGGAGCGAAAAGACCGAAAACAAGCATAGCCTCAAGGAATCGGAAGCAATATTGGAAGAGGATCATTACGGACTGAAAAAAGTTAAAGAGAGGATACTTGAGTATCTTGCGGTTCAAACTCTGGTGAAGAAAAATAAAGGTTCCATACTCTGTCTGGTTGGGCCGCCGGGTGTTGGCAAAACATCTGTGGCCAAATCGGTTGCAAGAGCTACCAATAGAAAATTTATCAGATTTTCTCTTGGCGGCATAAGGGATGAGGCCGAGATAAGAGGTCATAGAAGAACATATATAGGGGCTATGCCTGGAAAGATAATTCAGTTGTTGAAAAAGGCAGGTTCAAATAATCCGGTGTTCTGTCTTGATGAAGTTGATAAATTGAGCTCAGACTACAGGGGGGACCCTTCTGCGGCCCTGTTAGAGGTGCTTGATCCGGAGCAGAATATTGCCTTTAATGATAATTACCTCGAGGTTGACTATGACCTTTCCGATATAATGTTCATAACAACCGCTAATATGCTGGATACAATACCTGCACCCCTTCAGGACAGAATGGAAGTTATCCGTATTGCAGGATATACGGAGCAGGAGAAACTAAACATCGCGAAGAGATTTCTCGTTGACAAGCAAATGGAAGCCAATGGTCTTACAAATAAAAACATAAGCTTTTCTGATGGAGCCTTGTTGTCTATTATAAGGCAGTATACCAGAGAGTCCGGGGTGAGGAACCTGGAGAGAGAAATAGCCTCGATATGCAGAAAAGTTGCCAGGGAAATTGTTACTGACGGAAGTGACAGGCAGCTTAAGATATCATCAAAATCCATTCAAAAATACCTGGGTGTTCCAAAATTCAGGCATGGAGAGACCGAGGGAAAAGACGCGATAGGGTTGTCTATAGGTTTGGCCTGGACAGAAGTAGGAGGCGAGCTTCTTATTATAGAAACATCTCTTATGCGTGGCAAAGGTAAGCCAAGCTGGACCGGAAAACTCGGAGATGTGATGCAGGAATCTGCTCAGGCTGCCCTTACTTATGTTCGTGCAAGGGCGGATATTCTTGGCCTTCCAAAAGATTTTTATGAGGAAACCGATATTCATGTGCATGTTCCCGAGGGGGCCATACCAAAGGATGGACCATCTGCAGGAATAGCTATAGCAGTATCGATTACTTCTGCTTTTCTGAAAAGAAAAGTCAGAGGTGATCTGGCTATGACTGGTGAAATTACATTGAGAGGGAGGGTCTTGCCGGTAGGCGGGATAAAAGAGAAATTACTGGGGGCTCACCGCGGAAATATAAAAACAGTGATAATTCCCAAAGATAATGAGAAAGACCTGGCCGATATTCCCAACAATGTCTTAAAGGCCCTTGAGATAATTTTTGTGGAAAATGTGGACGAGGTTTTAAAAGTTGCTCTTCTTCCAGTTGACGATGCGAAAGAAAACGTGGCGTATAAGAATAAAGATTTGATAAGTACTCGGGAACAGGAAGAAGTTAGCATAGATGTAAAGAAAAGTGAAGATGATATATTAGATACACCTCAAGTACATTAATGAGTGTGTCTGATATTTTTATTTATTTCTTGACAAGTAAAGCCATAGTTGTTACGAAGCGCAGCTTACCATACGAAGAGGTTTATGGGCGGGTAGCTCAGCTGGGAGAGCGCCACGTTTACACCGTGGATGTCACAGGTTCAAGTCCTGTTCCGCCTACCATTCTAAAAAAGCACAAGGTGAAAAACATATAGTTTTTGCGGGGTCGTAGTTAAGCTGGTTATAACGCCGGCCTGTCAAGCCGGAGGCCGTGGGTTCAAGTCCCATCGACCCCGCCAGAAAAAACAAAACGGGTTACGTCACTGACGTAACCCATTCTTGTTTTACTGAGTGAAAAACTGAGTGAACTGAACAGCGAGCGAATAAAAAATAAACATTTTCCTTACTCCGATAAACGGGATAAGTCCCACTAAAGGGGATAAATGCGTTAACGAATTTGCTTTCTACCAGAAAGCAAATTCTAACTTACTAAACAGTCGGAGATTCCCCGCAACTTGTTGCGGGGAGCTTCAATAATTCCGAATACTTCCTTAATAGAAATGAGATTTCAGGAGATAGAAAAGCTTTCAAGTGGTTATCAATAATAACAATTCCTTGACATAAAAGTCCCTTTTACTTATCCTTGACCCGCGTAAAAGCAAGATATTAACTTTGTTACTGTTGATCAGTTGTAATAATCATGTCAGGAGATTCCCGTCAGATGGAAGCCATATTTATCGAATCCATTCCTCAGATTAAAATTAAAGAGATTTTATTGAAATTGGTAGACAGCCGGGTTCTGATTCTCTTTGTAATGCCCCTCGCTCTTTATATTGCATTGTCTCATTTCATGCCGCTGATAGAACCCGATGAAAGCCGTTATTTTGAAATATCTGATAACATGGTAGATTCATGCGATTATGTCATGCCACGTCTCGCCGGTGTAATCTATCTGGAAAAGCCTCCCCTTTCCTATTGGGCGTCTGCCCTCATTTTCAAGCTCTTCGGTGAAACTGATTTTACAACGAGGCTTTATGTCGGCATTTGTGCCTGGGCTTGCCTGCTGTTGGTCTATTTTATGGGCTCCTTTCTTCACGACAGGACCACGGGGCTCTATGCCACAGGAATGCTTGGTACTTCCCTCTTTTTTTTCATCTTCGGAAACTTCAACATCCTTGATATCCCACTGACTTTCTACACGTGCCTGGCTGTCTGGGCGGGTTACCGCCATGTCACCGGCACCAGCGATAAAAAAGCATGGCTTTATCTCCTTTATCTGTCCAGTGCATTGGCTTTTTTGACCAAGGGATTGATCGGCGTGGTCTTCCC
>CAYVXX010000080.1:0-8111 GCA_964454305.1 uncultured Syntrophales bacterium | reverse complement strand
ACTAAATCTTGCTGTTTGAACTGGTACCAACATCTGCGCAAAAAACGCAGTTGTTGAGAATAAAGACTCTATAAACCTTCCGTCGCTGTCAGCAGGACGCGGCGATTAAGGGCACGGCCTTCCTTAGTATCGTTCGGGGCGACAGGGTTGCTTTTGCCGTAGGCCTTGAGAATAAACCGTTGTGGGGCTATCCCGCTTTTTTCTACAAGATATTTCTCTACGGCTTCTGCTCTTCTCAAGGAGAGGGCATTATTATAGTCTTCTGAACCGAGAATATCGGCGTGACCTGCCACGATGATTGACACTTTGGGGAGTCTGCTTTTTAATACCGTTCCCACTTCATCAAGGAGGGCATAGTAAGAAGGCTTAATATCAGCACGATCGAAGTCAAAGTAAACAAGGGGTGCTTTTTTTGAAGAGAGATAATCTGTCAAATTGATATATCCGATTCCCTCTTCTCTTTTCAGCAGGCCCAGCCGTTCCCGGGCACCTTTGTGTCCAAGCTGGGCGGCCATTTCCATATCTTTTCTTCCCTGTTCATTATAGATCATGTAGAGATTGACAAGAGCGCGCTCATAGTAAGCATCGGCGTTTTTAGGGTCGATTTCTATGGCAGAAGTAAAATCGTCGCGGGTTTTCATGCTGTCGATTGGGTTGAGAGCGAAACGAGCTTTTCCCCTTTTCATGTAAGCATCGACATATTGCGGGTCGAGTTCAATGGCACTCGTGTACGCTTTAATTGCCTCTCTGTAATTTTTCTGTTCTTCAAAATTGACTCCCTGTACAAACCGCTCCTTTGCTGTTTCTACTGATCCAGTTTTTAATGAAGCACATCCCCAGGTTACAACAAAGGCAAAAATTAAAACAAAGCAGAAAAGTATCTTTTTCATTGTTCACCTCAATGATTATGAAAATGCATGGCGCTCGCATTCCCCAAAGTTTACTGATAAAAAAGAAAGGGAACAGGGAACAGATTTATTACCCTTTATGTTTCTTTCTGTTCCTGCTGGCTTTCTTCTGTAACTTTTCTTTTCAAGCCGGCCTTTTCACGAACCTCTTCTTCTACCTGTTTCGTGATGTCAGGATTTTTGTTGAGGAACACCTTGGCGTTCTCCCTTCCCTGGGCCAGCCTTTCACCCTTATAGGAATACCAGGCACCACTCTTTTCGATGATTCCATTATCTGCGGCGAGATCAAGGATATCCCCTTCTTTTGAAATTCCTTCCCCAAAGATGATGTCGAACTCGGTTTGCCTGAAAGGAGGAGCAACCTTGTTTTTTACCACTTTGACCCGCGTCCTGTTTCCTGTAACCTTCTCTCCCTGTTTAATGGCACCTATTTTTCTTATGTCCAGGCGCATCGTCGAGTAAAACTTGAGGGCATTACCGCCCGAAGTGGTTTCCGGGTTGCCGAAGAAGACCCCTATCTTCATCCGTATCTGGTTAATAAAGATGACGGTTGTCATCGATTTGCCGATACTTCCAGTGAGTTTTCGAAGGGCCTGTGACATGAGTCTCGCCTGAAGTCCCATCTGTGCATCACCCATCTCCCCTTCGAGCTCTGCCCTCGGCACGAGAGCAGCTACGGAATCTATGATCAGGATATCCAATGCTCCGCTTCTCACCAGTGTTTCGGCAATCTCCAGTGCCTGCTCGCCTGTATCGGGTTGTGAGATGAGAAGGTCGTCGGTATTGACACCGATCTTTCTGGCGTATAGTACGTCAAGGGCATGTTCCGCATCTATGAAGGCAGCCAGACCATTTTGCTTTTGTGCTTCGGCCACTATATGGAGGGCAAGGGTTGTTTTACCACCGGCTTCGGGACCATATATCTCGATGACCCTTCCCCGTGGGACACCACCCACTCCAAGGGCGATATCGAGGCTTAGTGCACCTGTGGGAATGCTTGGAATATCTGAAATGACTTCATCTCCCCCCAGTCTCATGATTGAACCCTTTCCAAACTGCCGTTCGATCTGGGTTATAGCCAGTTCAACCGCTTTTTCTTTATCTATATCTGATGTCATAGCTGCCTCCATTTATGGCTTTATGCCGTACCGTCATTAAATAACATTTCTGTTTATATCATTACCCGTCAAAAGGAAAATAGGCAAGCTTTGTGTATATGGCACCTTGAGGTGTCAGGTCGCTTTGTAAAAGAGTAAGCCCGCCGGCACAAAAACTCCCCGCATCGTAATGTTTTTCATTTGTCATAATTTCGGAAAGCCCGCTTACATTTTTTGGCGATTTTACTCTTCCAAGAGTTAGATGGGCTCTGAATGCCCTGTCTTCCCTTTGAAACCCTATCGATTCAAGGTCTCTTGCAATCTCCTTCTGGAGATCTAATAATCTCTCTACCGATCCGCCAATTCCAAGCCACAAGATTCTTGGGTGATTAAGATTCGGAAATGTTCCGAGTGTTGAAACTTTGAGCGAAAGTGGTCTTATGTCTACGGTATTTTTCTCAACTACCCTGGAGATATCGGCAATCTCATTTTCGGAGATATTGCCAAAGAACTTCAGTGTCAGATGTATCCCTTCCGGTCTTGTCCACTTGATTCCCTTTACAGTGGCCTTCAGCCGGGTTTGGACATTTTCTATCTGGACTTTTATCTCTTCAGGAAGATCTATTGCCAGAAAGGTTCTTATCAGTTTTTTGTCAGTCATTCAAACTATTCCCGATCAGGAATCTCCGGAGCATCTCCAAAGCCCACTGCGATGATATTTTTTTTACCCTTTTTCGTTTTCCACCGAATAGAAAATTGCGGCATATCGTATTTTCCCCATCGGTCAGAGCGATAAAAACAGTGCCAACAGGTTTTTGTGGCGTCCCTCCTGTCGGGCCAGCTATACCGGTTGTAGCCAAACCTAGATCGGTTCTGCCAAGATTCCTGACGCCTTCAGCCATGAGAACAGCCGACTCTTCACTGACGGCCCCAAAATTGTTTAAAATTTCATCGGGAACACCGAGGATCTCTGTCTTTGAGGCATTACTGTAAACAACAACCCCCCGATCAAAGAATGTTGAACTTCCCGGTATATTTGTCAGGCGATCTGTGATCAGTCCCCCGGTACATGACTCGGCTACCGAGAGTGTCAATGCCCTGTTTGTTAAAAGAGATGCAACAATTCCCTCCAGTGTTTCATTATCATGCCCGAAGACATGTTTCTGTAATTTTCCCTCGATCCGCCTCTCTGCGATCTTAAGGTTTTCTTCTACGGCGGATTCCGCGATATTTTTTGATGTGATTACAATATGGTTTTCCGGGAAGTGAGGATAAAATCCTATACTTACCCCGGTGATTTTCAGATCAACATCGGATAGCATTTGATCAATTCCCGCTTCTGTGACGCCAAACAGCTTAATGGTTCTGCGTACCATATATTGTTTGGCCTTTCCGGAATTTCTTTTGAGGAGTGGTATGACTCCTGTGGATAACATCTTTTTAGCTTCTGATGGAACACCGGGGATAACGGCTACAATTTTTCCATTCTTTTTCAGGGAGAATCCACAGGCCGTTCCGGCCTGATTTGGCATTATCTCGGCTCCTTCGGGAAACATGGCCTGTTTGATATTGTTAGGTATCCATTTGGTACGGTATTTTTCAAACCTTTCCTTCATTTGGCTCAGAACTACGTCATCGGTATATAAATTAAGACCAAATGCCTTTGCTATTGATGCTGTGGTGATGTCATCGGAGGTCGGGCCGAGTCCGCCTGTGACGATAACAGCATCGGAGAGAGCCATCAGGTAGTCAAGTCCTTTTCCGATTATATCCTCATCATCACCGGAAACCATTATTGTAGATACGCTCCAGCCTTCTGCATTCAACTCACGCGATATGAAAGAGGAATTTGTGTCCTGTGTCGAACCGCTGGTCAATTCATTTCCTATTGCCAATATTCCGATTCTCATTCGAGGTGGTTACACTCCCAGATATTTAATTAATAACAGTAAGGATATGTTTGCATAAATGCCTGCTATAATATCGTCTCCGACGACCCCATACCCTCCAGAAAACTTCCTTTCGCAAAGATCGGCGGGAAAGAGTTTGGTAATATCAAAAAACCTGAATAGGAGGAAGCCGATCAATATGTGTGCTGTGGTGGGTGTTATCAGGAACATGGTGAATTGGAATCCGGCAATCTCATCAATCACGATACATGGTGCATCCTTTTTATTGAATATCTTTTCTGCTTCCCGGGATACATACACCGCCAAAAATGAAAATGCCACTACCGATATCAGGTAAAGGGGCCAGGAAAAATGTGAGAATACAAGATATACCGGTATTCCTATAACTGTTCCCGCAGTTCCCGGGGCAAAAGGGGCAAAACCGCTACCAAAACCTGTTGCGACAATTTTTATAATTCTTTTCCCCAGAAGGCACCTCTGTTTTTCTCTTTGATTTTCAGCTGTTTTTTGAAGCCAAGACCTCTGAACGCAAAAAATACTCTGAGCATCAAAAAACCATATTTTTAAAGCTCTTAAACCGACGACTGTTGCGGATAAATTACCTTCTTTTCCCAACCCTGTCAATGGTTTTGATAGACACGTGTCAATCCGGGTAGTGCCAGGTATTTAAGCTGGCCGCTTCCTGTTTACTGGTTCTTAAAACATTTCTTCCCCCCATATTTCTTTTGTGATATGAAACTTCTTTTTGGTTAAATCGTGTAAAAGTAAAAGGAGAAGAGTCGTATGAGAAAAAAGGTTTCCATTATCGGATCCGGTTTTGTCGGTACCATGGTCGCCCAGAGAATAGCAGAGAATAATCTGGCGGATGTTGTTATCGTTGATATTATAGAAGGGCTTCCACAGGGCAAGGCCCTTGATATTTCACAATCAGCATCTCTTGAAGGAATTGATGTTAAAGTAACTGGCACAAATGACTTTTCTGAGATCAGAAATTCTCGGATTGTTGTGGTTACAGCAGGGCTTGCCCGAACACCCGGAATGACCCGCGAGGAACTGGCGGGAAAAAACGGGAATATCATAAAATCGATCACGGAGAAGATAAAAGAACATGCTCCGGAATGCATTATTATTGTGGTTACAAACCCGCTTGATGTCATGACCCAGCTTGCATGGAAGGTTTCAGGATTTCCCGCACGCAGGGTCGTTGGTATGGGGGGAATTCTCGACACGGCGAGGTATAAGTTGTTTCTGGCCGAGGAGCTGAATGTATCAATAAGGGATATTCATGCCCTCGTGCTGGGAGGTCATGGGGATGCAATGGTGCCTGTTGAAAGATATACCACACTAAACGGCATTCCAATCAGCCGGCTTATAAAACCCGAAAGGCTTCAGGCAATTATTGAAAGAACAAAAAACGGCGGGGCCGAGATCGTCAAGCTTCTGAAAACGGGTAGTGCCTGGCATGCCCCTTCGTCTTCCGTTATGGTTATGGTGGAAGCGATACTTATGGACAGCAAGAGAATGCTTCCTGCCTCGGTCTATCTCGAAGGTGAGTACGGTATAGAGGGTATTTACATAGGTGCCCCGATAACGTTGGGTGCAGCAGGTGTCGAGAAAATACATAAAATAGACCTTCCTGACGATGAACTGGCCGCCCTCAGCCTGTCAGCGGATGTTGTAAGGAAAACATTTGAAAGTTTGAATATTCTATGAGTCCTAAACTGTATGAAGACATCTTTACCCTGGTTGAAAAACCGAGCAGGTATATCGGGGGAGAAGTAAATTCTGCGAAGAAAAATAAATCGGAGTGCAGACTGAGTTTTGCGCTTGCGTTTCCGGATACCTATGAGGTGGGAATGTCTCACCTCGGGTTGCAGATACTTTATTCTATACTGAACAGCGTCCCGGAGATTTCTGCAGAGAGATTTTACGCTCCCTGGCCGGACATGGAATTCCAGATGAGGAAAAACAATATCATGCTCTCCTCTCTTGAATCACGTGCTCCCTTGAAGGATTTCGATATCGTCGGATTTTCTCTTCAGTATGAACTGTCCTACACAAACGTTTTGAACATGCTGGAGCTTGGGGGTATCCCGATATATGCCAGGGACAGGAAAAAGGAAACCCCTCTGGTCATTGCGGGAGGACCAAGTGCCTTTAATCCCGCGCCGGTCACCGACTTTTTTGATGCCTTTGTCATCGGGGAGGGAGAAGAGGTGATCCTCGAAATCTCCCGTGCCGTGATGAAAGGTAAGAAAAGAAGGTACAGCAGGGGACAGCTTCTCGAGTCGATAGCCGAAATTGAAGGGGTTTACATCCCCGCCATACATACTAATGGGGAAAGAGTAAAAAAGAGGATTGTATCCGATATTAACCAGTGGTTAGTACCCTTGAGGCCGGTGGTTCCTTTAATGAATACGATTCACGACCGTGTTACCCTGGAGATAGCAAGAGGTTGTACCCGTGGCTGTCGATTCTGTCAGGCGGGGATGGTCTGGCGGCCTGTCAGGGAGAGGACACCGGAAGTTCTGGAAAAGATGGCAGATGAGATGCTCTGTTCAACAGGGCACAATGAATTATCACTCCTCTCGCTGAGTTCCGGCGATTATTCTATGATCGAATATCTCCTTCCCGAATTGATGAACCGTTATTATGATAAAAGAGTGGCATTAGCTCTTCCGTCGATGAGGGTGGAAACCCTTACCAGGGAATTGATAGATGAGATAAAGCGGGTCAGGAAAACGAGCTTTACCTTAGCGCCGGAGGCAGGGACGCAGAGACTGCGAAACGTGATAAACAAGGGCAATACTGAAGAGGACCTTCTTTCCACCACGAGAAATGTCTTTGGTGCGGGCTGGAGATCAATAAAGTTGTATTTTATGCTGGGGCTTCCCGGTGAAAGGAAGGAAGACTTAAAGGGTATAGCTGATCTCGCATACCGGGTACTTCGAGAGGGGGAAAACAGGCGACAGGTTACCGTGAGCCTTTCCACTTTTGTACCAAAACCACACACACCTTTTCAGTGGTGCAGGCAGATAGGTCTGGAAGAGATACTGGAAAGGCAGGAGTTACTTAAGAAGAATATTCGGAACAGAAATATAAAGATAAAATGGCAAGATGGACGGATGAGCCTCCTTGAGGGGGTCTTTTCGAGGGGAGACGAAAAGCTGGGGGCCTTGTTGGAACGTGCCTTCCGCCTTGGATGCCGCTTCGACGGCTGGAGTGATCAGTTTAAGTTTGATCTGTGGGAAGAGGCAATAAAGGAGGCAGGCATCAGGGTCGAGGATTACCTGCGGGAACGGCACATTACAGAGGAGCTTCCCTGGGATCGAATAGACTGCGGTATCAGCAGGGATTTTTTGACGAAAGAACTCCAGAAATCACTGGGGGAAGAATTGACGGCAGACTGCCGTTTCGGGGTATGCCATCAGTGCGGTATCTGTGACCATGATACAATAAGAAACATTATAGCGAAGGACGGTGCCGGCATTGTCGGAAAGGAGGAAGTGGAGCCGGCAAAAGAGGAATCCCCCAGACAGATAGAGAGATTCAGGATCAAATTTGCCAAGGAGGGGGTCTCCCGCCTTCTGTCCCATCTCGAGGTTTCCTCCGCGCTTATCAGGGGAATAAAGAGAGGCGGCCTTTCCTTCATATATTCGCAAGGTTTTCATCCTCATCCAAAGATATCCTTTCCGTTTGCCACATCTGTAGGAATGGAAAGTCTGGGCGAGTATGTTGATATTAAGGTTGAAAGTCCTGGTGAAAGCATTGAAAAAGTCATTCAAAAAATAAATTCCTTCCTCCCTTCCGGGTTAAGAATTCTGAATATCAGGGGAATACCGCCGGATACCGATTCATTGTCCAAGGTTATAAAGGGGTTCAAATATGAGATTGTTCTTCCCGAGAAAATCCCTTTGGAAAAGGGGAGATTGTTAGATGAAAAGATAGAAACCTTCCTTAAGTCGTATGAGTTTATTGTATTACGGGAAAAGAAAAGAAAACAGACCAGAAGAAACATACGTCCCAT
Organism: uncultured Syntrophales bacterium; assembly: GCA_964454305.1. Lineage (GTDB taxonomy): Bacteria > Desulfobacterota > Syntrophia > Syntrophales > JADFWA01 > JAUSPI01. The sequence goes on along the minus strand of CAYVXX010000080.1, from coordinate 169 downwards.
AGTTAACACTCTTTTTTTCGACAGGAAAGACAGCAGGATCAAAATGTCGCTGCTGTTCGGAAAGGACGGGGGAGTTAAACCATCTGAAATACTTGTAGAGGTTCTTGGCATGGGCAGCGATTTAGCAAAGATGGCACGAATAATAAAGACTGACACCATCTTTCATGAC
>CAYVXX010000079.1:5901-8143 GCA_964454305.1 uncultured Syntrophales bacterium | reverse complement strand
TCCATTACACTATTTACGCTATTTGTGATACGGTCATAGTCTAATGGAGGAGCGATAGCGACGACGCAATCTCGCTGTGATTTTCACAAAAGAAAAATATCACTATTTCTTTTTAAACATATCCATAAGCTTATTAACACTTTCGCTGACACTTTCATTGACGTCCTTGAGGATATCTGAAGCCTTGGGCATTGCCGATTTGTCTTCTTCCTCCTCACCTGTAGCTTTCTGCTTTTCCCCTTGTGGAGGTGTCATTAACGTCTGTCCCATTCCGGGAAAAGAAGGCATAGTCATCTTCTGATAGCCGGAAGGAGCTTCAAATACCGACTTTGAAAGGTTTTTCGTTTTGATATTCTTGTATTGCGTACATACGGCTTCACTTTCAAACTTTACAGGGAATGGAAAATTCTTGGATATCCAGAAATGTGATTTTCGACCTTTATCAGTTATTTCATACTTCTTGCACTTAAGGCCGGAAACCTTTTCTGTGCCCAGATATTTTGCTTTTTCCTCTCTTTTTCCGCTCCACTTCTCTAATTGTTCTTCCTTTTCATTTATTGGAAGCACCATATATTTTTTTTCTGCCGGATTCACCATCCAGACCTTATTTATATCCGGTCTGACAATCATGATGACAGGTCCCCCTTCTTTGTTAAGGATTTCTTGACGTATCAAGTCACCCTTAATAAAGATCTTGCCCTCACTGATTTTCTTGCCTTCCAACGTCGTGACATAATCTGCTGTGCAATCCGCAGAAGCAATGCCCACGCCTGACAGTAGAAAGATAGAAACGACCAATATTGATTTTAACAATGTTTTTTTTATCATCCTTTTTCTCCTCTTCATTTTTTATGCTCATTCTATCAAGGCTTGACACGTTGCCGCGCTTTGTGTATGAGATAAGTTAATGAAATTTTTGTTAAGAATAGTACATTATTAATATTTACAATAGGGAAGATAGCACAATGGGGGGTATGTCTCAAGTCATTAGATGTCCGTTCCTGAGCGTAAGAAATCTTAGTTCGAATGAAGGAGTTTAATCAGGTGAAAATTCCAGCCTCTGTATGCACAATGATTGCAGAAGTCTATTTGAAAGTGCTTCCGGATGTTTATCGTTACCTGAATGGGTGGAAAAAACGTGCAGGGCAGATTCCGGATCCGGAGCTTCAAAAACAGGCATTGATGAGCATCAAGACAAAAACCTTTCATTGTGAAGGTGGGTCCATTCTTGGATTGTTAGCCGGTAAAAACAGGAGTGATGTAATTCGTTTTATTGTGGCCTACCAAACAATCAGTGATTACCTTGATAATTTGTGTGATCGTAGTACTTCGTTGGACCCGGTCGATTTTCGTGCTCTTCACCAGTCGATGCTTCACGCGTTAACCCCGGGAGCCGCGAGTTTGGATTATTATCGATTTCGCAGCGAACGGGATGATGGCGGCTATCTGGTGTCGCTTGTGGAGACATGTCAGGAAGTACTGAAAAGACTTTCATCGTACGATAATATTTCTCCTGTGCTCCATGAGCTGGCGGGTTATTATTGTGACTTACAGGTATACAAGCACATTAAAGTAGATGAGCGTGTCCCCCGTTTGAAGGATTGGTTTCAATCTTACCGAAACAACCTGCCGGAGATGAGCTGGTATGAATTTTCGGCGTGTTGCGGTTCGACTCTTGGCATTTTCTGCCTTGTTGCTTATGCGTTTAATGATGAATATTCGGTTGATGTAGCCCCGCAGGTTAGAGCCTCCTATTTTCCATGGGTACAGGGGCTGCATATCCTGCTGGATTACCTTATCGATCAGGAAGAGGACAGAGTCGGTGGCGATCTGAATTTCTGTTTCTATTATGAAAACAATGAGGAAATGTTAAAACGACTCACTCATTTTTTTAAACAGGCGGACAGAAGCGTTTCCCGATTACCCAACACGAGGTTTCATCAAATGATTAATCGTGGTTTACTCGGTGTTTATCTTTCAGATAAAAAAATTGGAAGGCAAGGAATAGTTTATCGGATGGCAAAAAAGATTATTCGCCTCGGTGGCTGGCCGGCACTCTTTTTCTACTTAAATGGATGGATTTATCGGCGGATAAAGTATTGAAAGCTTTGCACAACTACCAAAAGCTACATGGAGTTTTAAAAATATGATTCGCTCTCAGAATTATATTTTTAAAGGTCTCAGTATTATAGTTAATTATATCCGCCTCGAATGAACTACCCCGCCGCAAGCAGCGGGGTAT
>CAYVXX010000079.1:0-5801 GCA_964454305.1 uncultured Syntrophales bacterium | reverse complement strand
ATTAACCCCTACAGATTTCGCATTGCACTTCAAGTGATTAGAGTAATCCGTGTAATCTGCGAAATCTGTGGATTAAAAGCCTTTCTCAGCCATGTAGTTTGCAAGATCGGCAACGCGGCATGAATAACCCCACTCGTTATCATACCACGCAACGACCTTTGCCATGTTGCCCTGTAAAACATTGGTAAATTCTATGTCCACTATCGAGGATAGGGGATTGCCCTTAAAGTCTGTCGAAACCAGTTTTTCCTCTTCACAAGCCATAATGCCTTTAAGTATTCCCCCTGCCGCTTTTTTCAAAACTGCTCGCAGCTCATCAGTGTTGGTTTCTTTTTCCAATTCGACCACAAGATCTACCACCGAGACCGTTGGGGTGGGCACCCTGAGAGCATAACCGTCGAAACGGCCCTTTAATTCGGGTATAACCAGAGAGATTGCTCGGGCTGCGCCCGTGGTGGTAGGAATAATATTTTGCCCTGCGGTTCGGGCTCGCCGGAGATCTTGATGCGCCAGATCCAGGATACGCTGATCGGTGGTATACGAATGAATGGTTGTCATCATACCTTTTTTTATTCCAAAGGCCTGGTGAATAACCAGGACAGGCGGGGCAAGACAGTTGGTGGTGCAGGAGGCGTTTGAAACAATATGATGTTCTTTGGGACGGTAAGCTTCCTGGTTGACTCCCATGACCAGAGTCAAGTCCTCATCTTGTGCCGGAGCGGTGATGATCACCTTTTTGGCACCGCCTTCAAGATGGGCTGATGCCTTGGGGCCGGTCCGGAACAGGCCTGTGCTTTCGATTACAATATCCACACCTTCTTCTTTCCAGGGGAGAGACGAAGGGTCGCGAAATGCAAAGTTCTTGATTTTATTACCGTTAACAATAAAGTTATTTTTTCCAACCGTGACTTTTCCCGGAAAATGGCCGTAGCTGGAGTCGTGTTTAAAAAGGTGAGCGAGGATTTCTACATCGAAGAGGTCGTTAACAGCCACGACCTGTAGAGATTCAGGGTGCCTTTCCATGACGGCCTTCAGCACTTGACGGCCTATTCTGCCGAAACCATTAATACCGATACGAATCATATGTTCCTCCTTTAGGAGTACGAGTGTTGTGTCAATCAAGAAATGTCATTTCGACCGCAGGGAGAAATCTAAGATTTCTCAGTCGTGAAGACTCCTTCGAAAGGACAGAGTATAGCTGACATGAAATTCTTATATCAGATTTGAGATAAGTTTAGCAAAAAGTTTTTTCAAATAACATGACCCGTCAGCTTCTCAATTATTTATTTTACCTCCGGTGAGGCATTCGGATCAAAAGGATTTGTTCTCATGGCAAGAGAAAACAGATACGGATAATCACTCCTTAAATGTTTCATGTAACGTAACCATTCTGAAATTAACAAGACATATGCCCTTTTTATATCACCGGCTAAGTGTTCACAGTCGGTATCAGACAGATTTCCGACATCCGCCCTGCTTTCTAACTCTTCTGTTAAGTGAAAGACAGCCCAGAGAAGGTTTGTAAAGGATTCATGTTCCAGTAAATTGGGATTTTGAAGCAAGTTGATTAAGAAATTTCTTTTGCTTACAAGAAAATTGAGCAAGTTTTCCAGGTCGCCTTTACGGCAATCAATTTCATGGTCGGAATTTTTGAACTCTGTGATTACGGAAAAAAAATTTTGGTCGGACCAGTTATCATCTACGATAAACTTTTCCTGAAATTTGTCTGAATGAGGGTTAAAGTCGGAAAAAATTTTCAGCAATCCGGTTCCGACTTCGCTGAAAAAGGACCCTATAACCATATTCAGCTTTTTCATCATGGTCTTTTTCTCCCTGTAACTTAATAACTGATGTATAATCATCGTTACCAGAAGGACTTCGATAAAGACAAAAGCGATATCGCCGATGAGATAAAGGAAAATATGGTGTGCATCCCTGAAGACTGCATAATGGATGAAATAAAAAATTGCTGATAGTAAGATCAGCGATAAGCCTAAGAGAATTTGTGACTTATCGGTCTTCATGAGTCAATACTCCTTTTTTAGGCTATGCTACGTTTCGTGCCCGGCAGTGATATAAAAATGATTGAAGACTGGCATCTTTCCTGATTCCCAGACGCGTCAGGGCAAAATCATACCGTACCGGGTCGTGAGGATTAATCATTCTTAATGAGTCTGTTATTTCCATTGCCGTTTTCATATCCGCCTGTTTTCGTCTTGTAAGTCCTAATGTGAGGCATATTCTGTGAAGATGTGTATCGAGCGGCACAATAAGCCTCGCGGGAGACACATCGTCCCATCCACCGGGGTCCACGGAATCCTTCCGTACCATCCATCGGAGAAAAAGATTGAGCCTCTTGCATGCGCTGCCTTTTTCCGGGGAAGGTAACAGGCTATTATTCTCGGTATTAAAGCCGGCACGTAATTCTTTTACAAACGATGTAAGCGCCGGTCGGATTGTGTCGGCGTCATTGCCGAGAGCGGATTTAAAACACGCATGGAGTGAACCGTATTTCGTTATAACGCGTTTAGCGCCGTAGAGCATTACTGCAAGTTCATCCCCGGTGGTAAACCTGTGCTTAAAGTCGGAAAACGTGTGTAAAAGTGATTTCATAGAGGCGTCTTCAAGAAAACGAGATGGGGACGGAGCCATTTTTTCAAGAACAGTTGAAATACTTTTTAGTATCTGAGAAACTCTGCCGTAGGCAAGCGAAGAAGCAAGGAGTCCTACAATCTCCCGATCACGAAGATTATCGTAACAATATAGAAATTCCAGTGGATCGGGATGAATGAACTCATGCCTGTTGTATTTTTCGTATAGATGTTCAAGTGCTTCTTCTAACAGCAGTGGTGACATATCAGCTTTCATTCTTCATGAGCCCCCAACCGGCTAATCGCTTGAGGCCTGTCTGCTATTTGTTCAATTTTTCCAGTTCTCTGACAATCGACTCGAGGCGAGGCCTTGTGTTAATATCATGGACATCAATATAACGAATGATCCCTTTCTTATCTATTATAATGATTGTCCTTTCCGCAACTCCATCGGAACGCAGCACCCCATAACTGTCAGCTACTTTGCCATGAGGCCAGAAGTCGGAAAGAACAGGAAACCACAACTTTCCCATCTGGTTTGTCCATGCAAAGAGAGTGGGGATGTTGTCAACCGTTATTCCAAGGAGAATGGCATCATTTTTATCGAATATGTCTTTCACAATGCCATAACCCGGCCACTGGTCTGAACAAACAGGTGTCCACGCGGCAGGCACGAAAGAGATGACGACATTCTTTTTTCCACGATACTGGTTGAGAGAAATTTTCTCCCCGGCAATTGCGGGCAGGGTGAAGTCGGGAGCACGATCACCAACCTTTACCTTCAAAACACTGTCTGTGGGCTTGAGATTTTTTGGATGATAAATATTTTCCTTAAAGACATCTGAAAGGCCGTAGGCCGTTGCAGTTAAGAAGAAAATAATTACAATTCCTGACAGCAAATTGAGATAACTAAATTTTTTCATTGTTAACCTCCTACTTTAATCCGGACAGTTGAAGCATCAACTCCAGAAATTCATCGGCCTTTTCGAAGCCGCCGACTTTAGAATAGAAGACCTTGGGAACCCCGTCATCAATTCTAATTCCTATAAAATATGGAGTTCTGACCTCTCCCACGACCTTATGTATGGTAAAATCCCCATCTTCAAAAAGAGGGAAAGGAACATTGTATCTTTCCCTGAACACCTCTGCTTCATACGTGGAATTTCCTACTGCGATGCCTATCAACTTGATTTTATCTTTCAGCGCTGGATTGCTTTCTATTATACGATATAGTTCGTTTACCTTGAGTGCGCTTGCCTGGCAGTGGGGACAGTACATATTCATAATTTCAATGATGACCACCCTGGCCTTGATCTGTGGAATTTTGAAAAAATCACCACGGGAAAGACCGAGGTAGTTTTTATAGTCATTATTTGCAGGCACTGTAAGTTTTATCTCCGGCAGCACGCTACCCGTTGCCGGAGGCTGCGTTGCAGCCGAAACGGGCAAGGTTATTATCAGAGAAAATACGGCGATTACTATAACGTGTATAAGTGTTCTTTTCATTACTTTACCTCTCTTTCTCTATCTTTTATAATGTTTCTTAATTTCTGACAGCCTTTCAAAATGTCCTCGTTCCTCATCTATGATCTTGTCAATAAAGTTTTGCTGACTTTTGGAAAGGAATCTTTTGCTTTCGTGATAGTATAATATGGACTCCAACTCACAGCGGATTGCAAAATTTAAGGCTGTTAGTGTATCTTTAATCTTTGACAATTCTGAATTCAGGGCCTCCTTTGTAAAGACAATATTGCCATCGACGTAATCTCGAAGATAGCCGCCATACTCTCCCGGATAACTTTCCGGTAGCTTATGTTTCTCTATTTTTGAAAGCATATCTTTAAAAGTAATTTTGTGCTTATCCTCCTCATCGGCAAGATAAGTGAATATTTTTTTTGTCTTTTCGTCCTCTGCTATCTGAGCGGCATAGCGGTAGAAACTACTCCCATTCTCCTCAATTCTAATGGCAATCTCAAAAATATCACTTGCTTCGAAATCACTCATTTCAGACTCCTTTTTATTTCTGATAGTTTTCCTACGGCAATTGAAGTTTTCATAAGATTGCTCTTGCTATGTGGTACTTTCTCAGACAACTTCGTACCCGGCCTCCTTCACTTTTTCTTTCACGGTGTCCATGTCAACGGGTGTTACTTCATCAAAGGTGGCTTTTCCCTTTGCAAGGTCAACTTTAATATCAATAATCCCGTCAACTTCATCCAAAGCCTTAGTGACGGCCATCACACAATGATTGCAGGACATCCCGCTTATGTTGATAGTAGTCATTGCAACCCCCCCCTTCTTTCTACGATTAGAGGTGTTTTTTCTCAAACCATCGAAAAAGCAACAATCCTCCGATGATAAACAGAACGATTACAATCCAGTGGTTCAGTCCAAGTATTTCCGGCAGAGTAATCTTGCCGAAGTTCCCCCATGTCAGCACCGTATTTTTCATCGCCGGATATGTTTCGGCAAAAACGGCCGCACCGGCAAACATCCCTATAATTCCCCATAACGCATCCCATCGTCCCTCGCCCAATGCTCCGGCCGAGGTACCGGGACAATACCCCAGAAATCCCCAGCCGATTCCAAAGATAAGACCGCCCATAATGTTCGCTCCCAATATGGTTGGTTTTATGCTGAGTTTGATCAGCCCGAGGTCTTTCAAAAGGTAGATGCCCACCATACCCACTAAAATGGCGGAAAGCATGAACTTAACGATGGTCATATCGATTAAACGCAAAGCGCCAAGTTGTTTGTCGTAACGTATTACGCGGCCTTTTTGTAAAAGGAAGCCGAATAAAACTCCCGTGATGAGTCCGTAAATCAGCAATTTCATCTTTATTCACCTCCCCCATAGAGTGTGCGGGCGACGATGATGCCTCCAATGAAAAAACAGAGCAAGGCGATATAACTACCGACTGCCAACTGGAGTGAACCACTCAGTCCATGGCCGGAAGGTCACCCGCCTGCCAGGCGTGCCCCGAACATGGCGATCAGTCCACCGAAAAAGGCGACAACTCCCCGCTTAATTACACTCGTCCCGAAACGGCGTTTCCACACGTCCGGGACAGCCTTCAAGACGAAGCTCCCTGAGATTGTCGATGCGATTAAGGCTCCTATAAAAATGCCGATCACAAACAGGGCTTGCCAGTCAATCTTCGGCGCATACTTGATAAAATAATCCATTCCCGCTACTCGATCCGGAACGAA
>CAYVXX010000078.1:0-8320 GCA_964454305.1 uncultured Syntrophales bacterium | reverse complement strand
TCACAGGAAGCTAAGGTGAAAAATCCCAGTATCTCAGTTGGCTTGGTATCATCAATAAGGACAAACGTTCGGGACATGCCTTTGTTGAGGTGTTGCCGGGCGACATTTTTCAGATATTGATTTAGCTCATCTGTACCGCAATCGAAATCCGCTCTGTTGTGTTCCTGACTAAGTACTTCTATTTTCAGCATCTGAGAACGATTTCCTGTATTTTTTCATGGCGTCTTTTAGTTTGTTGTTGGGAGCCGGTGGATTTTCAATCGCTTCAAAGAATACGCTTGCGTCCCGTATCGTCATATTGATGATTTGCTCATGTTCAATAACCGCTTGTGCTTTCTCAAGGGCTGACTGGACAAGGAACTGGTTCAGTGTAGCGCCTGTAAGCTCGGCTGCCTGTGATAGTGTTTCATAAATGGGAGTAGATATCCGGGCGGAAACACGTTCAGTTTTTTTAAGTGCTGCCATTTTGTTCTCCTCTTTATTATGGTATAAATAATTTATTAGCATTGTGGTGCCAAAATGGCAACAGAAAAGTGACAACTGTCTCGTAGGAAGGGGATTGTCTTGACCACTTTATTTTTCAATCTTCACATCTAAATCCCCGTCTTTTGTCGTTACAATTATCTTCGATCCGTCTTCCACATCCCCTGCGATCAGGGCGCGGCCTATCTTTGTTTCAAGTTCGTGTTGAAGAAATCTCTTCAGCGGCCTTGCGCCGTAGACAGGATCATATCCGGCGCGTGCAATAAACTTTCTTGCGGGTTCGTCAAGTTCAATCTCAATTGACCGGTCGGCAAGGCGTTTCCTCAGGTCTTCCGTCAAGAGATCGACAATCTTTTCAATCTCCTCCTCGGTGAGGGATTTGAAGATGACTATATCATCCACACGGTTGAGAAACTCCGGCCTGAAATGTAGTCTCAATTCTTTCATTACTTCTTTTTTTACGTCTTCTTTGATGGTTCCCTTATCAGTAAAACCTTCAAGTAAAAGATGAGAACCAATGTTAGAAGTCATTATTATAACGGTATTTTTAAAATTAACTGTTCTTCCATGAGAATCAGTAACACGACCATCATCCAGGATTTGCAAAAGAATATTAAAGACATCGTGATGAGCCTTTTCTATTTCATCAAAGAGGATAACCGAATAGGGTTTTCGACGGACCGCCTCCGTAAGCTGTCCACCTTCTTCATAACCGATATATCCCGGAGGGGCGCCGATCAGCCTTGAAACGGTATGTTTTTCCATGTATTCGCTCATATCGATGCGGACTATGTTTTCCTCTGTGTCAAAAAGGGCCTCGGCAAGCGTTTTTGCCAGTTCCGTTTTTCCCACTCCCGTTGGACCTAAGAATACGAAGGAACCTATTGGTCTTTTGGGATCTTTTATTCCGGAACGTGCACGGATTACCGCATCTGCCACGAGTGAAACGGCCTCATCCTGTCCGACGACCCTCTTATGGAGAATATCGTCAAGCTTCAGGATTTTTTCTCTCTCCCCTTCGACGAGTCGGGTGACCGGTATACCCGTCCAGTGCGATACGATATCGGCAATTTCATCCTCGGCAACCTCTTCACGCAGAAGTTTTTTTGGCCCCTGCTTTTCAGCGAGTCTTTCCTCTTCTTCCTTGAGTTGGCGCTCCAGTTCAGGGAGTCTCCCGTGTCTGAGTTCCGCAGCTTTATTCAGATCGTATTTCCTTTCAGCAAGTTCTATATCTCTTCTTACAAGCTCAATCTCTTCACGAAGACTTCGTACTTTTTGAATGGCCTCCTTTTCCGCTTCCCACTGGACTTTCATGGAATCGGTATCTGCCTTTATGTCGGCAAGTTCCTTACGAAGGGCTTCCAATCTCTCTTTACTCGCCTTGTCCTTCTCTTTTTTCAAGGCCGCCTCTTCGATTTCCAGCTGCATAACCCTGCGCGTTACCTCATCCAGTTCAGCGGGCATTGAATCAATTTCGGTGCGGATCATTGCGCATGCCTCATCTACAAGGTCTATCGCTTTGTCCGGCAGAAACCTGTCACTTATATAACGATTGGAGAGGACTGCCGCCGCGACGAGGGCGTTATCCTGTATTTTTACACCGTGATGTACCTCAAAGCGTTCCTTTAACCCTCTCAGGATGGAAATAGTATCTTCTACCGTCGGGGGATCTATCATTACCGGCTGGAATCGGCGTTCAAGTGCAGCATCTTTTTCAATATACTTGCTGTATTCGTCAAGGGTCGTTGCACCTATGCAGTGGAGTTCGCCACGGGCAAGCATGGGCTTTAAAAGGTTTCCTGCGTCCGTTGAGCCCTCCGTCCTCCCCGCGCCAACGATGTTGTGCAACTCGTCTATGAATAAGAGGACATGCCCGTCACTCTCCTTTATTTCATTCAGCACTGCTTTCAGACGTTCTTCAAATTCCCCTCTGTACTTTGCTCCTGCCATCAGTGAACCCATGTCGAGGGAAAAGATGGAGCGGTCCTTCAGTCCTTCCGGCACGTCACCGCGAACTATTCTCTGGGAAAGTCCCTCAACAATAGCAGTTTTGCCGACACCTGCCTCACCGATAAGTACCGGATTATTCTTTGTTTTACGGGAGAGTATACGAATGACTCGCCGGATTTCACCGTCTCTGCCGATTACTGGATCGAGTTTTCCCGCTTTTGCCTGAGCCACGAGATCGACACCGTATTTTTCCATGGCTTCATAAGTTCCTTCCGGCGTGGCACTTGTCACCCTCTGATGACCGCGTACCGAGGTAAGAGCCTTCAGAAATTTTTCTCGTGTGATATTGAATTCTTTAAATGTCCTTCCTGCAGCGGATGAGTCTCCTTCATCTATCATCGGCAGGATGAGGTGTTCAACGGAGACATATTCATCCTTCAGGTGTTTCGCTTCTTCTTCCGCCTTTATTAAAATTTTATCGAGTCTCTGTGTAACATACACTTTTCCGGGTTCAGTCCCGGGGCCGGACACTCTCGGCTTTCTGTCGAGACTCTGCCCGATTTTTATTTTGAAAGAATCAACAGGAACATCCATCTTTTTGAGCAGGCGAGGGAGCAATCCGTCCGATTGTTCCAACAGAGCGAGGAGGAGGTGTTCGCCGTCAATTTCTATATGACCGTAGCGGACTGCTTTGGTCTGCGCATCATGGATTGCTTCCTGAGATTTTTGAGTTAATCTGTTTAGATCCATAACTGATTTCCCCCTTTTCGGACTTAATAATGTTCAGTACAGAGTACCTATCTTTTTTAAATGGTGTAATTCTATAATTAAGATAGACAGAATAAGTAATATGTCAAGTTTATTAATCTTGATGCGATCGTAAAAAGTCCAAATCTTGTCACTCCCGCGCAGGCGGGAGTCTATAACACCTTACAATAACTGGATTCCCGCCTGCGCGGGAATGACAGAGAGGAACGAAATCCGACTTTTCACGAACCTGTCAATGTTACAAAAAGGCTTTTTATATTTTTTCGAGGATGATATTATCTGTCAATTATTAAAAGGAGGTGATCTTTTATGTCCGATTTATCCTTGTATGAAGACACAGGATGTCGTTACTTTAAAAAGCCAGGCATACAGAATACCAGGGAGGTTCTCGAGGCGGTTGCGCGCAGGGCAGAGGAACTCGATATTAGAAAAGTTCTTATTGCAACAAATACCGGAAAAACTGCTTTCGATGCACTGGAAATTCTGGATAAGGGGATCGAAATTATTGCTGTAACCCATTCTACGGGATTTGCGAAACCCAATTTTCAGGAGATGGATGATGAGTCCCGTGCCGAATTGGAGTCGAACGGTGTAAGCGTTCTGACCTGTACGCATGCCCTGGCCGGGGTCGGACGTGGCATAAGGAATAAGCTTTCTACCTACCAGGTGGATGAAATTGTCGCTTATGTCCTGAGGATGTTCGGTCAGGGGACTAAAGTGGCTGTTGAATTGGCCCTGATGGCTGCCGATGCAGGACTGGCGCGGACAGATGAAGATGTAATATCAATAGGAGGAACAGCGAGAGGCGCTGACACTGCCCTGGTTATTCAACCCGCGAACAGCTCAAACATCTTTGATCTTAAAGTGAAAGAAATTATATGTAAACCCTCAATGATTTAAAATAGAGGAAGCTAAAGTTATGCTCACGGACATGCAACTTGAAAGATATGCTGATGTCCTCATCTGGGGATTGAAAACCGCAAGAACGTCAAAATACGGAAAGGGCGATGTTATCCTGATTCGATATGATATTGATGCCATAAAACTTGCGGAAATACTGCACGCAAGGTTTCTTGATATGGGGATGAATCCGGTTCTAAGATCGGGTCTGACGTCTGAAATGGAGCTCAATTTTTATGCAAAAGCGAATAGCAGGCAACTTGTTTTTCAACCTCCTGGAGAGAGGGAACTCTGTGAAAATCTTAACGGGAGCATCTATCTTCATGCACCGCAGTCCCTTACCCATCTTAGCGGTATTGATCCAGGAAGGATGGCCAGGGCATTGGTTGCCAGAAAACCGTTAAGGGAGATATTGGAAAAACGTGAAGAGGTGGGAGTTTTCGGCTGGACACTGTGCATATTTCCGACTCCTGAACTGGCAAAACAGGCAAGGCTTTCCATGAAGCGGTACACCGCGCAGGTTATTAAGGCCTGTTATCTTGACATGGATGATCCTGTTCGTGAATGGAAATCTGTTTTCAGAAATGCCGGAGCTATAAAGAAATGGATGAATAGCCTGGACGTCAAGTTTTATCATATACGGTCAGAAAATATTGACTTGAAGATTACACCGGGAAAGCAAAGAAGATGGATTGGGATTTCCGGGCATAATATTCCAAGTTTTGAGATATTTCTTTCACCCGACTGGAGAGGAACTGAAGGTATCTATTATGCAGATCAGCCGTCTTTTCGATGCGGTAATTATATTGAGGGTGTACGGCTAAAGTTCAAGAAGGGTTCCGCTGTCGGCATAGAAGCTGATGCGGGAAAAGAGTTTACGCAAAAGCAGATGTCAATGGACAAAGGTGCCTGCAGGGTAGGGGAGTTTTCTTTAACTGATAAGAGGTTTTCAAAGATTGACAAGTTCATGGCCAACACCCTTTATGATGAGAACTATGGTGGCCGTTTCGGAAACTGTCATATTGCAGTGGGTGCGTCATATTCGGATACTTACAATGGAAATCCCGCTGAGCTGTCAAGGGAAATGAAGAAAAAGCTGGGTTTTAACGATTCAGCCCTCCACTGGGATCTTGTGAATACCGAAAGAAAGACGGTTACCGCGCGTCTCTCTTCCGGTAAAGAAGTGGTAATTTACGAAGATGGGATGTTTAAATATTAGAGCAGTGGTAATCCTGCTGTTGTCATGTCAACGATACTCTGTCATTTCGAAGGAGTCTTAACGACTGAGAAATCTTAGATTTCTCCCTGCGGTTGAAATGACCAATAATGATAGTTATTCAAAGCTCTCTTATTGTTTCTATTGCCCCTATTTTCCCTCGATGACTGCATGTGCAGCGGCAAGCCGAGCAATCGGTACCCGGTAGGGAGAACAGCTCACATAATCAAGCCCGATTTCATGGCAGAAGATCACAGACGCAGGATCGCCTCCATGTTCGCCACAGATCCCTATTTTCAGGTTTTTTCGTTCCGAGCGGCCCCGGTTCACCCCGATCTTCATCAACTCGCCGACGCCCGTTTGATCAATGCTCTGGAACGGATCACCTGCCAGTATCTTACGGCGAATATAGTTCGGTAAAAAACTTCCGGCGTCGTCTCGCGAATAGCCAAACGCCATCTGGGTCAGGTCGTTTGTACCGAACGAGAAAAATTCCGCATTTTCGGCTATCTTGTCCGCAACGAGAACAGCTCGCGGGATTTCAATCATAGTCCCTACCATATATGTAAACTTTGTCCCGCTCTCGTCCATAACCTCTTTTGCCACTCTATCGATGATAGCCTTTTGATTCGTAAATTCACCCACAGTTCCTACCAGGGGTACCATAACCTCGGGCATTACCTTTATTTTTTCCTTCTTGCACTGCACAACAGCTTCAAAGATTGCCTGTGCCTGCATTGCCGTAATCTCGGGATGCGTCGTCCCCAGACGGCATCCTCTGTGACCGAGCATCGGATTAAATTCTGACAAAGACTCAACTTTTTCGACGATCTCTTTGACTTTAATCTTCAAACGAGCAGCCATCTCTTTCTGTGCAGCCTCTTCATGGGGGACAAATTCATGTAGCGGGGGATCAAGAAGCCGAATAGTAACAGGACGTCCGTTCATTGCTTTGAAAATCCCGTAGAAATCTTCTCGCTGCATCGGCAACAGTTTGGCCAGCGCCTTTTCGCGTCCCTCAAGGGTGTCGGCCATAATCATTTCACGCATGGCCCATATGCGCTCTCCGAAAAACATGTGCTCGGTTCGGCAGAGACCTATCCCCTCTGCACCGAAAATCACTGCCGTAGCAGCGTCCTGCGGAGTGTCGGCGTTGGTGCGAACGCCAAGCTTGCGCACCTTATCGGCCCATGACATGAGCTCTTTGTATGGTTTATTTTTTGAGGGATCAAAGGTGACTAAGTCGAGTTGACCCTTATAAATAACACCTTTGGTACCGTTCATGGTTATCCAGTCACCCTCTTTGAGTACCGTATCGCCAAATTTTACAGTTTTTGTTTTCAGATCAACGCTAAGGTCTCCACATCCTACGATGGAACACTTCCCCCAACCGCGAGCGACAAGCGCTGCATGGCTGGTCATTCCCCCTTTCGAGGTCAGGATTGCCTGGGAAGGTTTCATTCCATGTACATCTTCCGGTGAGGTTTCTTCCCTGACGAGAATAACCTTTTCGCCTTTGGTGCCGAGTTCCTCGGCCTTGTCTGGAGTAAGGACAATCTTACCGACACCGCCGCCCGGCCCTGCAGGGAGGCCCTTTCCGAGTTTTACCGCGGTTTTTTCCGCTTTTGGGTCGACCATCGGATGAAGTAGCTCATCGATCTGTTCGGGTTTTACCCGCATCAGTGCGGTCTCTCTGGAAATCAATCGAGAATTTACCATTTCGACTGCCATCCTTATGGCGGCAGGGCCGTTTCGTTTTCCTGTCCGGGTCTGCAGCATGTAAAGAATGCCATTTTCGATAGTGAATTCTATGTCCTGCATGTCTTTGTAATGCCGTTCCAGTCTGTTTCTGATGGCATAAAGCTGTTTGTAAAGTTTCGGCATGTCCTTTTCCAGGGTCGGAAGGTGTTTGTTGGTATCAACCTTTGATACCTCATTCAGTGCAAACGGGGTACGAGTACCCGCTACCACGTCTTCTCCCTGTGCATTGATCAGCCACTCACCGTAAAAGGTGTTCTCTCCGGTGGCCGGATTCCGGGTAAAAGCAACACCGGTGCCGCAGTTGTCTCCCATGTTACCAAAAACCATCGTTTGAACGTTGACCCCTGTCCCCAGGTCATCCGGGAGGCCTTCAATGCGGCGATAGGAAACGGCGCGTTTTCCATTCCATGAAAGAAATACCGCATCAATCCCACCCCAAAGCTGCTCCATGGGATCATCAGGAAATTCTTTCCCCAGCACCTTATAAATCGTTTTCTTGTACTCTTCACACAGTTTCTTGAGATCATCGGCCGTGAGATCCAAGTCGCTTTTATACCCCTTCTTTTTCTTAACTTTTTCAAGAAGGTGCTCTAACTGGTTCCGTACTCCTTTACCTTCTTCCGGTTCCATGCCGATGGCCTTTTCCATAACAACATCCGAGTACATTGCAATAAGGCGACGGTAGGAATCGTACACAAAACGAGGATCGCCCGACTTTTCGATGAGGCCGGGAATGGACTTTGCGGTAAGCCCGATATTAAGAACGGTTTCCATCATGCCCGGCATGGAAAAAGGAGCGCCGGAACGGATACTCAGAAGAAGCGGGTCTTTTTCACCGCCGAATTTGCGCTTCATGATCTTTTCCACCCGTACCAGGTTTGCCTTCACCTGATCCTTTATGCCCGCAGGATATTTTTTCTTTCTCTTGAAGAATTCATTACAGGCCTCGGTTGTTATTGTAAATCCTGGTGGGACCGGCATTCCGAGATTCACCATTTCGGCGATATTCGCACCTTTGCCTCCCAGTAAGTTTTTCATGTCCGCGCCACCTTCGGCTTTTCCGTCACCGAAAAAATAGATATACTTCTTCATGGCCAAACTCCTTTCTTAACCCCAAATATTCGTAACATTAGAAGGTTGACAGTCTCGTAAAAAGTCGAAATATGCACAATTTTGTCATTCCCGTGAAAACGGGAATCCAGTCTTTTCAGGTGATTATCCGTTTATGGATTCCCGCCTACG
>CAYVXX010000077.1:0-8503 GCA_964454305.1 uncultured Syntrophales bacterium | reverse complement strand
CAGGGCGGGGCTTCCCGGTAAGGAAATCGAAGATTCATGAGCCGAAGGCGAATCAATCGAAGATTCATGAGCAAAGCGAATAATATATTCCTTTTATATTGCGCCCCTTGCGTGTGCGCTCCCGGTCAAAATCCGGGTTAAATCACCTTAGAAATTGTATTTGAAGGCGGTTATAAGCCGATCGTTCCGTGACCATCTGCCATAGAAACTGTCATCTTTGCCGTTGAAGAATTCGGCGGCGACTGTCCAGACAAGCCCCGGCCTGATTTTATATTCGGACTGAATCTTATTGTATCGACCTGATGGATCGAATTCAAAATCTGAAATATATTGAAAACTCAAATCTTCATTATATTTAAAATTCACCCTGGTGAATATATTGTTGTGTCCCAGTCTGCTTTTTCGCGAACTTTCCGTATACCCTTCGGCATGTTGTTTCTTTGTAATTATTTCATTGGCATATTCAATGGTTATGTCAATTTTTTCGAGAAAAACCTTTTTTGCCAGTTCATCAACTGTATAGGTAAAGCCTCCCACAAGGCTGATATAGTGGTCATCTTTACCGTCATAGCTGAAGTTAAACAGACCCTCACCATGAAATTCCCATTTTTTGTATGCAGTAGAGAAACCGGCGGCGTAGTTGCCTACCTTTACGTTTTCCTTGATAGCTACCGTTTTACTTCCTCGCTGTTCTTCCCTCAGTACATAGTATGGGTTCAGGCCATGATATGCCGATAAGAAGAGATCCCAGCCGCGGAAGGTCGTCTTACCCCTGGCAAAATAGCTGACATTGTTAATTGAAATGGTGGGGAAATCTTCCTCGACGTCCTTGTCGGATATATCTTCTTCGTAAATATCATAGTCTCCCGTCTCACCGGACCAGCGGGAATGCCCACTCGGCTGTTTGCCTGAATTGAATATGGGGAATATGGCTGCTGTGATGGTAAACTTTTCAATATAGTAATCCACCTTTGTTTGCCACATGCCAAAATCTTTAGGATCCATCGGGTCATTTGAATCCGTGAAATGGTATCTGTCGGCAGGGGAGAACAGTGTCGAAATTCCGTTCTTGAAGATCTTTTTACCCAATGTTACGTCATAGCTGTCCTGGAAAAGGGTAAGGTATAGTTCATTCAATTCCAGATAATGGCGTTGACGGTCCTTATCCTGGAGCCACCGAAAAATACCATCATAGGTGTCTTGTTGACTTCCCCCTTCTAACCAGCCGGAAAAATCGAGACGCAGTGTGTCATTACCAGTCCATGTGTTAAATCTCAAAAGAGCTTCTCCCACCGGATTCCTTTTATCTATACCTTCCCGGTCTTCCGGTTCTCTAAAGAAAACATGGCCGCGCAACCGGAGGCTTCCCTCGAAGTTCTTGCCAATCTGGGTGAGGTATTTAAATCGATCCTCCTTTTCTTCAGCCGGCGCCGCCTCTAATTCGCCGAGAAGATCAAGGTCACTACTCGATTTCTCTTTTGTGGTTGACATTTCCTTGTCCAAGTCATTTAGCAGATTAAGATCATCGGCGCCCATTGCCTGCTGAGAACTAAAAGCCAGGAAAATAACTAAGAAAAATACGGCTAAATATTTTATACGGTTCATAATCATCTATCCTTTTAAAATCTATTTTACCTCAAGAAGGAGTTTATCTGTTTCTACCAGACGTCCCCCTAAAATCCGTGACAGATTGAGAAACAAGCGACTCGCAATGCGGGGGTAAATTCTTTGAATTCTCTTAAGGCCATTCCAGTCGATTTCGAGATAATTGATCGGTTCTAAAGCACGCACGTCGGCAGATCGCGGGCCGGGTTCAACAAGGGCTATTTCACCGAAAACATCACCGGGATTAAGTTCGGTAAGGAAAATATCCTTGCCGTTTTTTTTATCCTTTGTTACAACTTCGGCACTGCCTTCGAGAAGGAGATACATGCTCGATCCCTCTTCTCCCTGTACCACGGCCAATTCCCCGGCCTGAGTGGTAAGCATCCTGCCCAGCAGAACGACTCTTTTCATTTGCCAGGGTCTGAGATCCCGGAACAAAGCCGCATTTTGTATAACAGCTTTTTGAAGCTGAAGGCCTAACATATCCCACAGAGTCATAAGCTGAGTTGAAGAGAGCAAAATAGGGGTAATAAATAAATCACCGATGACGGCGAATATCATAACCATTGATGAAAGGAGGCCGAAACTTATGACGGGAACAAAATTGGAAAAACCCAGAACGGCAAATCCAAGAGCAAGAGCAACAGATGTTGAAATAACCGGTCTTACTTCAGCGTGCATACACACATCAACGGCTTTATCCTGACTTTGCAGCAGTCGCATCTCAGTGTTATAGCGGCTCATGAGATGTATGGTGTCATCCACTGCAATTCCAATGGCTATCGCCGCCACCATGGCGGTTCCGGTATTTAGGGGAATTCCGAAAATACCCATAATGCCGAAGTTAATAACGATGGGAAACAGATTCGGGATGAGGGAAAGTGCACCAGCCTTAACATTTACAAATAAGATGGACATAATAATAAAAATGAGAACAAGAACGAGGGAAAGAGACTTTGCCTGTCCTGCGGCCATACTGTCCGCCGCCGTATTAATGAGAATGTTTTCACCGGTAAGTCCCCACAAGAAATGGGGATTCAAAGTTTTTTTAATTTGTTCCTCAAGGTCTCGGAGTGCCTCGGCAAGTTCGTAGGAGGAACTGATATTATGTCTCACCAGAATATTTGCCTCACTGAAATCTGCAGTGACGTAGCGGGAAATTTCATCCCTGTGCAGGAACAGGAGGTACTGTGCAATAAGGTCAGCTGAATCAGGCAGCTTGAAGTATTTTTCATCGCCGTTGTTCATTTCTCTGTGTATGAGTGAGATATCATCCGCCAGGGACTTTGTTTTGTCGAACCATCCTTTTTCGGAGATATATTTTTGTATTTTAGCAATTTGAGCAAGGTTTTCAGGTTGCTTAAAAGTATCGGGAAAACCACTGTTTATACGGATAAAAAAGGTCTGAGCACCCGCTAAATCTTTATGAAGTATCCGGCTACGGCTACGTATTGCCGAGTTCTTTTTGAAATAGCCGAGAAGATCATTATCTACATTGACCTGCAACGTAAAAAATCCGATGATAACAGCCAGACCCAGAAAAAAAGTAAGAACCAGCCGTTTATTAGTGTAAATAATTTTTATTATATTATTGGCCAGAGTGTTGAAAAAGCGGTCTACAAAACTTGTCTTGTGTTCTCCAGACACTTTACCTTTTGTGGAACCGAAGAAATGGAGATAAACCGGGGCGAGAAGACAGGTTATAAGAGGATTAACGAAAAGACCAAAGGCGGCCACAATACCGAATTGTTTAAGCAGGGTTATCTGGTTTAACGTAATGGAAAGAAAACCGATAAAAGTTGTCAACGAGGTGAGGAGCACTGCCGTGCCAACTTTACCCGACATGATCCTGATAGCCTCATCTCTATTGCCATTCGTTTCTTCTACACTTTCCAGATATTCGGAAAGGATATGTATGTCCTCTGTTGAGCCTACAACAATTATAAGGGCCGGCACGATGACGGTAAGCACATTGAGAGGGATATTCACCTGAGCCATAAAACCGGCGGTCCAGACTATACTTGTGCCCGCCGTGAGCATGGGCAACAGGGCTCCGCTGGCCGAACGCATGAATATAATCAAAGTTATAAGCAGAACAAAAGCTGACAATGGCACCAGTTTGACCGTGTCACCTATAATGTTATCACTTATCAGACGGCGGGTGAAGGAAAGACCAATCTGGAATATGGTATCAAGCTGGTTCTGGAAAGGTTTTATGATTTCATCTACCCCTCTGGAGAACTTAACATTAAATTCGGGGTCATCAGGATCTCCCTCTACAAAGAGGTTTATTGCTGTGGCAGTACCGTCTTTTGAAATCAAGCTGTTCAGAAAAACGGGATTTCGGAGGGCGTCTGCTTTTACCCTGTCAGCCTCTTCCTGCGTTTCGGGGGTCCAATCCATCAAGGGATTGGTTTCAAGCGCCCCGTTAACTCCCTTGAAGTTGGTTACGGAATAGAGACTTTCAACTTTACTGACTCCGTGTAATTCTTCGAACTTGAAGACCAGTTCGTCTAACAGTTTCAGCTTTTCAGGGGTAAAAAGGTTTTTGTCCTGGATAAATATGACGGTGATATTGTCCGTTCCGAACTTTTTCAGGGTTTCTTGATAATAGTATTGGGCGGGATCTCCCTGGATCATCATGCCTTCCGTTGAAGCATCGATCCTTATGTTGCGGGCGCCGTATAAGGCTAAAATTGTGACGATGGCAATTCCAACGATCACAATCCACGGGTGAGCTTGGCTCCACAGCATAAATTTACGCATAGACAGAACCTCCGATCATCAGCATTAGTTTAACTCAAAGAAAAATATCAAATTAGGGCTCATTAGGTACGAACATGAGTGCCTAAAGTGAGCTAAAGTATTTAAAGTGCCTAAAGTTGTGGTACGCCTACGGCGTGCTGATTGATAACCCAAAACTACTTAGAGTCCATCACAATTGTGCCCCAATTGTGCATTGATGGCTTAAGAAACCTACCTACCTGCATATATAAAATGGCATCCTCCCGCCCTGGCGGGATTAACTTTAGGCATTTTAGGCACTTTAATATACTTTAGGCACTTTTCCTTACTGTGTGTGCTTACCGGAAAGTATAAAGCGTTCTGTGAAGACAGAATCCTTTACAGAAGTGTTAATCTCTCTCGACTTAATGCCAGTAAGGGTTTTATGTTTTCTCCCCAGATGACTCATCAGGGTTTTTTCCGGACGCCATACAGTTCCCGAAACATTTTTCATGGCATGATTGGTTTGAACCTTTTGTAATCTGCTTCTGCGATCGTAGAACTCTACCTTAAGGGTATATAAGTGTTTCTTTTCTATCCACATAATCCGTTTGGAATAACCGCTTTCCTTCTTTTTTTCTTTATTGGAGGGAGTTGCTTCAATCACATAGCAATCTAAATCCTTCTTGTCCTGATTCAGCTTTTCCGAACGCAGAATCTTATAGTTAAAGTTATCAAGATCTTCCGGTTCCATGTCTTCATATGTAAAGTCTGTACCCATGAAGTAATTTTTTTTGCTTCCCTTTGCAATGCGCTGCATTTTTTTCTGTGCCGGAAGATACAGCCATTGATCGTTGTCTCGTTCTTTTTGTTCCCACGTGAGGAGAGCTGTCCCCTTGATATCGGCGGGATCAAGGAACACGATAAGATAACGGTGAACATCATCGCCCACTTCTTTTGCATATCGTTTGACCAGCCGCTTTTCCTTACTTCCGTCCTTGTCTACGAGGAGCATAATTTCGCTTCCAATTTCACTTTGTACTTTATGCAATTCTTTTTGCTTTTTCATGACCTCGCGTCCGGTCATCTCTGCAGCCTGTGCCAGAAGTGGAACAATCAGCCACAAGATAATAGAACTCAGTATCCAAAATTTCCTGTTCATATTTCTCTCCTTATTCTCAAAAATTGCCGGTTTATCTTTATAAAATTGCTCTGGAAATCAAATGACTATCGCACAGGACTATAGGAAAAATATCACTACGTGTCAAGATTAAAGGAGTCTAATCGATTTGGGAAGTGGTTCTGCCCACCGGTGCAAGAGGGGTTCAACCCCTATTTTTGAGGATTTCTAAGCGGTCGATTTGGCCCGCCGTCTGTTTTTATCCAGGTCCATTTTGCGCAGGCGGATGTTTAGCGGGGTTACTTCAATCAGTTCGTCCTCGGCGATAAATTCGATGAACTGATCGAGTGAGAGGCGCCGTGGCGGCCGCAAGGTTACCGTGGCTTCCGACGTGGAACTCCGCATGTTCGTCAATTGCTTTTCCTTGGTGATATTTACGTTCAGGTCACCTGGTCTGTTTCGCTCACCGATGATCATTCCGCCGTAGACGTCCGTTCTTACCTCGACAAGCAGTTCCCCCCGGTCCTCCATGGCCAGACTTGCATAGGCTGTGACTCTCCCGACTCTGTCGGCTACCAGGGCGCCGTTGGCCCGTTGAGGAATATGGCCGAACCAGGGTTCGTATCCTTCAAAGAGCGTATTCATAACGCCAGCGCCTTTTGTATCCGTTAAAAAATGACTGCGGAAACCGATCAATCCCCGTGATGGTATGACAAACTCCAGCGTGACGCGCCCGCTGCCTTTGTTGATCAGATTTGTCATGCGCCCCTTACGTGCAGACAGTTTTTCCGTAACGACACCGATAAATTCTTCCGGAATATCAATCAAAAGCCTCTCAGTCGGCTCAAGTACTTTTCCGTTTTCCTCTTTTGTTATTACCTGCGGCTTGGATACCATGAATTCATATCCTTCCCTGCGTATCGTTTCAATCAGAATGGCCATCTGTAACTCTCCGCGACCGCAGACTTCGAACATATCCTTCCGGGAAAGGTTCCTGATGTTCAGTGCGACATTTCGAAGAGTCTCTTTCTCAAGGCGGGCGCGAAGATGACGCGATGTCAGATATTTGCCTTCGGTGCCGGCAGAAGGACTGTTGTTAACATAAAATATCATCGAAACGGTCGGCGCATCGACATTAATGCGGGGCAAGGGGCAGGGGTTTTCCACTGAAGAGATCGTATCGCCGATTGTCATATGTTCGACACCGGCAACAGCAACGATATCCCCCGCCTCCACTCTGTTAACCTGTATCCTTTTTAACCCATCGAAGGTGTACAGGGCAGAAAATTTTATCCCCGGCGTAACTTCCTCCGCTCCGCACAGGGAATAATTTTTATTCATCTCCAGAACGCCGTTTGCCAGCCGGCCGATGGCGACTTGCCCGACATAAGAATCATAATCGAGATTTGTTATAAGAAACTGCGGGACTTCGTCATCATCTGCCTCGGGTGCGGGTATAGTGGCGATAATCGCTTCAAACAGTGGTCGCAAGTCAGTGGAATCGTCAGCCGGTGCTAAATGTGCAACGCCCGTTTTGGCGTTTGTGTACAGTATTGGAAATTCTATCTGTTCCTCGCCGGCATCGAGATCGATAAAAAGGTTGTAGACTTCATCCACGACCTCCTCGATTCTCGCGTCGCTGCGATCGATTTTATTGATCACCACAATGATGGGTAGCCGTTTGGATAAGGCCTTCTTGACAACAAAGCGTGTCTGCGGCAGCGGGCCTTCACTGGCGTCGACGAGCAGGAGCGCTCCGTCGACCATAGTCAGGCTCCGCTCCACTTCGCCACCGAAATCAGCGTGGCCTGGCGTGTCGACTATATTTATCTTAACGCCTTTGTACCAGATGGCCGTATTTTTTGCCATGATCGTGATCCCCCGTTCTTTCTCGAGGTCCATCGAATCCATGACGCGCTCCACCACCAGCTGGTGTTCTCTGAAAGTGCCGCTCTGTCTTAGCATCCCGTCGACGAGCGTCGTCTTCCCGTGATCGACATGGGCAATAATTGCAATATTTCTGAAATTGTGTTTCCGCATTATAGGGTTTTCTCTCCCCCTTTTTCTGTTTTTCTTGCTCTGTCAGACGCTGAATCTAATGCTCAGAACATCGCCGTCCCGGACGATATAATCCTTTCCTTCCAGACGAAAGTGGCCGTTTGCCCGCACCCCCTTTTCCGATCCGCATTCGATTAAATCGTCGTATGTAAAACATTCAGCACGGATAAATCCCCGTGCAAGATCGGAATGGATGGCACCGGCCGCATTAACCGCCGTATCTCCTCCGTGAATACTCCATGCCCGTACTTCGTCTTCACCGACGGTAAAAAAGCTTACGTACCCGAGCGTCCTGTACGCGAATTGTGATAATCTCTCCCTGGCCGACTTTTTGATGCCAATATCTTCCATGAACAATTTCGCCTCTTCATCTTTGAGGTGGGACAATTCCGTTTCGAAACGACCGGCGAATTCGATGACGTTGTACCGCGATTCGATTTTGGCCATGACATCATTGTTTTGTCCAAAAACGGCTTCGTCCGAGTTCAGGATAACAAGAAACGGTTTTTTCGTGAGAAATTGAAAACCGCGTATTGTTTTATCTTCATCTTCGTCGAGCTTAAGGTCCCGGATGGGTTGATTGTTGTTGAGTTGCTCCGCGACTTTTCGGAGGGCTTTTTCTTCCAGTGCAAGCACATTCGTTTTTTGCCCCCGTTTCTGAAACCATTCAAGCCTCTCAAGTCTGTTTTCCACGATTATGAGATCGGCGAGGAGAAGTTCCGTATCGATTTCGTCAATGTCGCCAAGCGGCGTGGGATCTCCCGTCAGGTCATCATTAAAGTTGCGCACCACCAGGGCCAGGGCATCCGTATTTTTGATCCATTCCATGGAGCTTCCTGAAAAAGAACCGTTCTTTGCGGAACCTTCCTTCAGGCCGGGGAAATCGATCATTTCAATTGTAGCGCCGGTGGTCTTCTTCGGCATGTACATATCGGTGAGGCGGATCAACCGCTCGTCGTCCACCTCGACGACGGCCACATTCGGTTCCGCCTTTGC
>CAYVXX010000076.1:7639-9097 GCA_964454305.1 uncultured Syntrophales bacterium | reverse complement strand
TGTCGGAAAACTGCCGCTGGAAGACTTCTGGGAAGAATTTAGAGATAAAAGAGTTTCCTCATCTCCTCTCGACATGCTTGATGTCTGTCTTGGCAGAGCTATCGATGAGTTGTCACGGCCAGTCGATGCAATCAGGCACCAGGCGAAAACCGTTACGGTGGGTACCAGCAGAAAGGGTGAAATGATCAGAGGAATCATCTTCGATTTCTTAAAGGATCTCGAATTTTCTCTGGAAAATCTTACAACAAAAGACGGAGCCGCTGCAAGAAGGCTCCAGAAGGCACTATCCGCTATTTGTGGCTACACCCTGTACGATGTTGAGAATCTTGATCTCGAAGAAACTCCGGGAGAAGACGCAATTATATCAATCCGTAAAAGAGGAGGTATTTCATCGGAAATTAAATCGCGGGTTGAAAAAAAACGTGCTCTTCTGGGAACCAAACGAACGATCATCAGAACCGGAGAAATATATGCGGGACTTGGGAAGGTGGATAAAGCCCCGATAATCATCATGCCACTCTTGGGTAAAAACCACAGGATCAGACATATCCTGCTGCTTCATATTATATTCAAAGGCGATTTGACGGCTGCGGAAAAGAAAGAAGTTCTCGGAGTTAAATTCAATAAGATCAAAAATCTGGTTGATGAGTATAACTTTCACTGGGATGATGCGTACCTTGACAGCCTTTCCATTGAATTTCTTCTGGGCGAGGGTGTCGATGTGATTGTCGGCAAAATGATGAAATTATCGGAGGTTGGTTCAGCTAACGAGCATGATAGCAATAATTGACTACAAAGCGGGAAATCTTACGTCTGTTGAGAGGGCTCTTATACACATAGGTGAGGAGTGCCGGATAACCGACAAGCCGCTGGAAATACTGTCTGCCGAAAGGGTCATATTACCGGGCGTGGGAGCGGCAGGTGCTGCGATGGACGTCATGAAAACGTCGGATCTCGACCGCGTGGTAAATGACGTCATTGGCGGAGGTGTCCCGTTTCTGGGGATATGTCTTGGTGCGCAGATAATCCTCGACAGGAGCGAAGAAAATAGTGCCTCCTGTCTCGGTGTGATACAGGGCAGTACGAAAAAGTTTCGCACTTCCAATTTGAAAATTCCCCACATGGGATGGAACAACATTTCCGCTGTCCGTCCGCATCCCGTTCTTGCGGGTATTGATGAAAGAGCGCAATACTATTTTGTCCATTCATATTATCCCGATCCGGAACGGCGCGACGACATCGTGGCAACGACCGAATACGGGGTTGAATTCGCATCGATCATAGGCAAAGGAAACGTTGTCGCAATGCAGTTTCACCCTGAAAAAAGTGGAAGACACGGCCTTCGGATATTAAAAAACTTTTGTGAGTGGGACGGGACGGCATAACAATGCTCAGTAAAAGGATTATAATTTGCCTGGATGTGAAAGAAGGCAAAACAACGAAAGGGATCAAATTTAA
>CAYVXX010000076.1:1903-7539 GCA_964454305.1 uncultured Syntrophales bacterium | reverse complement strand
GTTAATACCGCTGCCGTTTTGAATCCAGGGCTGATTTCCGAAGGGGCGAAGATTTTCGGAAGTCAATGTATCGTATTGGGGATGGATGCAAAAAAAGTGGGAAAGAGCGCGGAAATACCATCGGGATACGAGGTCTGGATAAACGGCGGCAGGACGCCAATGGGTGTCGATGCGGTTGAGTGGGCACAAAAGGCCCGGGATCTGGGTGCCGGCGAGATCTGTCTCAACTCGATCGATGCCGATGGTACAAATGATGGGTATGAACTGAATTTGACAGCCTTGATATCCTCTGCAGTGAACATCCCCGTCATTGCTTCAGGGGGTGCCGGCAGGCCGGAGCATATCAGGGATGTTTTTGTAGAAGCAAACGCAGACGCGGCTCTCATTGCTTCCATGGTGCATTACCAACACTATACCATAGGCGAGATCAAGACCTATCTCGAACAGGAAGGGGTTCCGGTTCGTACTGTTGTGTAACTATCTGTAAGAATATGACCATGTCACCGGATTTGAATGTCTCCAGAACACCAATTATGATTATGGGATGTACGAGCGGTGCCGGAAAATCCTTCCTGGTTGCGGCACTGTGCCGTTATTTCTCTAACAGAGGGGTTAGTGTTGCACCCTTCAAAGCGCAAAATATGAGCAATAACGCAGCTGTCACGCCCGATCGTCTTGAGATTGGACGTGCCCAGTATTTACAGGCGCTCGCCGCGCGGGTAGAACCTCAGGCGCGGATGAACCCGGTATTGCTCAAGCCAAGTGCTGAAACACACAGTCAAGTCATCGTTCTTGGTCAATATAGTCCTGAAATCACCGGATTGCCCTGGCCGGGTCGAAAAGCAAAATTATGGCCTGTCGTTCAGGATTCTTTGTGGAGCCTGATACGGGAATTTAAACAGGTGGTGATTGAAGGTGCCGGCAGTCCGGCTGAAATCAACCTAAGGGAAGATGATATCGTCAATATGAGTGTGGCACTGGAATGCAAGGCAGACGTTTATATTGTTTCTGATATTGATCGTGGCGGATCATTCGCACACCTGCTCGGTACCTGGTCGTGCATGACTCCCGAGGAGAAGGATCTTGTCAAAGGATTTGTGCTGAACCGGTTTCGCGGTGATCAGAAATTGCTCGGCAATGCGATGGATTGGCTGCAGGAAAGGACGGGCATCCCGACAGTGGCCACTATTCCTATGATAAAGCATGTACTGCCCGAAGAGGATTCATTCACTCACCGTTCAGATTTTGATCAGAAAAAGATCAATATCGCCCTAATCATGTATCCTTATGCAAGCAACATGGATGAATTTGATTCGCTGATACATGCGGGCGGCATAAATGTTGTGCCTGTTAATAATATGATGCCGCTGGACCGCTTTAGGGCAATTCTTTTGCCGGGTAGCAAAAATACCGTGGAGAGTCTCCGGTATTTACGACAAACGGGTCTTGCCGCGGAAATTGTGCGTATGGCACGACACGGTCTGCCGGTTCTGGGCATCTGTGGCGGGATGCAGATTCTGGGGAAGGAACTTCTTGATCCGGAAGATCTGGAAGGCGGAACCGAGGAAGGATTAGGATTGCTGGATGTTACGACTACCCTTATGCCCGCAAAAATCACCGTTCAACGTGAAGTCCGGCTGGTTGACGGCAGCCTGGTGCGCGGATACGAAATCCATCATGGGTCTACACGGTCCGGCCCTTTGGCTGAAACCTATATAGAAGAAGATTTAGGCTGGCAGCAGGGAAATGTTCGGGGAGCTTATCTGCATGGTATTTTTGATAATGCTGCATACCGCCAGAAATTTTTGGCGCAATTGGGTTGGAAAGGCAAGGCTCAAGACTGGTTTGATGTTATTGACGAGGAACTGGATAGGATTTCCGGATTAATAGGAAAAAGTGGCTGGGAAAAATACCTGGCCATTCACAAATGAGTATTGAGCTGGCAAACTTTGATTATCTCACATGTGGAATGCCAGTTGACCGGGAGCACACTGGTAAGCCCCGTACCTTATAGGCGGGGCATTTCACTCTTTACAAGTTTATCAGAAAAATAAAGCGGTGGTATCACATGTAGTGATACCACCGCTTATTGTTTTCAGCCAGAAAAAAGACTAATAAACTACTCCCTGAGCCATCATTGCGTTAGCAACCTTTGTAAAACCGGCTATATTAGCGCCGTTTACGTAATTGCCGGGAGTGCCGTATTCTTCGGATGCCTCAACACAGGCCTTGTGTATCTTTCTCATAATGTCATGAAGATGTTTATCTACCTCTTCACGAGACCAGCTTAAGCGCATGCTGTTCTGGGACATCTCAAGACCGGAAACAGAAACTCCGCCGGCATTCGCGGCTTTCCCCGGCCCGTATAAAATCTTACTGTCAAGAAAGACGTCAATGCCCTCAGGAACCGTAGGCATATTAGCGCCTTCGGCCACTACCTGGACGCCATTATTGACCAGGTTCCGCGCATCCTTGCCATTTATTTCATTCTGCGTGGCAGAGGGAAACGCACAATCAGCCTTATGATTCCAGAGCGGATTATAATCGAGAGCAGGATCGATAGGGGTATAGACCGCTTCGGGATACTTCTCCGCATATTCTTTAATGCGTCCCCGTGCCACATTTTTAAGGTGCATGACAAAAGCGAGTTTTTCCCTGTCTATTCCCTTCTCATCGTAGATGTATCCGGAAGAATCGGAAAGTGTTACTACCTTTCCTCCCAGGTCCAAAATTTTCTCAACCGTATACTGAGAAACATTTCCGGAACCTGAAACTAAACAGAGCTTGTCCTTCATGGTATCATTTTTTGTTGCCAGCATTTCGGAGGCAAAATAGACACAGCCGTAACCGGTAGCCTCAGGGCGAATAAGACTTCCTCCCCATTCAAGACCTTTACCAGTCAAAACTCCGGTAAATTCATTCCGCAGTTTTTTATACATACCGAACATGTATCCTATTTCACGGCCTCCCACTCCAATATCGCCTGCCGGAACATCTGTATCCGCACCGATATGCCTGAACATCTCGGCCATGAAACTCTGGCAAAAACGCATTACTTCATTATCCGATTTCCCCTTGGGATCAAAATTTGATCCTCCCTTGGCACCACCCATGGGAAGGGTTGTCAGGGCGTTTTTAAAAACCTGCTCAAAGCCGAGAAACTTGAGTATGCTCATATTAACTGACGGATGCAAACGAAATCCCCCTTTGTAAGGGCCTATGGCGCTGTTCATCTGTATACGATAGCCCCTGTTGACCTGAACCTCGCCGTTATCATCCAGCCAGGAAACGCGACACATAATAGTTCGCTCAGGTTCAACCATCCGCTCTAATATCTTTGCCTTACGATACTCCGGATGTTTCGCTAAAACAGGTTTAACTGATTCGGCAACTTCGGACACGGCCTGGATAAACTCCGGCTGACCCGGATTCTGTACCTCGCACATTTTAATAAACTCACGCATTTTTTCTCTCCTCTTATTTTTTAGTAACTGCCTCTCTTCTTAAATCTTCCTGTTTAACTATGATAATTCTTTATGACGCAATTTTTGGAAATTGATCAATTCCCCGTAATCCATTACCGTGGACATGGCATAATTTTCCGCACCGAATCCTGCTTCCTGAGCACAGGCCACGAGGTTCAGTCCTCCCACGAGGATCATTCCAACCTTGTTCACATCTACTGGAATCTGACAGATCGACTCGCTTACCTTACCGATCGTAAGAACACCCCCTATTCCGACCCGCTTCAGTTCCGAAGTTAATTTTTCAACGGTATTTAGGCAGAGAACAGGAAAATCTCGGAAGTTTGCGGCGATTTTTCCTTCCCCTCTTTCCGCTGCCTCCCTGACTGACGTCATGTTTCCCTGTATAAAAGCCTCCGAGGGATCGAGAGAAGAGCCCGAATAATAAATGAGCTCAACGAAGCGCAGGGGTTTCCCGTCCTTTAACTGCAGGATACCTCCGAACTTGGAGTCCAGGGGGACTCCGCTTTTCAGAAGGACACCATTAATCACAATGCTGCAGACAGTTGCAAATCCGATCCTGCCTTCCGGGACACGTATCCCGCCAAGCCTTTTTCCTGCTTCGGCAACTGCCACAAGTTCGCTAACGAAAATGCCCGCATTAAAAGCTGGAACCATAGCTTCCAATGCCTCTTTGAATTGTTCTTTAAGGAAAAAAGAGACATTGACGGGGAGAAGACCTTGGCACTTTTTTGGATCAAAGGTGGTTCTGAAAGCAAGATTTTCTATCCGTGAAATGGCGAATCCTATTTTGTCCTGTACTCTGGCACTGCTGATCTCCTCAATGCCCAATTCCGTAATAGTTCTACCAACATGCTTACCCATAAACTTCGTGAGCCCACGTTCATCCATCAACTTGAGATGATATCTAACGGCTCTTTCGCTCAATGCCACGCCTTGATCATTCAGACATCTTGATATTAATCGAGATCCCATTGGTCCTTCTGCATTACCCAGAATCTCCAAGATGAGGATAGTTTTTTTCTCTACGTTGTTGGGATAAAAAGTGGTGTTCATATGGCAATCGGTAACCTCTTGCCGATCTAATATCACCCAAATAAGCAATTGTCAATTACAAAATTGTAGTGAGGTGTAAAAAAATAGTAGATATGAATTTATTTTTCAGATTTTAAGACCTACGAGAGACATGAAGAGAAGCATCTATGCGGTAAAGCGGCAATGGAGTGAAAGAGAGGAGTGGCTTCAAAAATTTGAGCCCTGGTAAGAGTCTCTATCCTCCAGTTCTTTTTCAATGGAATTGAGGACATCCATCTTGTTAATTCCCCACTGTGGCGCTAAATATATATCCTTGTAACCGTCAGCCGTCAATCTCTGAATTGTTACCTCCGGGGGCAATATCTCAAGGATGTCGCAGACGGTGCCGACGTATTCCTCCTTGTCCATCATCTTGAGCCTGCCCTCTTCGTATAGATCCCCGACAACCGTTCCCTTGAGGGCAAGCAGTAGATGGATCTTAATTCCGTTGATAGGCAAACTGGCAACAACTCTTGCCGTTTCAAGAATGTCGTCACGGGTTTCTCCGGGAAGTCCGACAATGATGTGGGTACAGATGTTGATATTTCTTCCGGCGGTTCTGCGGACGGCATCCAGAAATGCTTCGGGGCCATGTCCTCGATTGATGCTCTTCAGAGTCTTTTCGTGAATAGATTGAAGCCCGTATTCCACCCAGACGTGGTAATCGTTTGCGTATTCTTCAAATAGATCAATTACCTCATCGGGAATGCAGTCGGGTCTTGTTCCGACGGCAAGGCCGGCCACATCGTCCTGTGCGAGTGCCTCATCGTAGAGTGACTTGAGTTTTTCATAAGGGCCGTATGTATTTGTGAAGGTCTGAAAATAGGCGATGAATTTTTCGGCTCTTCTGTGGTTTCTGTAATATTCTTTGCTTTGCTGTATCTGTTCAGCTACGGAGGGAAGGGGACCTTTCTGCCTCAGCCGTGAACCACGACCGTCGCAGTATGTACATCCCCCGGTTGAGAGCGTTCCGTCCCGATTTGGGCAGGTAAAGCCTGCATCTATCTGCAGTTTGTAGACCCTGCACCCAAATTTGTTAATCAAGAAGCTCTTGAAATCATAATATCTTTTGGAGTT
>CAYVXX010000076.1:0-1803 GCA_964454305.1 uncultured Syntrophales bacterium | reverse complement strand
GGAGGCCTTGCCAAGGGTCAGCTGGTAAAGGAGATTGATGCCCTGGGCGGGGAGATGGGAAAGATAGCCGATAAGACGGCCGTCCATTTTCGCCTGCTCAATTCCTCCAAGGGTCCGGCTGTCCAGTCCTCACGGGTGCAGTGCGATAAGCAGTTATACACACAGGCCATGAAGGCTGTCGTTGAAAAGGAGAAAAACCTCCACATACGGCAGGCCCTTGTTGATCGGCTAATGGTTGAAAAGAATAAGGTTATCGGAGTTGAAGACAGTACCGGATTTTTCTACAGCGGGAAGACCGTTATCATCACAACGGGAACCTTCCTGAACGGGCTTGTACATATCGGCACTTCCCGTCAGTCTGCGGGGCGGGCAGGTGAGATAGCATCGATTTGTCTTGCGGAATCTCTCAGGGAACAGGGTTTCGACATGGGACGTATGAAGACCGGGACTCCGCCCAGATTGCGCGCCTCCACGATCGATTTTTCCGTACTTAAAAGACAGGACAGTGATCCTGAGCCTGAGCCCTTTTCTTTTACTACTAAAAAGTTGCGTGACGAGAGACTCCCCTCGTATTTTTCCCACACGACGCCTGAAACGCATAAACTGATCAGGGATAACATAGAGAAATCTCCCCTTTATTCAGGTGCCATCAAGGGAATAAGCGCCCGGTACTGCCCTTCTCTCGAAGATAAGGTGGTACGCTTTACAGACAAAGAAAGTCACCCGGTTGTTCTTGAGTTTGAGGGTATTGAGACCGAAGAGATTTATTCAAAAGGTCTGGGAAACAGTCTTCCCATCGAGCTTCAGGAAGAGATAGTCCACAGCGTTCCGGGCCTCGAAGAGGCGGAAATGATGCGTTCGGCCTATGCGATAGAATATGACTATGTTCAGCCTACACAGCTCAAGCGGACTCTTGAGACAAAGCTTGTTGAAGGTTTGTTTCTTGCCGGACAGATAAACGGGACCTCCGGCTATGAGGAAGCCGCCGCTCAGGGGATGTGGGCCGGGGTCAACGCCGCTGCCGCAATACAGGGAAGAAAGCCGTTTATTTTAGACCGTTCGGAAGCATATATGGGGGTGCTCATCGATGATCTTGTTACAACCGGAGTCGATGAACCCTATCGGATGTTTACATCGCGGGCGGAATACCGTCTCATTCTGAGAGAGGATAACGCCACCATAAGGTTGATGGGGAAGGGGTATGATCTCGGATTGATCTCACGGGATGATTACAACGACCTGAAGGAGAAAGTTCTCCAGATAGAAGCGGGAATCAAGAATCTGTCATCAAGAAAACTCTATCCGAGTGCGGACTTAAACATGATACTTTCGAAGATGGGAACCGTACCGATCAAAAAACCGACAACTTTCTATCAGCTGCTCAAAAGGCCTGAACTTTCCTATGATGACCTGAAACCCTTTGAGGGATGGGAGGAAGTTTATGACAAAATGGTGAAAAAGCAGATAGAAATCGATATAAAATATGAGGGATATATCAAACGGCAAAAGGAGTCTGTCGCAAAGTTCAAGGAGATGGAGGAAAAAGAAATACCTGCGGGACTGAATTACTTTGCTGTGCCCGGTTTATCCAATGAGCTGAAAAAGAAACTGTCTGTGATAGAACCTGCTTCCGTAGGACAGGCAAAAAGGATATCGGGGATTACCCAGGCGGCAATTGTGGCCGTGCTGATCTATATGAAAAAAGAAGGAATTGATTCTCGGAAGAATTTTGAAAGCGGAAATAAGGGACAGGATATCAACTAAATATGACCTCCTGGATATTTGGGCAACAGCCCGTCAAGA
>CAYVXX010000075.1:0-9155 GCA_964454305.1 uncultured Syntrophales bacterium | reverse complement strand
CTAAGAAAAAACAAGAAAGCTGAATTAGGTGTTATGTCCACATAATACCACATGTACACTCCTTTTCCTTGCAAGATTTAACATCAATTATGGAAGATACTGGATTTACAATTAAGATATCAAAGCTGATCGGTGATAACACAAAAGCCTTGTATGTGATTGGTCAGAAGAACAAAAGTACATAACGAGTATTTACAGCGGACCTTCCCCGCCGCGGCTTCTGCCGCTCTGAGCAAAGCCGTTGAAACAGGCATTAGGTGGGCGCCGTACATCGGAGCTAAGGATATATAAACAGGAACTCGGTAAAAGAAAAATTGAAGAGAAAGCCAAATGGACGATTGGTTTACAATAGATCAAATCGACAAGGAAACTTATATCATAAGCGAATACCGCCACTGGGAGGAAACGCATTGTTATCTCTTGAATGGCTCTGAACAAAGTTTGCTGATTGATACCGGGCTCGGAATCTGTAATATTTATGACCAAGTCATAAAGCTGACTGACAAACTGATTACCGCAGTAGCCACCCACATTCACTGGGATCATATTGGCGGTCATAAATACTTTCCAGATTTTTACGCCCATGAAGATGAACTGAACTGGCTTAGCGGGGAATTTCCTCTAACAATGGAACAAATTAAAGGCATGGTCGTTGACCGATGTGACCTGCCGGAAGGTTTTGATGTAAACAAATATGAATTCTTTCAGGGTAAGCCGACAAAAGTGCTAAAGGGTAATGAAGTTATGAATATTGGAAACCGCTTTGTTCAAATAGTGCATACGCCCGGTCATTCGCCGGGTCATATGTGTTTTTGGGAAAAGGAGCGCGGTTACCTTTTCACTGGTGACTTGGCTTATCAAGACACGCTCTTTGCCTACTATCCGTCCACCGATCCAGAGGCATACATTAACTCTCTGGAGCGGGTGTCGGCACTGCCGGTAAAGCAGGTGTTTCCGGCGCATCACACTTTGAATATTCAGCCTGAGATTCTAGTCCGAATGCGTGACGCTTTTCGGCAATTGAAGGCTGAGGGCAAATTGCATCATGGCAGCGGAACATTTGACTATGGCGACTGGGCTGTATGGCTATAAGAGGAAAAACACCTAACATCATTTTGAAGAGGGACCGGGCAATCCTGGACGCTTTTGGACAGCCTTTTCAAAAAGACTGCTGTGGCAGCTAACTCATGCCACGGCAATCATGCCCGGCCCTTAAAATTGCGTTATGAGCAAGCCCAAAGGAGGAGTCACATGAAGGTATTAGCTCTCAATTCAAGTGCCCGGACAGGGGATGTCAGTAAAACAGAAATCGTGTTGGATTATCTAGTCCACGGTATGCGCGAGGTGGGTGCCGAGGTGGAGGTTATCGAACTTCGCAAGAAAAAGATCAGATACTGTATCGGATGCTTTACCTGCTGGACCAAGACTCCCGGGATGTGCATCCACAAAGACGATATGACAAAAGAAATTCTCCCCACGTATCTGGACAGCGATCTTGTGATACTAGCCACCCCGCTTTTCCACTATACCGTGAATGCCCTGATGAAAACATTTATCGAGCGAACGCTTCCTGTTTCGCTTCCTTTTTTCGAAAAACGTGATGATGTCACAAGGCATCCTTCCCGGCACGAAGCACCGCCTGTCGTGGTCCTTTCCGTAGCCGGTTTCCCGGAAGAAAGTGTATTCGATGCGCTGAAATTCTACGTGAATTTCATGTTTCCCAAGCAGCGGCTCGTAGCGGAGATATATCGGACGTCATCAGAAATGTTTACACGAGAATCTACCAGCAAAAAGATATCCGATATCCGTGAGGCCCTGATTCAGGGCGGGCGGGAATTGGTTCAGTCCATGAAGATATCTCAGGAAACCATGGACAGAATAAGAAAGCCGATTACCACCTTTGAAGAGATGGCGCCCCTGGGGAACCTGATGTGGCAGACATGCATAAACGAGGGCGTCACCATGGG
This sequence comes from uncultured Syntrophales bacterium, assembly GCA_964454305.1. Classification (GTDB taxonomy): domain Bacteria; phylum Desulfobacterota; class Syntrophia; order Syntrophales; family JADFWA01; genus JAUSPI01. The sequence continues at coordinate 7,188 of CAYVXX010000075.1, read as the reverse complement.
AGAAGCCCAGAAGAGAAGCCTGGTTCCGCGTCCGGACTCAATCGAAACCTTCCTGATGTTGATGAAATTCTCATTTAATGCACATAACGCCATGGACGCCCGGCTCACCGTGCAGTTTAATTTTTCAGGACAGGTGACGGGGGAATGCTATTTCATAATCGAAAATGAAAACTTGAAGACCGGCTTGGGAAAGATCAACAATCCCGACCTGATCATTGATTCACCCTTCGAAGTCTGGATGGACATATTGACAAAAAAAGCGGACGGTCAAAAAATGTTCATGGAAAAGAAATATAAAACTCAAGGGGACATTTCAATCCTCATGCAAATGGGAGAGTTTTTTGGTAATTGATGGATTCTTTGAAACAAGTAACTCATCTATTCCGTCACCGCAATTGAGAGATGATCAGTGAAGACGCATAACCAATCAATCCAGCCGATCGCTACGCTCCGGCTGATTTTTTCATTATGCAAATACGATTTTAAAGGAAATATGCAATGAAGATTACTGTGCTAAATGGAAGCCCAAAAGGTGAGTCGAGCGTCACTCTGCAATATGTAAATTTTATCCAAAAAAAATTTCCACAGCATGAGTTTAGAGTTATTCATATTGCAAAAAACATTAAAAAGCTGGAGAAAGATACTGATTATTTTGAGACAATAATCAATGAAATTAACGACTCAGATGGCGTCTTATGGGCTTTTGGTTTATGGGTGCTGGTTGTATCCGCTCAGTATATGCGATTTATAGAATTGATTTCAGAAAGATCAGCAAAGGATGCTTTCAAAAACAAATATACCGCAGCGTTATCAACCTCGATTCACTATTTTGATCATATTGCTCATAACTATATTAGATCTGTTACTGAAGATCTCGAGATGAAATACACTGACGGGCTTTCTCTTGATCTTGTTGACTTAAGAAAAAAAGATGAAAGAAATAATATGATTATTTTTGCTGAAAGTTTTTTCAATGCGATTCGGAATAAACATGCAACATCAAAATTGTTTAAGCCTCTGACATACAGTACGTTTAACTATCAACCATCACCTGCGAAAAATAAAATTCATCCCGACGGTAAAAAAATCATTGTCTTAACGGATTCATCAGACAATAACTCAAATCTAATGAAAATGGTCAATAGATTTCTGGAAGCATTTAATTCTGAGAATAATGTGGAAGTAGTTCAGCTTGATAATATTAATATAAAAGGTGGATGCTTAGGATGTGTGCGGTGTGGTTACGATTACAAGTGCCAGTATAAGGACGGATTTACCGACTTTTATAATAATCATGTCCGAACATCGGATATTATAGTATTCGCCGGATCTGTCAAAGGACGATTTTTGTCTTCAAAATGGAAAACCTTTTATGATCGTGCATTTTTTTGGAATCACACACCATCCCTGGTTGGGAAGCAAATTGGGTACATCATTTCCGGTCCCTTGAGTCAAACACCTAATCTCATTCAGTATCTTGAAGCGTCTTCATTTGCCAGGCAAGATTCAAATCATGTTGATATTATAACTGACGAAAGTGAAGATTCCCTTGAAATAGATAACCTGTTACAGAATTTTACAGAACGGTTGGTACGTTTTTCCGAACAAAATTATATCAAACCAAAAAATTTTCTTGGAGTCGGCGGTCATAAAATATTCCGTGATGATATTTGGGGTCGGTTTCGCATGGTATGGCAGGCAGATCACAGGTATTTTAAAGAGCATGGAAAGTATGACTTTCCCCAGAAAGACTATGGTGTTCGAATTGCCACTGCTGTGATGATGTTGTTAACGAAGATTCCCAAATTCAGAAATAAATTTTACAATAATTTAAGAGATATGCCAGTTAAAAGGATGCAAAGACTTATCAAAAAATATTAGTGATTGATAGTGAATCACATAACAAAAAAATTAAGCGGACGCAAAAATACCGCGCCGCTTATTAAATCGTTATATGGATTAAGGATGGGTTTATGGGATTTATGGAAAAAATGGTTAGACAATGCCGCAAACCTACAGGTTTGTTCGGCAGATTTGTTGGAATGGGCATGAATACAGGGCATGGCAATCTGAGGCGCTGGGGCCTGAGCCATATTTCTATCAATCTTGATGCATTTATACTCGATGTGGGCTGTGGCGGCGGAAAAGCCGTCCAGGAGCTGGCTCATATTTCATCAAGCGGGAAAGTCTGCGGAATTGATTATTCCGAAGAAATGGTACAATTAGCCCGGAAAATCAATAAAAAGTTTGTTGGCAACGGGCATGTTGAAATAATGCATGGTTCTGTTTCTTCACTGCCATTCCCCGATGGCATGTTCAATCTCGTCACGGCTTTTGAGGCCTACTATTTCTGGCCGAATTTAATTGATGACCTAAAAGAAATAAATCGCGTTCTGAAACCAGGCGGTACCTTATTGATAGCCAATGAGGTATATAAGCATGAGAAATTCGAGGAACGAAATTTAAAATGGGCCAAATGGGGCGATATGATGCTTCATACTCCAGAGGAATACCGTGAATTCCTAACTGAAGCCGGATATTTTGACGTTGCGATTTTTGACATTCCTGAAAAAAATTGGATTACGGCTCTCGCCAAAAAGGGATGATACATCAATAAAACGTTCCTGGCCTCCCCAATAAATAAGGCCATATAACAACCGGATGAACCCGGGCAGGAAAAAGGTGAAGCTTTTCCCTGCCGGTTATCCGGGGCGTTCGGCAAACACAATCACCTGGAGAAGACTGTGAAACAAAACACCCCCAGCTTAACTGCGTATAAGATTGCAATAATGCGGGCAGCACATCAAATTTTTGACAACCCAAAGGTATTTGAAGATCCAATAGCGTTAAAAATTATAGGGGCTAAAGGTAATTCCGAAATTCGTATAGAAAAACGAAAATTTAAAACAAGATTACATAACTATCTTCGAGCTATTGTAGTCGCACGCAGCAGATTTGTTGAGGATGAACTTTCTTTAGCAATCAAGCGTGGAGTCCGACAATACGTTATTCTTGGTGCCGGACTCGATACATTTGCTTATCGTAATCCATATTCTTCTGACGGGTTGAAAGTATTTGAAGTTGACTATCCAGCGACACAAGAATGGAAACAACAACAACTTAACACGGCACAGATAGCCGTTCCTGAAACCTTGGCTTTTGTTCCAGTAGACTTTGAAGATCAGTCATTGGTTGGCCAGTTGCAAAAAACCGGGTTCAGAACGAATCAGCCCTCTTTTTTTTCATGGCTTGGTGTAACAATGTATTTACCCCGTGAAACTATGATGGAAACACTAAAACATGTCTCCTCACATAGCCCTTCGGGAAGTGAAATTGTCTTCGATTATGTGGTTCCCCCTTCTTCTCAGAGTTTTATGCGCAGATTGATTTTTCGTTTGCTATCTAAAAAAGTCAGAAGTTTCGGAGAACCATGGCATGCTTTTTATGATCCAAACTCACTGATAAATGATTTGAAAAATATCGGCTTTACACAAGTTGATGATATTAATCCTGATGAAATTAATTCACGTTTTTTCAAGGATCGAGCAGACAAACTTATGGTTGGAAGATTCGGGCATCTGATGAAAGCACAACTATAAAGAAATGCCCAACCATTCGCTACACCTGACGGCAAACCGCTGCGCGTTTTGCCGCTGGTGAACTCGGTCGTTATATACTCGGAATCCATGAAACCAAAGGTATGAAAAAATGGAAAAACATTCGCGATTAAGAACAGCACTATATTTTATTTCAATTATTGTTCTCGTTATTGGGCTATCAATAATCTCTACGCAAATCTGGGGAGGAAAGTCTGAGCAGTTGCAAGCACCTGCAAAATTAATAATCGATAAAGAAATGACTGTTATTCAATTCGGTCAAGCCAATCAATTGTCGGAAGCAGTCTTGAAAGAGTTATTTGACCTTAAAGTAAAAACTGATCTGGAAAAACAACTTGATGTATACGGCACACACGATCAAATAACCTCCTTGGTTACAAAAAAACTGGCATTGGACGCAGAACATGCCAGCAAGAACTGGGTTAAGATCCCGATCAAGTTTCTTCTATGGTTTATCTTTTTATCAATGGTTTTCATTCTCTCCAAAAGACAGAAAATGACTTCTAATATCAAGAATTGGTTGCTTTTTACGTCTGTTATGATCTTTGGGGTGGTAATGGGATCAGACCCCAGCCCAATGGGTACCGTGAAGGACGCAATTCACCTTTATGGCACTGCACATACCATCTTTCCCCCTCGAATGATTGCCCTTTCTATTTTTTTGGCATTCGTGTTTTTTGCAAACAAATACATTTGCGCGTGGGGCTGTCAGGCCGGTACTCTGCAAGACCTGATTTTCCGAATCAATCAAACCGAAAAACTGAAGGCAGTTATTGGCAAACAGATCAAGCCGCCTTTTGTCCTGACGAATACCATCCGGTTCGTATTTTTTGGCGTGTTTACGTTTATCTCTTTTTTGTGGGGTATCGATATCATCGATCCAATTGACCCTTTCAAGATCTATAAGCCAATGCACATGGGCCTTCTTGGAGGGCTTTTTGTTGGCGTGCTCTTGTTTGCCAGCCTATTTATTTATCGACCTTGGTGCCATTTTTTCTGTCCCTTCGGATTAGTAGGATGGCTTGTGGAAAAAGTAAGTCTTGTCAAGATAAACGTGAACTATGAAACTTGTATTGCTTGTGATAAATGTGCGACGGTTTGCCCGTCTACGGTAATGAGTGCTATTTTGAAAGGCAACAAAAAAACAATACCAGATTGTTTTGCTTGCTACACATGCAGGGATATATGCCCGACCGATTCAATAAATTTTTCTTCAAGAAAAAGAACATTACCTCCTTCAGGTCATTTTGATAAAAGAAGGAAGGACAAAAACATATAACAAGCCTAATTCAGCCGACGCAAAAAGCCGCGCGGCTGATTAGCACGTTGTATGAATGGAGGTGTTGGAAACCATGGATGAGATTTCGACAGATAAAGCTCCTTCTGCTATAGGGCCGTATTCCCAAGCTCTCAAAGCTGGTCAATTTGTATTCTGCTCTGGTCAGATCGGAATAGATCCTGCAACAGGCAAGCTCATTGGGGTTGATATTGAAAGCCAGACAAGACAGGTGATGCAAAATCTACGGAGGGTCCTCGCTGCAGCAAAACTTGATCTAAGCCATGTTGCCAAGACTACCATTTTCCTTGTCAATCTGGAAAATTTCTCATCAGTGAATGAGATATATGGTGCGGAATTTGGCGATCACAAACCTGCCAGAGCGACTGTGCAAGTTGCCGGGCTCCCATTGGGTGCGTTGATTGAGATCGAGTGTGTAGCTTACATTCCAAAATAGAAATACTATATAACAAAGGGATCAAGGCCGCCTTGCGATCACGCCCGCAAGCGGCTTATCCCAAACGTTGGGTGGTAAATAAGTACGAATAAACACGGTATGGGTTTCATTTGCCATTTCCAAATCCCCCTAAAAACCGAAAAATCACTTTTATACATTCCCCCTGACGATAATCATGCGTCAAAAGAGACAAGTTGTGGTATAGTCCGCCGCGTAACCCCTGATACAGGGATAAACTATCGAATAGAGAAGGATGACGTGCATGAAGTTTGATATATTAAAAGGCCTGAAATCTTTTATAACCTTAATTTCAGGAGAGAAAGAGCAACAGCACACAGCGGAGAAGAAAAAAATATACCCAGTCGAGAAAAGAGAAGAGAGACCAGCAGGAAGAAAGAGGATAAATCCGGTAGAGAAAGGTCCGGTAGAGAAAGGTCCGGTAGAGAAAGAGGAGAAACACACGAAGTTCCGAGAACTTGGTCTTCCCTCACAAGTCCTCGACGCGATCGAGAAGATGGGATACAGGGAGATGACCCCCATTCAGGAGGCTACCTATTCCATCATTACCTCAGGACAGGATCTCTGTGCCCTCGCGGAGACGGGATCGGGGAAAACGGCAGCCTGCGCGATTCCCCTTGTTCAAAAAATCGATATCTCACAGAATGCCATCCAGGGTCTGGTAATCGTCCCGACGCGTGAATTATGTCTTCAGTATGTGGATGAGATCGAGAAAATCGGCGCGGGAGCCGGTGTGGTATCGTTTGCCGTTTTCGGCGGATTCAGCAAGGAGATTCAGGTCGCCAAGATAAAACACGAGGTGCATATCCTCGTCGCGACTCCGGGACGGCTCATTGATCTTTTGTATGACGGGGTCGTCAGTCTGTCAAACGTGAAATGCGTCGTTCTCGATGAAGCGGACGAACTCTTAAAGGAAGGGTTCCTCGAGGACATTGAGTTTATCATGTCCTGCATGATCAATAGGCATCAGACGCTCCTCTTCGCCGCAACAATGGAGGATGACACCACAAAGCTTTCCCATGATTATCTGCTGAACCCCGAATACATCTCTCTTATCAAAAAGCGGGCTGCACCGGCAAGCATCGAACACTATTTCACCTATCTCCACCCGAATAGCAAGGAGGCGGAACTCATAAAATATCTTGAGAAAGAAAATGTCAGCCAGGTAATCATCTTCTGCAACGCCCGCCACAGGGTTGACACGCTATTCCGCGATATGCGGAAACACTACAAAGACATTGAGTATATACACGCCGGACTCAGTCAAAACAAGCGTTCCTCCATATTCAGGCAGTTCAAAACAGGAAAACTGCGTTACCTCATTGCCACAGATGTCGCCGGAAGGGGGCTTGATTTTACACATGTATCCCATATCGTAAACTGGGATTTACCATGGGAGGGAACACAATATACTCATCGTACCGGTCGTTCCGGGCGAATGGGGAAAAGGGGCCAGGCCTTTACACTTGTGACCAAACGTGATCTTCCCAAGCTTCGTGAAATTATCCGGAAGCAAAAGATTATCCCTCGCTGGATCGGAAAAGACCCGCTTCAGGAAAACAGCACGCCGCAGGAAGAGAAAACCCCCAAAAGAAAAAGACCCTACCAACGCTACAGAAGCGGCAAAGGAAGTATGTCAGGTCAGAAGTAAAGAGAAGGAAACAGCGTTAGGAATCAAAAATAAATAAGTTATACAGATTGCGCCGTAATGTTGTTTGTTCTCAGGGAGTGTTGAAGCGCGCATAACGAGTTATGCAAGCTTTGACACAACACAGAAAACAAGCAAAAGGACAAACAAGGTGTATGAGTTATTTATGCTT
>CAYVXX010000074.1:0-9705 GCA_964454305.1 uncultured Syntrophales bacterium | reverse complement strand
ATCGCCGCGGATCAGCCGCAAGCGGGTGGGCAAGCTTGCTTGCCTGCACGCGCTGCCGGCTGCATTCGCTGGTTGTGAGGCGCGGAGCGCCTCGCGGCCAGCGTATGGCAATACGCGGCGATTGTCGAGGGCGCGAAGCGTCCTCGACAACCAGTTAGTGTATAGTTTCTGTATAAAAACCAAACACAGTTAGTAGATCTGTATAACACACCTTTTACTTTTTTATTAAATCGTTTATAAGTCCATGTATTTATAGGAACAATAAAACAACCATTATTTATTAGGGGTATTATAAAGTTTCTGTATAATATCCATTAGATGCCTTTGACATAAACGACAAAAACCCCGCCTCTGTTTGAGAGAAACGGGGTCTTGTTGCGATTAGCTGCCATTTTTAGGCCCTTCTTTTATTTAAGAAGAAAAGATTATTTGTTGTTTGTTAGTATATGGCACCTTCTGACCTTTTGTTAAACCTTTTGTATAGTTAACAAAAAAGGCTGGGATGTCAAGGAATATCAGTAATTCTTGTTGAGAATTGATGAGTTTATTTACACGGACAAACGAGTTTGTCCATGCCACCCTTTAAGTATGCAGGGATTATGGATTTCTAATCGAACCGGCACATTGTGGGCAACTACTAATTTTTCAAGAAATGTTGATTACCATTTGAAAGAGCGCATATATTGATAAATCGTTAGGCTGATGACTTCAGGAAGTACTGCACAAGATATAGTGTCCAATCAGAGCACTTCAAGATTGCAGTAGTTGCCAGATCTTTTACTCGTAATATCCCTTCAATCTATGATCCGCCTGTCGTAATTATTCTGTGGCGTAACGAATTGATGATAGTATGATAATCAGTTGAAAAAGTTACAAATCTTGTGTTTGACGTCTTTTGGCAATTTTCATTTGGTTATTATTGTCTTTTATTCAAAGTTTGACGTTGCCCATGATTCGTATTTATTGCTTTCGATGACTTCTTCCAAGTCGTTTGGAATCTCTATTAGAAAATCTAGACCGGTTCTCGCCTCTATCTCATTGATAGCGCACAGATGATTGATTATCTTATCTTTCCTTGGTGTTTCCTGATCGAAGATAAAGCTGGCAGATTTGATAGAAATGAGGCTTTCATGTTCTTGCATAAGAATGATTTTCCAATAGCCTGAAGGAACTTTGTGTGGTTCGTCAGCCTGCGGCAATGAAGGCATTTCCCGCTCATAGAGAGGTCCAGTCATGACGTATACAACGTTTCCAGTTTTCACGAGATTCCTTACCCGACCTTCAAGATTTTTCCATGGTCCTTGATTCAGGGCGGATTTTTGGGGTGTTATGTTTGATAGAACGTTTGTATCTTCCCATCTCTTCGTGCCTTTGAATGAAGCGAGCGGAGCCTGGTGGCCACGGTCAACGTTAAGCGCCGAGTAAGCACCTTTGTAATCAGCGGGCTCCAACGTTTCCTCTTCAGAAAGGTACGGATCGGCCTTCCATTTCCTTCTTGTCTCTATGCTTCCCGTAACAGTTTCACTGTCAAGCCGATAGGCAACCCAATCCGCAAATTTGGTTTCATCATTTGAAGATAATGCATAAATGTCCCTGATGATAAGGTCGTTAGATAGAGGCGTGCCCGTTGGATAGCCATAAAAAAAGTGCTTGCAGTGTATCTCGTGATATTTAAGTTCGTTAGCCTGAAGAGGAATAGCTAAAATGAATAGTATTTGAAAAATAAGAATCAGATTGAAGAAGTTTTTTCTTGTGATAATCATTTCAACCCTCCGATAATCTATGGGATGCAAAGTTAGGAAATTTTGCAAGCATTAACAAAGTTAACTAATCTGCCATGCCGATAGAGTAGTGAAATCCTTCGAACTCCATTTAAAATAGAGTTTAAAAACCGAACATATCTATTTTTTTAAGACCGCTGCGACCTCGGGATCATGCGAATTTTCCTAGCAGTGTCAGTATGATTCCTGAAAAATCTTCAATATTTGTAACAATTTGATTCATCTTTGTATTTCTTCTTCCTGCAGACTTGACTATCTTCATAAGTTCCGTGAGTTTCTTTACGTCAGATGGTTTCGGGAACAACTTGATGATTTCATCGTCAGTCAGCCTTGTTATTGATGATATTCTTCCGGCGAGTCTTTCATCTGTTTTCTCTGCCGCCGTATTAATGGCACCGTCTAATCCTTCTTCAAATTTATCCCAATCAATTCCCATTTTAAATTTTCCTTTCTATTGCTTTATTTTATCGATTGCATCTTTCAGCTTCTCATAATATTGCTTTGCTTTTTCGGTTTTTTCCTCAGCAGTTTTTGCTTGACCCAGTAAGGCAGATACCGCTGAATCAACGTCATCAATCGCTTCAACCATTTTCTTGTCCGATACTCCCAAGGCTTCCAAGTATCGTTTCCGATTCTCGTCAACTTTTGATGCCGATGCCAAGAAGCTTGTTATTGTGTTGTTGATTGATCGCGCTTCGTCGTAATCGTTTCTCAGTCTCCGCTCTATCTCTTTTTCCAAATTATCTAATGGTGTCACTAACTCGGTTCGTTTTGCATTTATTCTGGCCTGCAACTTAGGTCCTAATTTAATGAGGAATTTCAGTCTATCCTCTTTGTTGTCAGACCTTACTATTTCATTCCATGTCGCAGCTATCACGGGACTTGCAAATATTTCCTCTGCAAAAACCGGAACCCACTCATCTGACAAAAACTGATCAACCTGTGATCTCTTCTCGTCAAAGAAACTGTGTAATAGATTTATATGGGCTTCTTCAATTGAGGAAATCCTGTTCCCTAGCATTGCTGAAAGTTCAGGCGCTTCGGATGGAATGGTTGCACAGGAAAAGAGAAAGAATATGCAAGCAATTAGAAACGGTAATAAATTTCGAATATTTGTATAAGCTTTCATTATACCCCCCTCGTGATCAGTGATGTTAAAACAAGGCAAAGATTGGTTAAGACACGATAAGTTAGTTGTTGATTCTTTATTTATTGTTTAGGTAATCTATCTCGGAGTTTCTCGCATGTGCTTAACGGCAGGACTCATCTTAAAGCTGAATGATCAATGAGGATATTGATGTGAAGTTCGGCTTTTTAGCCGAATAAAGATAGACCCCTCGTTTCTAATTAAATCTTTATGATACATATAAATAAAAAAATCTAAAAATCAAGAAAATTTATATAAATTCTTGCCATGGAATAATTGGAACTCATCTTTACATGAGACTGTAAAGTTGTCAGATGGAAATTGCTGCATATTGTTAAATGGTAATGAGAATAAAAGGTCTCAAGTCTACGTTTGACTCTTTTGTTTTTTATTGGCGAATTACCGACAGTCCGTAACCGTTAACACCACTTAAATATCATGATATGAAAATAATATCGTATTTTTACTCAGTAATTTCCGGTTAAGTTTTTGCATATAAGTGCCGATCATTTTGTTCTTTGAAATCTTGCAAGCTTTCTGTATCGAAAGGAGAACTTCGCAGCTCATTTTGAATTTGAATGCGCAATTGCCGTACCCTTTTGATAGATACCTTTTCGTTATGCTGTTCGTGACAATAGATTGCAAGCAGTAAATAGGTTATCAAACCTGCGAGGATCTGAACCATAAGGCCATGTTCACTCCTGGCAATCAAGTGATAAACTTTGAGGTGTCTTTTCCACCACGCAAAGAAGTTCTCTATGTCCCATCGGAGTTTATACGCTGCTGCTATCTGTTCAGCTGAGAGATCATAACGGTTTGTGGCAATCCAGTATTTTACATTGTCGACTTCATAACCAACAAGCCGAAGTTCTTTCTCTGTCTGATTTATTCCGGCGGTGCCTAATAAAACAACGGCGTCATAAAAGACAATACTATCAGGTGCAACGTGATTCGTTTTTATGACGGTTTTCCTGGTACCGGTTTTGATACGGCAAATGAAGAGTTTATTTTCTTCTTGCCACAAATCAAATTTTTTGTGGCATTGATACCCTCGATCCGTAACACCTGTTTCTTCAGGAGAAAGTATCTGGCTAACAAAAGGCCGTTCAGCACCGGTGCCTTTGGTAAAAAAGACCTTTCTCGGAATACTTCGGTTTAGGTCGAAGCCAAGATGAACCCTGGCTTTCTTAGCTCCTTTTCTGTAGTCTGCCCAATACATTGAAAGTGTTGCATCAATCAACGATCCGTCGATGGCAACAAGGTTCCCAAGTTCAGGATGACGATCAGGCAAAACCTTTGTGGCCCTGGCTTGCAACTGTTCAAAGATATAAATGAACTGCTCAAGGCCTCTCGAATTGGTGGCCTCTGAGAAGCTGCTCTTTTTGATGCCTCCTTCGGGGGCTATCTCATTGCGAGCAAACTCATCTTCTTCAAGTGCTTGCAAAAGATGTTGTGCTGATTTATGTTCCTCAAGGTGAAAAAATACCAGTGCCTTGAGGTGATCTTCAAAGCTCATTTTCAATGGTCTGTTACCTCGAGATTCAAGTGGTTGCATTTTTGTCATTGCATCAATAACAGGCTGAAATATTGTACCGAATGACGGCACATACTTATTTACAAATGGACTAAAGCTGTGTGGCATATCCCATAACCCCCTGATATTATTATATAATACCAGGACGCGCCCACACTATTAATAAAATGTCAAGCAAAAAAATGACTTAACTAACTGTTTTTTAAGAATATTGTACAATTTACTCACATGCAAAATCCTAACCGGAAATTACTGATTTTTACTCCCAATTTATAAAGTGCGAGGAAAATTGAAAGAATAGAGATTGAAGCTCACAGTATTTCTTGGAAAAACGGTATTGACATTCCAGAGGAAGAAGAATACTATAAGTAGCAAATCCAGCTATGAGAGAGAATCAATACCATGACAATGCTCAGCAATAGTATCACAACTCCACGCTATGCTGTTGTTCCTGAAGAGAAAGCGGGCGGTGCAACCTATACCCCCAAAAACCTTTCGGACTTTGTTGCTGGAAAGATCGTTGAAGTTTTCGATAAGTTTCCAATCAGTCATCCGCTCCGGGTTTTGGACCCAGCCATCGGTGATGGGCAACTTCTTATTAGCCTTCTGGAACAACTCGGCACCCGTCCAGGACTCAAAATAGAAGTGTATGGTTTTGAAACTGACCCGAAAGCACTCAATATTGCTTCTCGACGACTCATGCAACGATTCCCTACCGTTACGGTTCATTTCGAGCCAGAGAGTTTTCTCAATTTTGTGATAGAGCATTTCGGAGCGGATGGCGATAGGTCGCTCTTTAGTCCAGCCGCTCCAGAAGCCTATGACCTGATTATCGCCAATCCCCCTTATGTCCGAACACAGATTATGGGTGCCCGTCAAGCGCAGATACTTGCCCATCGATTTGGTTTGTCCGGTCGAGTAGACCTCTACTACGCCTTTATCCTTGCGATGGCGCAAGTACTTAAACCGCAGGGGGTTGCCGGGATCATCGTTTCCAACCGTTTTATGACCACGCGCTCTGGCGCACCCGTTCGCCGCGCCCTTCTGGAACGTTTCAACCTTCGTCACATATGGGACTTTGGCGACTCCAAGCTATTTAACGCAGCAGTCCTCCCTGCCGTCTTACTTGCCTCAGGCAAGAAAACCCACAAACCCGATATAGCCGTTTTCACGTCTATCTACGAAACACGCCAATCACCCACCGAAGAAGCCTCGACACCTATTGAGGCACTTTCTCATTCCGGCGTTGTTCAAATCGAGGATGGACGCCAGTTTCTTGTCCTACACGGTAAGCTTAACACAAACGGCACGCCAGACGGTGTATGGCGTATCGCCACTAAAGCAACAGACTCTTGGCTCGCCACAGTCAAAACTCACACTTGGGGAACATTCGGTGACATCGGAAAAATCCGAGTAGGTGTCAAAACCTGTGCAGACAAGGTTTTTATTCGTTCCGATTGGCACGATTTACCTGAGACTGAGCGGCCTGAACTACTTAGGCCACTGATTACCCATCATGTCGCCCGACGCTTCAAAACTCTTGAGCCCATGAGCCACCGGCAAATCCTCTATCCACATGAGATTGTGCAAAATTTCCGCCGAGCAGTGGACCTTTCGCTCTACCCAAGGAGCCAATCCTACCTTGAGCGTCACCGCGCAAAGCTTGAAAGTCGCAAGTATGTCTTAGAGGCTGGGCGTGAATGGTATGAAGTTTGGGTGCCACAAGATCCATCAGCTTGGGACCAGATCAAGCTTGTTTTCCGCGACATCACCGAGGAACCGACCTTTTGGATTGACCAAGCCGGTTCAGTTGTAAACGGAGACTGCTACTGGATCATTTGCCATAATCCTGATCAGACTGATTTGTTATGGCTCGCGGCGGCTGTGGGCAATTCGCGTTTCATCGAGCGGTTCTATGACAGTTGCTTTCACAATAAGCTTTACGCAGGGCGGCGCCGCTTCATCACACAATATGTCGAGAAATTTCCGCTGCCAAACCCCTACAGTGACATCGGCAAGGCAATCATTGCTGAGGCCAAAAAGGTCTATGCGTGCATTCCGTCCTCGCAGGCCGACGCACTTCAGGAACAACTTGAGCGGATGGTTTGGAAGGCGTTCGGACTACCTATTGAAGAAGTCACTGGGTAACGGTATTTGAAGCTTTTTGTTGAGCACCTTCCCCTGAAATTTTGGAAAGCGACTAAAAAAGCGCTCGCCCGTGGTCAGGAGAAAGTGCGTTAGAGTGACGTTTTCGCCGTCCGTCTTTGCGTAGAACAGGGCATATCGCGCATCACAGTGGCGAATCTGTTGCCCTTCGATTTTCGGTACATCGAGGGTTTCTATGCTGTCTGGGCAGACCAGCCCAAGGTCAATGGTCGGGGAGGTTTGCAGCTTCACTTCCAAAAGCTGATGCCGCACGTCAGGGAACTGCCCGTCATCCCGGTAATCCAAGTAGCCAAGACGCTGACACACCAGCCGGTGCAGCTCTGCACCCCGGTTGCGTTCCTGGTCATAGCCTCTGTCCTCGAAGCTCTCGCCAACAAGTCTGCTCAGCCTCTTAAATATCTCGCTGATCGGGAGTAATTGTCCCGCCGCCGGATGATTGACCGGGCTTGCAACGTTGGCAAGATCGACATCTGCCCGTGCAAATGGACGCAACAGGTCAGTGTCTTTCTCGGTTACAAGCTCCACCTTGGTTTCGCCGGGGATCAGCCGTGCCTGATACTTTTGGGTCAGTGTTCCGGTGGTGTCGAGCATCGCGAGGGTGTCCCCCGTGACAACCTTAACCTTCACGATCACGTCTTTCTCGTTCACACGGATGATCACATAACGCCGTGTCGGTGCAAGTTCCTCGTTCCAGACCTGAAGGTTATTCGACTTTTGCACATAAGTGTCGAAAAGCTGTCCTAAAAACCGGGGTTGCGTTTTTCTAAAAGACAACGGCACCGGGTAACCAAGTATTTGGCAGACATGCTCCTTTACAACCTTCGAGCGGGTCCGTAGTGGCAACCCAGCAAGGGAAACGCCTGCCAAGCCCTCATTGAGCAATTGTTCAAGCTCCGGCGTCGGAATCCAAAGTTCGCGGTCACCAATCTCAATGGAATCATAGATTGACAGCCCACAGTCTCGGATCGCCTCAACGTAGTCATGTGTCATTTTACTCTTCGCCGTCATCTTCCACGCCTCTTTCGGTCAATAGTTTCGGAACGTTGATGCCCAGAGCTGCAGCTATAACCTCCAATGTGCTGAGGGTAACATTCCTTTCCCCCCTTTCTACAGATCCCACATAAGTGCGGTGAAGATTGCACATATCAGCCAGATCTTCTTGGGAAAGTCCCTTTGTTCTTCTTAACGTACGGATATTGTCCGAAAGTATTTGTGTTATCTTGCGGCTCGGTTTTCTAAGCTTGCTCTTATCCGTTTTCTCTGGCATAATTTTTAACCTCAGTTTGAAAAGAGATTTTATTCATTTGAATACCTTGAGTCTACAGACTATGAATAGCATTTATATATAAATACTGGTGGCCCTGCATCGCATAATGCCAGCTAATCGGGTAAAGGGGAGATTTTAACTCTCCCTCCCCCCAACACCCCGCATGCGGGTCCGCACGGAGTAGTTCACAGAGTCTATCGGGCCGTGGCCGGATAGTGAATGTACTCACAGTTCCCCGGCTTGCTTCAGCCACACGCACGGGAACGCCCTTGCCTTCGGCTAATACTTTTGCTAATATGTCCACCATATTAGCAAGGTTCACGTATAGGGGATTTGACCCCACCTGTCAGCGTGTAACGCACAGGCAGATAAGTTCACTCTCATGCTGGGCGTACACTATGTTTTCAATCGGACGCAGTCTAACGGCGGCACAATGTTTTGTGTTCGCGGCCCGCAACGTCTGCGGTTACCGGTCAATTTCGCCATTGGGCAAATAAGATGATTATATACGTTTTATTTCAGGATCATTGAAAGGTGGTTATATATGGCTAGCGGAGCAAAGAATCAGCAAACTGGCCAAGCGGGTGAGCACTTTGTCGCAGCTGAGTTAAATCGTCGCGGGGCCTATGCAGTGACATTCGCCGGAAACATGCCAAGGATAGATATACTTGCAAGCAATCTGGAACGTACGAGGACAGTTAATATTCAAGTCAAAACACGTCGATCTGGAACTTGGCAAACGTCGGTTGATGAAGGAAGGGAGTGCAAACAAACTTCAAATGAGACAAATTTTTGGATATTTGTTGATCTTCAAGATGAGAATGCTCTACCCGGTTATTATATTGTTCCCGAGTGGTGGATCAGAAATGATATCTACGAAACAAACAAAGTATATTTAGCTAAGCATGGTGGGTCGAGGAAAATTAACCCGAAATCCAAACATCACAGTATTTCGCTCAAACGTATATCTCAATGGAAGGATCGCTGGAATATTTTAAAATTATTCCAGAACTAACGGCAATGCCTAACCTAAGCTTTGAGTGGGACTGCCAAATCCGCTACGCTCCTGTGCTAACCACTTAGCTGCAACGTTCTATAGATGTCACACAAGAAATCAATATCATAACTCCATAGTCATTTTTCAAAGTTCATGTATCTGCTTTTGTACCTGCAATCCACAGATCATATTTGACATTTTATCTGTTTAGAATTATTCCGTTACCCAGAACCAACAAGTAGTGGTTTTGGTAACCTAAGATTGACCCACCTAAAAAAGTTAATTGACCAGGTTTCCAAAGATCGATGATTTTTCGCGGTAAAGTTTTTTTGGATGCGGGAGTATCATCACATGCTTCTCCCCTGCTCAAAAAAAAAGGGCCTCCATACGGAGGCCCTGTGTTAATGCTTAGATTTTGTTAACCTCTCAATTCCACAAGGATATATTTATTATCCTTCGGAACCTTCACAATCTGAATGGGCTTTTTGTTTATCTTGCCCATTCCATCTTTACTGTATTCGCCTACCGGTTTGTCGCAGTAGATGATTGTCCCGTTTCTAAAGAAGAATTTGTTGCCATTTACATAAGCAACTGCATGGTCTTTCCGGGGATATATCCGGCCCCTGATCACACGTTCATAAGTGACGGTGGCTGAACGGTCGCCCCTGCTGATGTGTGTGGTAATTATTTCCTTTTCAGGAACATCGTCACCCAGGAAGGAATCAGATGTAATTTCCGTCTTCCTGTATGACTTCCACGCATCGGATACCGGCTGTGTTTCTCCTCCATTCATTAACGAACGGGCCATTTCAA
>CAYVXX010000073.1:0-9728 GCA_964454305.1 uncultured Syntrophales bacterium | reverse complement strand
GGAAAATTGTTATTTTTATTCGCTCGCTAACCCCGCCGCAAGCAGCGGGGAATGCACTCGCTGTTCAGTTCAATACCTTGTTGAAATAAAGTTTTATTGTGAAATTCCGATTTAATGTAAAAAGAACTTGCCATATTGAAACCCCTTGACAGAAAATCACGACTAATGGTATAGAAACATCCTCCGAAGGGTAACCGTACATATAACTATAATCAGTAATAATATGATGATTCCCTACCAAAAAGAAAAGATTGAGAACGCTATCTGTTTCTTTGCGAAGGAACATCGCAAAAAAACACGGCACACGCTTTATCAAACATTCCTTTATAAATACCTTGCGCTATTCGATTTCGGCCATCTTAAGAAATATGGTAAGCCTGCCCTCGGCCTGACATACCGAGCCATGGAAAAGGGACCTGTCCCGGACATTTATGGTAAGCGCGCGGATAAGCCATGGTCTAAGCTCTTTGTATTTCAAAAAGATCAAAATAAAAACTTCATGATAATCCCAAAAGGAACCCCCGATCTTGATTATTTCAGCCCTCGTGAAATCGAGCTATTGAATACGCTTATCGAAATTTATGCCCACTGTTTTATCAATTCCAAGCTTATGAGTGATGCAAGCCATCAAGAGATACGCGCATGGGAGAGAACATGGAAAAAGAAACAAAACGATTACATAGATTTTTCCCTTGAATTCCCAGGCAATATCTTTGAAAAATCCGAAATAGATTTGACTTTTCCGGAAGAAGTCTATCTTACCCAAAAGGGTCTTGAAAATTGCATCTAAATGTTGGTGATGTTATTTGGTGGAATGAGTTCCCATATCCAAAAGATGGAGGAATAAAGGCAAGGTGGTTCATCTATCTTGGCAGATCCTCGGTTTTTCATGCTCCTATATTTACCTACCTTTGCACAACGACAACCCAGATCGAAAAGTTTGAGTCCGGTGGCCCAAGGACGGGCCATGCATCTAAAAGATTTGACATTAAGAACTTCCCCGTTTTTGATCGGGAGTGTGTTCTCGATTTCGATGAGGAATTATACGAAATAAATGAAAATATAATTGATAGACACCGCTTTAATATTGAAATCAAAGGCTCGCTTGACGAAAATACGATGCGAAACATTTATAAACAGTTGTTAAGATCAGGAATATGCTCTAAAGTCATCCTGAGAGACATTCATGAAAGTTATAACAGGGACGGCATAACCGGCCTCAAAAGACCTTAGATTCGGATAGATGGCATTTTCGTGACGGCTAAATGAAAACATGGAGTTTGAGTATTATGGACGGAAAATCATTGAACGTGACTGAGAAAAAGCTGAACAAGCTCAAAGAAATCCTTCCCGAAGCTTTTACGGAAGAAAAAATCGACTGGGAAAAGTTACGAGCCGCTCTGGGTGAGGATCTTGAATTTAAAGACGAACGGTATGTGTTGAACTGGGCCGGAAAGTCGGATGCGTTCAGGGTTTTGCAGTCGCCAACCACGGTGACTCTTGTTCCCCGTAGGGATGAGTCCGTCAATTTCGACGGCACGGAGAACATCTTTATCGAGGGTGAAAATCTTGAAGTCCTGAAGGTTTTGCAGAAATCCTATTTCGGCAAAATCAAGATGATTTATATCGATCCGCCCTATAATACCGGCAATGACAATTTTATCTATCCCGACAAATTTTCCGAGACGAGGGAGGAATACCTGGGCAGGATCGGTGACAAAGATGAAACCGGCTACATGACCCGCGAGGGACTGTTCCGCAAAAACAGCAAAGACAGCGGACATTATCACTCAAACTGGCTCTCCATGATGTATCCACGACTCTTTCTGGCGAGGAATCTGCTGCGGGAAGACGGAGTAATCTTTGTTTCGATTGATGACAATGAAGTGCATAATCTCAGGATGATTATGAATGAGGTGTTTGGGGAGGAGAATTTTGTAGGGCAAATAACGTGGAGGAAAAGAGCTGGAAGAAGTAATGATGCAAAGTTAATGAATAATGTTGCTGAGTATTTGATATTATATAGAAAAACCGAAGCCGTTACTGATCTGAGAGAGCCTAGAAGCGAGAACTCTAATAAAGAGTATAAAAATCTTGATAATGATCCAAGAGGAGTTTGGACAAGCATTTCATATGTTAGTCAAAGAACTCGCGATGAAAGACCTAATTTATGCTATGAAATTAAGAATCCGATTACAGGTGAAATGATTGAACATCCGACCAATTCTTGGAAATATAGTTATGGACAATATGTCAAGTATTGTGAAGAAAATAGGCTATATTGGGGAGAAAAAGGAAAGCACAAATACCCCCGGTTAAAAGTTTTCTTATCTGAATTAAAGGAAGGATTAGTACCAATAAATTTTTGGGACTATAATGATTCTGGGTCAATCGATAAAGGGACAAAAGAATTTAATTCAATATCAGGTGTAAATATTTTTGCATATCCCAAACCTATTGAATTAATAAAAAAGGCTATGTTCATGGGAATGGAATCTGATGATATAATCCTCGACTTCTTTTCAGGCTCATGCACTACCGCCCACGCCGTCCTTGACCTCAACAAGGAAGACAACGGCAACCGCAAATTCATCATGGTTCAACTCCCCGAAAAATGCGATGAAAAATCGGAAGCCTTTAAAGCGGGCTATAAGACCATTGCCGAAATCGGCAAGGAACGTATCCGAAGAGTCATCAAAAAAATGAAGGAAGAGCAGGACGTTAAGTTCGACTTTGGTGACAGCAAACAAGATTTGGGTTTTAAAGTATTCAAACTCCGGGAATCCAACTTCAAAATCTGGCGCTCGAAAATAGAAACCGAATCAGAACTTACCGAACAGTTGCAGCATCATCTTGATCCGCTGGATGAACACGCGAAAACCGAAGACGTTCTTTATGAACTGCTTCTCAAATCCGGCATCCCGCTTACGGCGAAGATTGAGGACAAAGAGGGTTATTGTCTGGCAAATGACGGCGAAATCGCCCTGATGCTTGAAAAAGTGGATGAGGGTATTATCAAAAAAGTCATAGCGGAAAATCCTAATAAAGTAATTACTCTTGACAGACTTTTTAATAACAACGACCAATTAAAAACCAATACCGCATTGCAAATGAAAGACGCGGAAATAGACTTCAGGGTGGTGTAAATTATGGCAAGAGCAGATATACTTCTTAGTTTGGTACAGTCAGCCAATCGCAATGATATGGTCTCTTTTCGTAAATCTGTTGAAAGCTTAATTGCAGAAGAACGTGCTAAAAAACATAATATTCTTGCTGATAGGCTGGCTACAGCCATTACTGAAAATGGAAATAAGAATAATGCTGCCATTCGTCCCAATGGGCAGGCCAAGGATTTGGTTTTCGAAATTGTACCTCAGAAGCAATTTGATGATTTAATAATTGAAGATCAATCCTTAAAAATCTGTAAAGATTTAATAGAGGAACAACACAGAGCCGATTTACTCCGGTCTTATGGTCTTGAACCACGCAACAGAGTATTATTAACAGGTTCTCCTGGAAATGGTAAAACCAGTCTTGCGGAGGCCATCGCCACGCACTTAATGTATTCTTTCTTTGTTATTCGTTACGAAAACTTAATCGGAAGCTATTTAGGGGAAACAGCGTCACGCCTCAAGAATGTGTTTGATTATATAAGAACACGAAATTGTGTGCTTTTTTTCGATGAATTTGACACCATCGGCAAAGAAAGAGGCGACACCAAAGAAACAGGTGAAATAAAGCGTGTTGTAAGTTCTTTACTTCTTCAAATGGATAGGCTTCCAAGTTATGTGGTTGTTATTACAGCGAGCAATCACCCCGAGCTTCTTGACCGTGCCGTATGGCGCAGATTCCAATTAAGGTTAAACCTGGAAGTACCAGATAAGTCACAAATTGAACGTTTTATAAAAATGTTCACGAAAAAAACTGGTATCAGTATTGATTATAATATGAAACAACTTACTGAAATATTAGAAGGTCAAAGCTATTCTGATATAGAATCTTTTTGTACGGATGTTTTAAGACAAGCAATTTTGGATCATCAGCAGGACAATACGAAGTCTTTAGTTATTGAAAAACTAAAACAATGGCAACAAAGATTTATAACTGATAGCCGGAAAGAGGAAAAATAATATGCCAGGAAAACCTCTTTTAATATTCCCAGCACCTTCTACCACTGATAGAGTAAAGAAAAATCAGGGCTTTGGCGCTCCGTCATACCATTTCCCTGATTTTTCAAAACAAAAAGACCGACTTACGCCGCAATTTGAAACCATGCTACAGTCTTTTATTGTCGATTCAGCTGATGGACTTGAACCGGAATATGTATTGGTAATTGAGACTATTGGCCAGATTGATGATTTTCAAAGAGCGGTTCGCGCTATAGACGGTCTTGCATGGCTGGCAGAAATTGATGATGAGGCCATTGAGCCGGACGATAATTTTTTTAACCAGAGTTGTAAAATAGGAAAAAGGCTTTTCAGTAAGAAGATAGAAGAAATTAACAGCAAACAATCATCACAAATATGGAATCTGCTTCTGGAACATGGTTTTATTGAAATTGTCAGGAAAGATGGTTATTTAACAGATAAAAATATTGATGAGTTTGAGCAATTTCTACCTGCCGAATTTTCTGAACACAGCGAATCGATAATAAAGATTATAAAAGATGAATCTATAGCAAGCCTTACACAGCCATTAAGCGGCAGGCTTTTCCTTAGCATGAGTAACAGGCAGGCCATAGATAAGTTGCTCAGTTTGTGGAACCAGTGGGATTCCGGTGATAAAAAGTTGCCGAATCCGTATGGTAAATGGGCTGAAATATTTGGACAAATAAAGACAATAAGAAAATGGGATACACCGGATCGGTTAAGAGATACTGGTATTATTGATTACTGGAAAGATGAATTAGAATTAAAAAGGGGAACAGCATCAAAAATAACCTTTGAAATTGAGCTATGGTATAGAAATAACCTTGACCAAAGAAAAGAAATTGAAAATAAAGTTCGTGGACTAATTTTAACGGAAAATGGGAGCATTATAACATCCTGCACAATAAAAGAGATACGATTTCACGCCGTAAAAGCGGAATTACCTCCGGAAAATATTGAGAAAGTTCTTAAGTCTGAATACACTAAAGTATTTACCAGTAACGATGTGATGTTTTTCCGGCCTGTCGGTCAATGCAGAGTAGAAGTATCAGCTGATGGTACAGAAAGAGATTTTGAATTCGGGAATACAGTTGGTTATCCAATTGCCGCCATACTTGATGGTGTACCTTTTGCTCATCACAATCTTCTCGTAAACCGATTATTTTTGGAAGACCCTGATGATTTCGAAAGCAGCTATTCGGCAAATGCCAGACGGCATGGCACTGCAATGGCTTCGCTTGTATGTCATGGGGAACTGGATGCACAGGAAGAACCACTTACTCGACCGGTTTATTTCAGACCAATAATGAAACCCGACCCCGATGATTTTGTCAATAATCCGCCATGTGAAATTATTCCCAAAGAACATTTCATGGAAGATCTGATTGAACGTTCAGTTCGCAGAATGTTCGAAGGGGATAGCAATGTGCCCGCAGTTGCACCGACAATAAAAGTAATCAATCTTTCAATTGCTGATTCATCAAAGATGTTCTTTAATCAACTAAGTTCTTGTGCAAAATTATTAGACTGGCTTTCCTATAAACATCAAGTTCTTTTTTGTGTCAGCGCAGGAAATATCAACACCGACATTGACCTCCAAAAGAGCATCAATGAATTAAGGGCGCTCTCGAATGATGAGCTATCAACTCTTACGATGTTAAAAATCAACGAAGATATTCGTAACAGAAAAATGTTATCTCCTTCTGATTCCATAAACTCAATAACGTTAGGCTCTATTCATGCGGATAGAGCAACAGCAAATAATATCGGTAACAGATTTGACATTTTACCAAGCCAGGATCTGCCTTCGCCAATTTCTGCTCATGGATTAGGTTATAAAAATTCCATAAAGCCGGAGTTGTACATATTTGGCGGAAGACAGTTATACGATGCAAAAGATAACAATCGTTACAGGGTGTCTGATTCGGGATTGGCGCCCGGACAATGTGTAGCCACATCACCCTCAACAGGCGGTGAAATTAACAGATGCGTTTACACCAGGGGAACAAGTAATTCGACAGCCCTTGCGACACGATCAGTAGCTCAAATTTATGAGATGTTAAACTCATTAATATCTGAAACCGACCTTTTGATCGACGAAAGA
Source organism: uncultured Syntrophales bacterium (assembly GCA_964454305.1). GTDB lineage: Bacteria > Desulfobacterota > Syntrophia > Syntrophales > JADFWA01 > JAUSPI01. The sequence goes on along the minus strand of CAYVXX010000073.1, from coordinate 3,476 downwards.
AATATCGCTGTTATTCTAAAAACATTACTGGTTCATGGCTCGTCCTGGACTGAGGGCCATATTATTTTAGAAAACATATTGAAAACCGATAATTCCAGACAACTTAAAAAGACTATCGCGCGTTATCTGGGATTTGGCATGCCAAACATTCACCGTGTCCTTGAGTGCACCTCTCAAAGAGCAACAGCTATCGGATTTGGGAAAATAAAAAAGGATGATAAGCATGATTTCCGGTTTCCTTTACCACCATGTTTAAGTGGCATAAATGAAATGAGACGATTAACGATTACTCTGGCCTGGTTTAGCCCTATTAACCCAGCAAACAGAAAATATAGAAAAGCAAATCTGTCTATTGAACCTCCAAAGAATGATATAGGCGTTGATAGAATAAACGTGGATTGGCAACAAGTCAAAAATGGCACCGTGCAACACGAAGTTTTAGAGGGAAACAAAGTCGTTTCTTATCAGGATGATGATTTTTTAAAAATATCAGTGGTGTGTAGGGAAGATGCGGAAAGTCTTGATGAAGAAGTCCCTTATGGGCTTGCTGTGACATTAGAAACAGGTGAGCATATTGACTTGCCGATTTATGAAGAAATTGAGGCCAGAATAGGCATTCCTGTACAAGTTGAGGAAAAAATTCAGTGAAACTCCATTTCGACCCCAACCAGCAATTCCAGCTTGACGCCATCAATTCCATTATCGGCATTTTCGAGGGCCAGCCGTTAAACTATGGAGACTTCGGTTTTACTTTTGACTATGAGAACCAGCTGTTTCAGGAAGGCGGTGTAGGCAACCGCCTGACCATCAGCGAGGAGCAGATCATTGAAAATGTGCGGTCGGTTCAGGACAAAAACGAGCTGCCCTTTTCAGAAACGCTTGACGGCATGCACTTTTCCGTGGAAATGGAAACAGGCACAGGCAAGACCTATGTGTATCTCAGAACGATTTATGAACTGAATAAAAACTATGGTTTCAGAAAATTCGTAATCGTTGTGCCTTCCGTTGCCATCCGCGAGGGCGCGTTAAAAAACCTTGAAATCACCTTTGACCATTTCCAGAACCTCTACGACAAAATCCCGGCAAACTTTGAGGTGTATGATTCCAGGCGAGTTTCCAATTTAAGGAATTTTGCCGTCAGCAACACCATTCAGATTCTTGTCATTAATATCGATTCCTTCGCCAAGGACGAAAACATCATAAACAAGCCGAATGACAAACTGACAGGCAAAAGACCGATAGAGTTTATTCAGGCGACCTGTCCGATTGTGATCGTGGATGAACCGCAGAACATGGAAACGGACATCAGGAAAAAGGCCATTTACAACCTGAATCCGCTCTGCACCTTGCGCTATTCCGCAACCCATATCAGTCATTACAATATGGTCTACAGCCTCGATCCGGTAAAAGCCTATGACATGGGGCTGGTCAAGCAGATAGAAGTGGATTCCATTGTCACGGAAAACGATTTTAATGAAGCCTTTATCTGTCTTGAAAAGGTAAATGCCACAAAAACCCGTACCTCCGCGAAAATCAGGATCGATGTAAATACAAAGGGTGGGGTCAAACGCAAATCCGTGACGGCAAAGGTTGGTGATGATCTATATGAGTTGTCCAATAAAAGGGAGATGTATAAAAACGGCTATATCATCAACGGCATTGACGTTGCCGAAGGGTTTATCGAGCTTTCAGGCGGTGAAACGGTTTATGTGGGAGATGCCTTAGGCGGACTTACCGATGAGGTGATGAAGGTTCAGATAAAAAAGACCGTTGAAGAGCATTTTCTGAAAGAAAGAAAATTGAAAGAGAAAGGGATTAAGGTCCTTTCTCTGATCTTTATTGACCGGGTGGCCAATTACCGCGCCTATGATTCCGACGGCAATCCATTTAAAGGCAAGTTTAGCCGATGGTTTGAAGAGGCATATCGGGAAGTTGCCGGAAAAACGGTTTACAAGGATTTGATCCCCTTTGATGCGGAAGGTGTGCATAACGGTTACTTCTCACAGGACAAAAAAGGCAAGTGGAAGGATACAAGGGGGAATACGCAGGCTGATGATGATACCTTCAAGCTCATCATGAAAAACAAGGAGCGGCTTTTGGATACAAATGAACCATTGCGCTTTATCTTCAGCCATTCCGCTCTGCGCGAGGGATGGGACAATCCCAATGTCTTCCAGATATGCACACTGAACGAAACCCGATCCGAACTGAAAAAGAGACAGGAGATAGGCCGCGGGTTAAGGCTGGCGGTCAATCAGGACGGCAATCGAATACATGATGCCAATATCAACCGGCTGACGGTCATTGCCAATGAGTCTTACGAGGATTTTGCCAGGCAGCTTCAGGCGGAAATTGAAGAGGACTGCGGAGTATCTTTCAAGGGACGGATCAAAAACAAACGCAAAAGAGCGACTGTTAAATATCGCAAGGGTTTTGAACTGGATGAAAAGTTCAGGGAAATCTGGGACAGGATCAAATATCAGACAACCTACAAAGTCGAATATGATACTCAGGAATTGATACGAAAAGCAGCTCAAGCCATTGAGCAGATGCCTGCTACAAAAAAAGCCGTTATAAAAACAACAAAAACGGCCCTTGAATTTGATGAATCCGGCATCGTGGCTGAAATCAAGGCTTCCTATACGACCTCGCTTGACGGAGTATTCAGAATACCCGATGTGCTGTTTTACATTCAGGAAGGAACAAAGCTCACCCGTTCCACTATTCTGGAAATACTGAAAGATTCAGGCAGGATTGGCGATGTATTGATTAACCCTCAACTTTTTCTTGACAGCGTTGTTTCCGCGATAAAAGATGTTTTATACGACTTGATGATTGACGGGATTAAATATGAAAAGATGGGGGCAAAAGAGTATGAACTGCGCCTGTTTGAAGACTATGAGGTTCATATCAACTATCTGACCTTTAAAATATCCAAACAGAACAAGACCGTTTACAGCAATCTTGTACCGCTTGATTCCAATGTGGAATACGTATTTGCCAGGGAATGTGAAAGCAGGGATGACATTGAGTTTTATTTCAAGCTCCCTTTCTGGTTTAGAATCAAAACTCCAATTGGCAATTATAATCCTGACTGGGCTTTAATAAAAAAGGATGAAAAAACCGTTTATTTTGTTGCCGAAACAAAATCTGCGGGACAGGAGTTGAAAACCAGTGAAAAAAGAAAAATCAAATGCGGAGACGCTCATTTCAAAGAGTTTGACGATGTGAAATACCGGCAGGTTGCGACGGTTGGCGAACTGGATTAAACCAGCCTGATTAAAACACTTGACTCTGCATACAAAAATTGTTAGTGTTTTTTTCCTGAAAGCAGGATTTTTTCATGTTGAATCTGCTAATACCCTTTTAATTTGATCCGGAGAGGTTGAAAAGGGATGATGATAAAGATAAACATTTTTTTACAAGGAATTTATTCTGTCAGAAAAAAGCCTTCTCATACTCGTGGGAAGGCTTTT
>CAYVXX010000072.1:0-10207 GCA_964454305.1 uncultured Syntrophales bacterium | reverse complement strand
CGAGTGGCTTCTTTCATAAGAGAAAGCCGGGATATGTCATCTCAGGAAGCAGAGGATCTTGTCGAAGATCAGGCTTTGAAGTTTGAAGAACAAAAAGATTACCTGATACGCCTGTGGGATGAGAAATCAGAAAAAATTGCAGAGACAAAACCATGAAAGTGTCTCAAAATCCATCGCAGATGGATTTTACAAGTATCTAATTATTAAAAATATTCCACGGGGAGTCTGAGGGGAATCCCCTCAGAGTGAGACCTTTCGCAAAAGATCTCATAGTGTTAAGCGAGTGGCCTGCCACCATTGAGCTTTTCGTATTTGATTGCTGTGGCCTGGCAGTCAATACAGCGCTTTCGCTGAAGCTCTTGAAACGAGGCTGAAGAGAATCCGTGCCTGTATAATAGATTTCTCACTTGTAAGCAATGGTATCCGAAGAGTGTAACCGATCCCGGGCATTCTTAACAGCTTTGGAATAAGCCTCGAGATAAAAGGAATAGAACTCTTTCCAGTCAGTCTTTTTAGCAATTATACGTGCCTGTTTTCTCTGGTTAGTAATTTCCTCCTGAGACCATTCTAAAAGATTTGCGATATGATCTCTCAGACACTCAATGACTTGCTCATGGGTTCTCTCGTGAGAATCCAGAATTATGATTCCTTTGTTCTGATTATCAGAATTGTTCTTGACCCACATTCCGAATCCTGAAAGATCTGTCGTTACCGTGGGAACGCAATACGACGCACTTTCGAGGGCTGTATATCCCCAGGGTTCATAATGCGATGGGAATACACCGAGATCACACCCACTCAGAACATCGTAGTACGGCAGATTCAGCAGACCATCATATCCATCCAGATAAACCGGCATGAAAATAATCTTTACGGCATCATCGGGAGTATTGAAAAGGCCCAAAGTGTTGCACGCGTTCCAGATCGGATCATGCTGGGGATCATGCAGTTGATGTGTGCAGATTCTGGAAATACCCGATCGCTCAACATCAACACCCTTCAGTATCTGCCGCATATCATCGGAAATGCCCATATTTCCGTTCACTACGCAGAGAAAGACCACAATCTTTGTAGGGCTTTTTGATTCTTTTAAACCGTCATTTACCTTTTTGAGCGATTCGAGTAACAAATCGATTCCCTTGTTTTGGAATTCATATCGACCTGATATCATGAAGATTTTTGTATTGCCCGGATCCAGTTCCTCCTTGAGAAATTTGGATGCAAATTCAAGCAATGGCCGGCGTCGTTCATAAATTATTTCCATTTCTTCATAGCAGCCCGGAATATCGTCGATATTGATGCCATCAGGAAGTATCATTGTCGGTTTTCGCTGCAGAAAATGACCAGCCTCGCGTGCCGTTATATCACTCACTGTCGTAAAACAGTCGGCTTCCCGCGCGGACACAGTCTCCATGGAATGTTTGGCGGTAATATTCATCTTTGCGGCCATTTCCTGGGGGGGCATATCCTCTATATTTGTGTAAATATCGACACCGCTTCCGGCAAGGTATCTCCCGAGCATTGTGGCATGAGTTGTAAATACAGTGGCAATTGCCGGGAGCTGTTTCTTGATATAAAGCATCCCTGCGGCGGTCATCCATTCATGAAACTGCGCAACTGCTATTCCCTTGTTTCCTGCGAGTAGTCGGTGCAGAACTTGAATGACTTCGCCTGCTGCAGTGCCGAACAGTATCGGTTCGACATAGTCCCATTCCCCTTTTATTGAATCTACGCCGTAATCCTGCCATAACTGAAACAGCAGATTATCAGTATGATACTTGTTGTTATGATTAACGAGTATGACCCGAGGCCTGCCTGATATATCCCACCGGCCGCAGCGACACGTGAGATTTATGCCGCTTATCTCGCGCTTTACATCATCCCATATATCTTCATCGGTTTCTTTGAACTCGGAATTATTTCCCACATCCGGCCCAATGAGAAGGTAATTTTCACCGAAATGTTCAACGGCATGCCCGGCCTTCGTCCTTAAGACGGTATAGATACCACCGACTTTATTACAGACCTCCCAGCTCACCTCAAAAAGATAATTAACCTCACTTTCTTCTCTCATGCTTTACCGGCAACTCCCCTTTCGTTTTTCCATCCAATCTAACAATTTTTTATCGTTATACCATTTTTTAATACCGACCTGACAGATCATCCATCGCCCGGAATTGTGGAAGGGCTGGAGGAGTTGGCTAAAATTATACACCCCTAAATTCCATTCTACGCCCACCGTATATTATCGAGCGCCATTGTGAGAGGGGCATACGCTGTGTTCACTGGCGGCGAGTAGCAGGTATCGATAAGCGACAGCCTTTCTACCGGAATTTTTTCCGCTATCGCTACAGACAGTTTGTCGATCTGTCCCGCCACAGACTCTTCAGAAACAACCTGGCCCCCGATCAGGGTATGACTACTGCGATCGGCAATGAGCTTGATATGTATGGGCTTACCCCCGAACAGCCGCCGCCTGGTAGCGGTTTTCGTTATGGAGGTACACACGTCGAAGCCATTTTCGCGGGCATAACTTTCCGTAAACCCCACCGCGCCAACCTGATAGCCAAAAATTTCGGTAATAAATGTCATGGTCGTTCCCTCATAAAGAAGGACGTTGCCCAGCGTCAGGTTTGTGGCGGCTATCTTGCCGCTGCGGGCCGTATTGGTTGCGGTCTGGTAGAGTATTTTACTGCCCCGGACCGCATCCGAATTTTCCATACAATCTCCGATGGCATAAATATCAGGATCGCTGGTTTGCAGGTATTCGTTTACGGCAACAGCCCCTGTTTCACCCACTTCGATTCCTGCCTTTCTGGCGAGCTTCACATTGGGTCTGGAGCCGGTAGCAAAGAGGACAAAATCCACTTCCAGTTCTCGGTCGGGGAGGGAGACTATCTTCTTGCCTTCCCGGGTTGCTATACTCTCAATCCTGGCCGGCAGAATCAGCTCTACTCCACGTTCTTTTATTCTCTGTTCAAGCACCTCGGCCATTTCCTTATCCAATAATAACCCAAGGGCGTTTTCCAGAATGTCTAAACTGTAAATAGTGCTGTAACTCTTTTCCAGAAAAACTTCAGCTATTTCCAGTCCGATCATCCCGGCACCGACTATCGCCGCACTTGTATACCTGGAAATAGCCTGCTCCAGGGTTCTCGCATATCGAAGGTCGGTGCTTAATACCAATTCATTCCAGCCATCAAGGCCCGGAATCGGGGGAATCGTTGGGGAACCTCCAAGATCCAGGATGACCTTATCATAGTCGTAGGTATTTCCTCCGGCCACTAAACGTTTTTCTTTCCTCAGGATGTCGGTAACCTCGGTATTAAGATGAACGGTTATATTTCTCTGCTGGTAGAATTTTTCCCTGAAGGCAAAACTGTCTTCCCATGAGGGGACGACTCCTCTTAATACAAACGGGATTTCACACGGTATATATCCTATTTCATCCCTGGTGGTGAAGATATCGATTTGAGCATCTTTGTCTAAAGAGCGGGTTACATTGGCGGCATTATTAGCACCGCCTCCCCCGCCGACTATACAAACTTTCATCTTTGAGGCCTCCTCTGTTTATGTTTAGCAATGGCAAAATGGGAAAGGAGCCAAACAGACACCAATTGAAACCTTTTCAAAAGGTCTCAATATGCGGGAAGGGCCGATCTTCTGATCGGCCCTGGACAGGCCTGTCCAAGGAACAGACCCTACTTTACATTTTCCACATTATCACCAAACGGTCTTGAGGCAAGTTCATCTTTGTCCGACAGTATAAGCTCGGCGGCAATTCCCGCCGCGTCGGTAATAATCTCACGGCAATGGAGAGCATGTTCCCGGCAAAGCCAGTCGTCATGCCATTTGGATGTCAGATCCCGGCAAAGAGTGCAACCATATTTTTCTTTAATCCTGTTGGGGATCTGATTAAACAATCTATAGAGGCCGGGCTTCCCATAAAGCTGATCTTTTGCTTTTTTTGCTGCCTCCTTGCCTTCACCTTCAGGCAGGGAACTCCTTCCATGAACGGCGCCTACCGCCATGACAGCGCCGACAATTGCGCAGCAACTATCTCCATAGAGCCCGACACCGCCGCCAAACCCTGTGGCAACTTTTCTCACCTCTGGAGGCAATCCTGTATCGATTAGTGTTGTTACGGCTTCCAATACACATTCAGCGCAATTGTAACCCAGACTGAAATTTTTTCTCGCCCTCTGTCTGATTTCTTCGATCTTTTCTTCCTTGGTCATTTTTGCTACCTCCTTTTTGTAATGTACGGCTTTTTTATTAGTAATCTATACCGGTTCTCTCCTTTATACCGGCTGTATAGTGATGCCTGATTTCTTTGATTTCACTTACGGTATCAGCTAAATTTATAATTTCGGGGGGGGCGTATCTGCCGGTCAGTATCAGGTGCAGTTTGGCAGGCTTATTTTTGATGATTTGAATAACTTTATTAAGCGGGATCAGCTTGAAGTCAATGGCGACGGTAATCTCGTCGAGTATTACCATGTCATACTCATTCGATTTTATTACCTCTCTGGCAATATCTAATCCCTGTTTGGCCAGTTCGATATCGATTGGAGCCGGACCGCCCCTCATTACGAAACTGTCAAGCCCCGCCAGATGAAACGTCAGGTCGGGCAAGTACTTTTCCGCGGCTAACAATTCCCCGTATTTTCTCCCCTTCATAAACTGGAGAAGATATACCCTGTTGCCGTGTCCTATTGCCCGGAGGGCCTGTCCGAGTGCCGCGGTCGTCTTCCCCTTACCGTTCCCGGTGAAGACCATGACGAGGCCTTTATTATACTGTGCCAGGATTTCCTCTCTGCTTTTAGTCACCTTTAATTTCCTCTTAAAGTTGACACATTCATAAAAAGTCAAAATATGCACAATTTTGTCATTCCCGTAAAGCTTGTCCTCGACTCCGATCGGGGAACGGGAATCCAGTTTTTTCAAGTGCTTAGCCGTTTATGGATTCCCGCCTACGCGGGAATGACAGACTTTTTACGAGTTTACCAAAATTACCGGAATGTCTTTAGATTCATCTCTGATAAATTTCACAACATATCGAATTTAGTGCTATAACGAAACGGCCGGTTTGTCAAGAAAGGAAAATCCTGTTAACTCTTGACTGTTGCCGCTCTCTTTTTTATACTTTCCCGTACCTTTTAATCATCAATGAACGATACAGGTGTAAAGAAAATAGTATGCAAAAACCGTTACTGATGGACATGGAAAACACTGTTTACCTGGAAGGGGACAGCCTTGTAATCATTGACCGGAGGAGGCTGCCGCGGGATGTGATGCCGGTATACTGTGCCAACCATGAGGAGGTTGCCCGGGCAATAGAAGAAATGGTTGTTCAGGGTGCCGGGAGTATCGCCGTTACGGCAGGGTTCGGTCTCTATCTGGCGGCACAGGAACTTGAGCGGAAGGGCAGCGCGCGGGAGATGGTTGAGTTGCAAGGGGCGGCAGACAGGCTCAAAGCCACCCGTCCCACAGGCTTTCATCTGGCTGTGCTTTTGGACAAAGCCCTGGACCTGGTCAAAAAGGAGAGGGAAAAGAGGCCGGCCTCCGTCGTGATCCGGGAGTTTCTTGATCAAGTTCTCATCAGGCGAAGGAATACCTCCCAGGTCACAGGCAGGCATGCTGAGACACTGCTCTCATCAGGGGATACCGTTCTGACTCACTGTTTTGCCGGCTCCGGTCTTCTATACATGCTGCAGTACGCGAGGGATAACGGCAAGGAGATACGGGTTATGTGTACCGAGACGAGACCTTACCTGCAGGGAGCGCGCCTTACCGCGTGGTCGGTGAGCCAGCTTGGTCTGGACACGACGCTTATTACCGATAACATGGCAGCCCACTTTATGTCCCGGGGGATGATTGATAAGGTCTTCACGGCGGCAGACCGGATCGCAATGGATGGGACTGTGGCCAACAAGGTCGGAACCCTCCAGCTTGCCATTTGTGCAAAGTATTATGACATTCCCGTGTACATCCTCGGATATGGCGGCCCCGATCGTCGTACCCCCAGGGGAAGTGAGATTCCCATAGAGGAGAGAAATCCTCAAGAAGTTCTTGAATTCCAGGGAACTCCCATCAGCGGCCCGGATGTCAAGGCCCTCTACCCCGCCTTCGACCTGACTCCCCCGCATCTCATCACCGGAATAATCACAGCGTCGGGCGTTAAGCTTCGTAAATAAAGACAGGAAGATAGAAAGTTTTGAAAAAATCGTTTTTCAAATGCCGGGGGCAGATCCTCTTGGTGTTCTCAGTACATCTCGTATTTAACCAGCCTGCCGTCAAGCCCGCCGGCCTTGATCGGTTTTTTCCATGATGCTTTCAGCCCGATTTTTTTGATATACTCCCGTTCTCCGAAATAAACAAAAGCGGCCGAGCTTTTGCATTTCTGTTTCAGAAAATCGCCGAAATTTTTATAAAACATTTCAAGGTTCTCGTCTCCCCCCATCCGAATGCCATAAGGCGGATTGGTTACAATTACATGCCCTTCAAGGGCGGGCAGCTCTCTGAAGTCCGCCCTTTCTACACTTACGTTATTTCCGTAATGGAGCCCCATCAGGTTTATCCGCGCCGCGCTGACAGCCTCTGCGGATACATCACTGCCCGCAATCAGCCCTTTCGGCAGTTCCCGGATTTGTCCATCGGCCTCTTTTTTTACCTGCTTCCAGACAGCGCCGTCAAAGTCGGGCATAAATTCAAAACCGAATCGATCCCTGAAAACACCCGCAGGAATATTGCTATACCGCATGAGCGCTTCACACAAAAGGGTTCCCGAACCGCACAAAGGATCATATAAAGGAACAGAACCGTCCCATTCGCTGAAGCGGATAATCGAGGCGGCGACGGTTTCCTGCATCGGCGCAGAAACGGTCTCCTCTCTGTATCCTCTCCGGTGAAGCGCGCCGCCTGAAGTATCGAGGCTTATTACTGCCTTATCGTGCCTGATATGAAGGTTCAGCAGGATATCCGGATTCCTTACCGACACATCCGGACGCTGACCGGTTTTTTCTTTGAAATAGTCTGCAACCGCATCTTTAAGGCGGAGGGCAGCGTACTTTGAATGCGAAATCGCGCTGTCGGAAACATTCCCCGATACGGCAAAGGTACTGCCTTCCGCAAAAAAATCTTCCCACTTGATCTGTTTAGCCTTTCGATACAGCGTATTGGTATCATGACAAGTGAATGATATTAACGGCGCAAGACACCGTGAAAGAAGCCTGGTCAGATAATTAATTCGATACAGGGTTGATTTATCCGCCCTGAAATAAATTCCGCTGAATTCCGGCCGGACATCTTCGGCGCCGAGTTCAGCTAATTCCTCCGCGCCGGCTTCTTTTAAGCCATCGGCAACCATGGCAAAATAACAGCCATCCGTCTGATACTGATGTGGCGCCGTTTGCCGCTTTTCTTTTCTAAGGCGTTTGACCCTATCGACTGATGTCATTTTTCACCACTTTCGTTTCAATCGGTGCCGGAAAGAACGGTCGAGATATTGCTTGATCATTTCAAACTTTTTGCAGTATTAGTTGTTACGCGTCCGAATGAACCCTGCCGTTGCCGCACCGGGGTAAATATCGCATGGGTTTGCTCGTAAAATCAACTGAATTGTATCAAAGCCTTTGTTTAAGCTGTTTTACAAGAATCACACCGTGTTATTTATGCAACTATAGGGGTAAATAGGAAGAGGAAGGCTGCAAAATGGATACGGAGTATAAAAGCAGAACCCGGAGAAAAAATGAAGACCGGGCCCTGCAGCGCCTGGGCGAACAGTTGGTCGCCCTGCCGTTTGGCCAGCTTGAGACCATGGGGCTGCCGGATGAGCTTCTGACGGCCATTGAATGCGCGCGTAAAATAAGAAGCCATGGCGCCCGGCGCAGGCAGATTCAGTACATCGGCGCCCTCATGCGGCATATCGACCCTGAACCCATCGAAATAGCCCTCGAACGCATCCGGTCGGGAAACTCACGGAAATAACCCGGCGCCCGCCGGATATGCGCAATTTCAACCCCATCCCCTTATCACGATCCAATTTTCGGTGTACCTCCACCTTCAGTGGGCCAACGTTGGCCTTCACTTTTTGCGCGCGTAACAAGCAATAAAGTGGAAGGCTTTATTATGCCTATTTTCTCTTGATCAGTTTTCTCATCGTTCCCCGTGGGATCAGTTGCCACGCTCTCTCGTGAAAATAGTAAATGACTATTTTTGTAACAACCTCAACCCCGGCAATTGTGACAGCCACAAATGTTTTGCCTGTAACTACATAGGCTATTGCGAAAGTAGCGCATGTTGCGACAACGCGCCATGTGCATGCTTTCAGAACGCTTCGCAAATGCGACTCTCGAAAAGTAGTTTCTTGATTCATTATTATTTCATTCTCTCCGGCATAACGGTTACAATGTGCTGCGTGAAGGGTGACAAGGTCTTAAAAAATAAATTATATACGAAATTATGCAGATATTATAGCCGCACGACTCTTAACGTCGGATACAATTGTGTGGTTCGGCTTTTAATTTTGGTCCATTATTAAATTTGACAAATTCCCCTTCATGATATAGATTGTGGTATCTATCTTTTCTCAGGGAGGTTCAAAATGCAAACCGCTAAAATATTTATAAATGGCAGAAGCCAAGCCGTAAGGCTCCCCAAAGAATTCCGATTTTCTGGAGATGATGTATTCATTAAAAAAATCGGCAATATGGTCGTACTTTTTCCAAAAGATGATCCTTGGGCGCCATTGGTAAACAGTCTTGACCAGTTCACCGATGACTTTTTGGAAAATAGAGATCAACCTGCTCAGGATTCAAGAGAAAATCTATGATTAAATACATGCTCGATACAAATACCTGCATATACATTATAAAACGAAAACCAGTGGACGTGATAGACCGTTTCAGGCGACTCCAAATTTCACAAGTTAGTGTCTCGTCAATAACGCTGAGTGAGCTTGAATACGGCGTTATAAAAAGCTCAAAACCAGAACAGAATCATTTAGCCTTAGCCCAGTTTTTAGCCCCAATGGAGATATTGCCTTATGGTGATGCAGCCGCACAGCATTATGGTAAGCTTCGAGTCCATTTAGAAAAACACGGCACCCCTGTTGGCTCACTTGATATGCTTATTGCCGCCCATGCGCTTTCAACGGGCTGCGTCTTAATCACTAATAACGTAAAGGAATTTGAACGAGTTCCAAATCTTAAAGTCAATAACTGGGTAAAATAAATCTCCTGCCTATATTCTCTCCAGCTTCGACACTATTGAACCGCCCGACCCCAATGAACACCTTTACTATGGGTGAACATTCATTGCCCGGCTACTGCCCGATAGGTTCTGTGAAATGCCCCGTGCGCGCTCGCACAGGAAGTGCCCTTGGGGTAGACCCGCATGCGGGGTGTTGTGGTAAGGGGGAGAGAAAAACTCCCCCTTACCCGATTAGCTTCGTATTGTTTTCTCGGGTGTGTCGGGCCTGTATTGTTCATGTGTAGGCCGGACCCTTTAAGATTATTCTATGTTTGCGCCGACAACAGCGGCCAACTGCATCATGTTGATTGTCTGGCCCTCTTTCAGATTTGTAAGGTCAGTTAGCTTGCCTGATTTGCTTTGGGATTTTGTGTTTTTAAAGATCGGGAGCAATTTAGCATCAGCCACAATGAACTTGCCTGCGTTTTCAGGCTTTCCATTTTCAGTCTTTGTCTGAAGTTTATTCGCTTTAATATAGTCCCATAATTTTTTGGTGATCTCTGTCCTGGGAAGTTCTGTTGCTCCCAGAAACTCTGCCAGCTCATTTTTTAACTTTACCGGTTTGCTCAATCCTTTTGCTTCTGCCATTTTAACTCCTTTATGTTTAGATTTAAATTATATCTGTGATCAGATCTTCTGCCAAATTCATTTTTTATCAGATAACGGCTGGTTTCAGCAGCGAGGGAACCAAGCCCGACCGACAGCCGATCTTATACAATTACTTTTTATGAAGGTCAATTATTTTACCTTGTTTGATGTTATTATTTTTTGCGTCTTTGACTTTGCTTAGCAAATGCGGTGCCCTGCTACCCCCCTGCTACCTTATCACCTTTTACAAAACCCGCTTCACTCCGGGAATGAGCCTTACAAGGATCGATATAAGGAATGATCCGGGTATTGACAGAAACGATACGATGACGAAAAGAGTAAAGGCTCCTGCCTGTACAGGATCAAA
>CAYVXX010000071.1:8185-10496 GCA_964454305.1 uncultured Syntrophales bacterium | reverse complement strand
GCTATTCAGCTTTTGTGTGTTTGGCATAAGTTTCGCTGAACAAAAATTGAAAAAACACTATAAATTCACAAAAAATTTAATTATTTAATTTATCCTATTAAATAAAAATGTCAAGAAAAAAGGTCACCCGAATCCAAGATCCAAAAACATATCCGATTTTACCATTTGAAGCTCTCTGTAATCTTATGCGAAATAAAAAAAAGAGGGCACTGGAAAAATAACCTGTGCCCTCCTCCGTAACCTAATTTTCGTAGCTCAATTTCTAAAATTCAGTTTCACTTAATTAAGACACACGCTTCTTGAGGAGGCGTATAAGGTCTTGGTGCACCAGCCCTTTTTCTTGCTTCTTTGACCTCTTCAATGGTGTATCCTTTTCTGGGAATAGAGAAAATCTGACTGGGATATATTAAATCCGGATTATTAATCAGGTTACTGTTGGCGTCATAGATTATGGGCCACTGGAAGGGGTCATTGTAGATGTCTTTGTACTGGGCGATCCACCAGAGACATTCACCCTTCTTTACTACGTGACGGTCAGCGTAGGATACTTCTTCTACAGCTGAGGTTTCCTTGAGAACGGATTCTCCTTCTTGAAGCTTAACAGCAGCTTCTTCCTTGGCTGTAGCAGTTTCTGCCGGCTTCTTGGCACATCCGGAAAAGACAAGCCCAACCAGAAGAAATATAATCACCAAAGCGCTTAATAAACTGTCGCGTATCATACCTGCTTACCTCCTCTTTATATAAATTGGAAACAGTTTTTCCTTAACCTTTTAGCAACATACAAATATCAGAACTCTTTGTCAATAAAAAAGAAAGGGATTTTAATTAGTAAGCATTGAAACTCCACGCAGCAAGCAGCGGGAGAGCTCCGACTGTTTAGTAAGTTAGGAATTATTTTCTGTCAGAAAATAATTTCGTTAACGCATTTATCCCCTTTAGTGGGATTTATCCCCTTTAGCGGGACTTATCCCGTTTATCGGGGTAAGGAAAATATTTATTTTTTATTCGCTCGCTAACCCCGCCGCAAGTTGCGGGGTTTGTGCTCGCTGCTCAGTTCGAAGAATAATGCGCTCGCTGTTCAGTTCAGCGGTCAGCAAACTTCTGTCAGGAGGATGAGGAAAAATATTGTTTTTCGTGAAAGCCGATAGCGGACAGCTAATTATACTATTTTTAATGAAAGTTCCATCAATTGTTCTATGCTGACCTTCCCCGGGGCATCTGTAAGAGGGCAGGTTGCTTTCTGAGTTTTTGGGAATGCTATGACATCCCGGATAGACTCGGCGCCGGCCATCAGCATAATCATCCTGTCAAAACCGAAGGCTATACCCCCATGAGGAGGGGTGCCGTATTCAAGGGCATCGAGAAGAAAGCCGAATTTCATTCTTACTTCATCTTTTTCCAGTCCAAGAGCATTAAAAATTTCCGACTGGATTTCCTTCTGGTGTATTCGTATGCTTCCTCCCCCTATCTCGGTTCCGTTCAGAACAAGATCGTAGGCTCTGGCCTTGACCTTTCCGGGATCTGTTTTCAGGAGAGGCATATCTTCTGCTACCGGAGAGGTGAAAGGATGGTGTTTAGCTGTAAACCTCTTTTCTTGATCGCTGTATTCAAACATGGGAAATCTGGTAATCCAGGTGAAAGCAAATACTTCATTATCAATCAACCTTAATTTTTGGGCAAGATGGAGCCTGAGACTGCTTAGAGAATCGTTCACAATCCCGGGTGAATCGGCAACAAAAAGGATTACATTACCCGGGATTGCCTCCATTTTCTTGTTTATCTGTTCAATTTCCGCAGGTTTTAAAAATTTGAATATAGGAGATGTCCATCCGTCTGGGTTAACTCTTGCCCAGGCGACACCCTTTGCCCCATAAGTGCTTACATAATCTGTTAAACTATCAAGATCTTTCCTGGAAAGGCCTTTCCCATCGTCCACTTTTATTGCCTTTACAACTCCACCACGATCGGACACTTCCCTGAAAACCTGAAAACCCGAATTCTTTACTATTCCGGTCAGGTCTCTAAGTTCCAGTGAAAACCTTGTGTCCGGATTATCCGTTCCATATCGAGCCATGGCTTCATCATAGGTCATCCTCGTGAATGGAACCGTAACTTCTTTGTTGAGGCACGTTTTAAATAGATGGGCCATAAGGTCTTCCATCGCTCTTATAATGTCTTCCTCTGATATGAAGGACATTTCGATATCAATCTGTGTAAATTCAGGCTGGCGATCTGCCCTGAGGTCCTCATCACGAAAGCACCTGACAATCTGGTAATACTTGTCAAAGCCGGAGACCATAAGCAGTTGTTT
>CAYVXX010000071.1:0-8085 GCA_964454305.1 uncultured Syntrophales bacterium | reverse complement strand
GTGGGTTTCGGGACTTACTTCAGGGTTGAAAACAACCTGTGCCAGGCCTTCTCTGTCCCTCAAATCCACGAATATTACACCTCCGTGATCCCTTCTTCTGTGCACCCACCCCATAAGGACCACTTCTTTTCCCGCGTCGGAAGGCCTGAGATTGCCACAATAATGCGTTCTTTTGTTAACGGTAATGAAATCAGACAAAATATGTTTACCTCTTTCTCTTTTTTGATGATAGACATCAAACGCTTAATGAAATTCTGAAACGAGTCCAGAATGACAAAGGGGGGAAAGTCACCCTGAACCATACCCTGAAGATGTCACCCTGAACTTGATTCAGGGTCTATTTCAAGATTTATTATGTTGCTTATCGCTTCCTCTATGTTATCAAGGCTGAGAGTTTCCTGTGTCCCCTTTTTCATATTCCTCAATTCAGCCTTCTTTTCCTGTATTTCCCTTTCACCAAGAATCAGCGTATAGCGGCTGTTAAATTTATTTGAACGCCTCATCTGGCTTTTGAGGCTTTTTCCTGAATAATCCATTTCTGTTCTGATTCCCTGTATTCGGAGGTGGTTGCAGAGTGTGTAGGCGAATTCCTGGGCTTCATCACCAAGGGCGGCAATAAAGAGGTGAGGGTGCGTTGCAAACTCTTCATCTTTCATCGGCAGTAATGAAATCAGGCGTTCAATCCCGATTGCAAAGCCTATTCCCGGGATATCCGGTCCACCCAGTTCCTTTATCAGTCTGTCGTATCTTCCTCCCCCTGCTATGGCGTTTTGTGCCCCGAGTAATTTCGTCGTAATTTCAAAGGCCGTCCGTGTGTAATAATCAAGACCTCGAACCATTTTTGCGTTGATTTCAAAGGGTATATCAAAAACCTTAAGGTATTCCTTGACCTTTTCGAAATGATCCTGGCATTCGGGGCAGATGTAATCGAGCAATTTGGGCGCATCTGATATGATTTCCCGGCAGCCTTCCATTTTGCAGTCAAAGACCCTGAGCGGGTTAGCGTCGAGACGCCTGAGACAGTCTTTACAGAGATCATTCTTTTTGTTCTGAAGAAAACCTAATATCTCCTCTCGAAATGAGGGCCGGCATTCGGGACATCCCAGGGAGTTTATCTCAAGGCCCAGGTCGGGGAGAGTAACGCTCTTCAAAAAACATATCAGCATGAGTATAAGTTCTGCGTCAACGCGGGGATCATCCAGGCCGATGAGTTCCACGTTGATCTGGTGAAACTGCCTGAATCTTCCTTTCTGTGGCCTTTCGCGCCTGAACATGGGGCCTATGGTGAAGAGCTTTGCCACCGGATCCACGGCATGCATGTTATGTTGGAGATATGCCCGTATAACCGATGCCGTTGCTTCCGGACGAAGTGTCAGATACTCCTCCCCGATATCTTTGAATGTATACATTTCCTTTTCAACGATATCGGTGGTCTCCCCAATACCTCTTTTGAATAGATCAGTCTTTTCAAGAATCGGCACCTTTATCTCACTGAGACCGAAATTTCTAAATACTTCCCGGGCTCTTTCCTCGATATACTGCCATTTTCCCGTTTTTTCCGGCAATATATCTTTGAACCCTCTGACAGCAGTAATAACTTCCATAAATTACAGACCTTTTTGGGGTTGAAAATATAGTTCACAAAACTCTATACAGTTTTATGATGGTTATGCAAGCCTTGTTTTTTAATGCAGGGACAGATAACATACAACCCCTTCAAACGCAACAGGAAATAAGTAAACACAGCGTTCAGCATTCAACCTTTGTACCTATCCTGTCCGTCAGGTTGAGTGCGTTCCCGACCAGAGGACCACTAACTATCGAGGAATATATATGGACGAACCTAATAGTATTTTAGCTGATATCTAAACACTTACTTTTTAAATACCCGCGTTGAAATATTATCGCCATCCGTTATTATTGTAACCGCCCCATTTCTATCTGTCCTGAAAATCTGTGAGCCGATGGTTTTATATCTTTCCAGCACGTCTGGATAGGGGTGGCGAAAGATATTTGCGCCGCAGCTAAAGACAACAATTTCAGGGCGAACCCTGTTAAGAAACGGGGGCGTACTTGATGTACTCCCCCCGTGGTGGGGAGCCATAAGGACATCGCTTTTGAGATCAACGTTGGTGTGTACAAGACGTGACTCGGTTGGCTCTGATATATCTGCCGGCAAGAGGAAACTTACCTTTTCAAATGTGAGTTTCATGACCAGGGAATTATTATTGACGACATCGAATTTCTGAATGGAGTCCCCATCTTTTGTGATAGGGTTTTCCGGGTTTAATATTTTTATGGCAACCGTGCCAATTCTTTTTTCGGGTGTATCCTTGCTGACAATCCTGTGAGCTATTCCCCTTTTTTCTATTATTTTGATAAATTTTTTATACGGCCTGGTGTCTGCGGTCTCACCATTTGACCAGACCTCCCTTACGTTGAAATTATCCAGGATATATATCAGACCGTTTAAGTGATCCGACTGGGGATGGGTAAGGACGACGATGTCCATTTTTTTTATCCTCTCATGCCATAAAAATGGGGCCACAACGTATCTGCCAACATCAAAGTTTTCGTCGTAGAAACCTCCACCATCAACAAGCATCTTTGTACCTTCTGGAAATTCAACCAGTGTAGAGCTCCCCTGTCCTACATCTATAAATGTTGTCTTGAGGTGTCCTGTGTTTGCCCCTCTTGTCTGGAGGTAGATCCCGTCCGCGACGAAGAACATAATTAAAAGAACAAAAGCAGTTTTGAGAGCCATATTTTTTGTAAATCCCCCCGTTCCCCCCTTTACTAAAGGGGGGTTAAAGGGGAGTTCTTCCTTTACTAACGGGAGGTTAGGAGGGGTTCCCCCTTTTGAAAAAATGGAGATGAGACTATTATTTTCATTCCAGACATCTATCAGCTTCACCGTCGTTATCAGCAGAAGATAATAGGCGGTGATTTCTATCAGAGTTGGGGTGGTGATCAAAAATGATGAAAGGGGCAATGTTGCTAAAAAATTAACGATCGAGATGGAAACACCGACAAAAAAAGAGGAGATCTTTATCAATAAAGTTGCAAGCGAAATAGATATAGGGGCGGTTACTATAGTTGCCATGCCGAGCGGAAGGACAACAAAACCTATAATCGGTATTATCAAGATATTTGAAAAAAGGGTGACTGTTGATATTCTGTTAAAATAAAAAGCGATCAGCGGGATAGTGCCGAGCATCGCGCTGAGTGATGTGACAATGAGAAAAAGTATACTTAATCCAGCTTTTTTAAGGCAGGAATTTTCAGCAGGGTTTCCTTTGGGAATCAGACAAGCTAACCGTGGAGCTATAAACAGAATAGCTGCAACCGCGGCAAAGGAAAGCTGAAAGGAGATATCAAAGAGTGAACCAGGTGAAATGACAAGTATTACGAAGGCTGCAAGTGCCAGGGTATTAAATAATTCTCTCTCCTTGCCGCAGAGTATTGCGACTAAAAAGGTTAGTATCATTATGGTGGCTCTTACCGTTGAGATGCCGAAACCTGCAATGAATGCGTAAATAATTATAGGAATGAAGGCAAAAACAGCCGAAACCTTGAGGATGTTAAATCTTAAAAGGAGATATTCCGAAGATTTCATAATGAATCTGATAATAATAATTGAGAGGAATGCTATTATCCCGATGTGAAGCCCTGATATTGCCAGTACATGGGACATTCCTGTTCGGTTAAAATTTTCCTGAATATCTTTTGGGATTTCTTTCTTCTCTCCGAGGATCAATGCCTGTAAGACTTTACTCTCGGGATAGGGCGATGCCTTTTCGATAAGTTTTCTAAGGCTGGTCCTGAATTTTTCAAAGTTTACTTTAAATAAATTTCCCCGGTTTTCTCTGACAACCACGATGCTTAACGGATTGTCTATGAATCCCCGAACCCGGATGCCCCTGTAACCGAGGTATTTTTCATAATCAAAGCCACCGGGATTGTTGAAATTATGTGGTATCTTAAGCCGGGTTTTAACCCGTATCAGGCCACCATATTTGAGCAATCTTTGACGACTCTTCACAGAAAGCAATATCTTTCCTTCAACCGGAATGATTATGCCGTCCCTTATAACCTTGTTTGTTGCAACGACCAGATTAATCCTGTCATGTGATACCACAGGATTTTGTGAGATTACCCCTTGAATTGTAACTTTATCTTTGCTGTTAGCGTAGCTGCATATATTCACAGGTTTGGGATCAGTATAAAGAAGAAAGTTTATGTTGAGAATACCGAGAAAGAATAGCGACATGAAAAGACAACTCATGGTAAGTTTTTTTCGCTTTTTGCTAATTGCAAGCAGAAGTATAAAAAGGGAGATTAAAAGAAATATTGTTACGAGCGTGTGGGGCACGTAAGTGAAGTTACCAACGATTATCCCAGCCGTCAGGAAAATAAGTAAGGGAATTAATGGTCTTTGCATGGTATTTTTAAATGGATTTATTTTTTGAAGTATTATAGCATTAATATCAAATATGTACAGGTGACTGTTCTATCATCATCCCGTTATATAAAGGTGACAGTGTTATTATGAAAAGTAATTTCATGGATATAAGGCTCCGGTGGTTGATGTTTCTCAGGGTTGTAATTGTTACTTTTTTACTCGGCATTGCAGCTTTTATCCAGATTAAGGGAACAAGCGCTCTGCCCGGAGCATCGCTCACGTCGCTTTATATTATTATATTACTAACCTATTTTCTCTCCTTTTTATATCTTTTACTCATAAGGACTATCAAAAGTCTCGAGTGGAATATATATGTACAGAGCCTTGCCGATGTTACACTTATAACCGGGCTTGTGTATGCAACGGGTGGAATTGAGAGTATTTATTCTGTTTTTTATCCTCTGGTCATCATCTACTCTGTACTGTTTTTAGCAAAAAGAGGTGGGATTATTGTAGCCTCTGTTAGCAGCATACTTTATGGTCTGTTGCTTGATCTGGAATTTTATGGCCTTATTCATCCAATATATCCCTGGGATTATAATTATGATTACAGCGCAGGTTACGTATTTTCAAGGATTTTTATCCATATCGTATCCTTTTATATTATTGCATTTCTGGCGAGTCTTGCTGTTAAACAGGAAAAGAAAGTCAGGGAATTACTTGCGGCAAAAGAGAGCGCCTTTGATCAACTGGACCTGTTACACAAAAGCATAATAGAATCTGTAGATACGGGTATATTAACGATTGATCACCAGGGAAACATAAAATCCTTTAACAGCGGGGCGAAAGAGATTACCGGTTTTCCATATTCTAAAGTTATAAATAGAAGAATTGATAGCATTTTCCCCGATTTTTTCAGAATAGTAGATAATGTAGAAGATAGAGATAGTCCGGAAACCGTCAGAAACAGGTTCGAAATGGTGGTTCCGGGTAAGATATTAGGTTGTTCTGTTTCCCCACTTTTTGATAGTAATGAAAAAAAAATAGGGAAGATATTGATTTTTCAGGACTTGACAACTATTAAAGAGATGGAGCGTCAAGTTGAAAGAAACAGGAGATTAGCTCTTATCGGTGAGATGGCGGCTGGACTCGCTCATGAAATAAGAAACCCTCTCGCGTCAATCAGCGGACCGATTCAGATGCTGGAGAAAGATCTCGATCTGGGTGAGACCGATAAAAAGCTCATGCAGATCATCCTGAGGGGGAAGGACCAGCTTGAAAACTTCATGAAAGACTTCCTCCTTCTGGCACGCCCGAACCTGGCTGAACGTGAAAATATTGACATTAAAGTTATTTTAGACGATGTTCTCGAATCTATTCGTTATGTTCCCGATTGGTGTAAAGATATTGAAATAATTAGAAATTCAAATGATCAAACCGGTCTTTATGGAAACAGGATGGAGATAAGGCAGGTAATATGGAACCTGGTTTTGAATGCCCTTCAATCTATGTCGGATGGGGGTAGATTAAACATAGAAACCAGAATAGTTGCCGGTGATGAAAATAATCCCCTCATCCCCCCTTTGATAAAGTGGGGTAAGGGGGGATTTTTCAACAAAAAAGAATATCTTGAAATACAGATAAGTGATGACGGTTGCGGAATCGAAGAAAAAGATCAGAGCAGGGTATTTGAACCGTTCTACACGACAAAGGAGAAAGGGACCGGACTCGGGCTGGCGATTGTAAATAGAATCGTAGAGAGTCATGGAGGGAAAATTAGAATCGAAAGTGAACCGGGAAAAGGGACAAATTGTATAATTTTGATGCCGCGAGGCAGACAGTAAAGAGTAAGGAGTAAGTAGTAAGGAGTAAGGAGGGCGGCATGGACAAATCATGTGCCGGACATTGATTCGGTATTGTTTGTCCGTGCAAATAAACTTAAACAGGGCGGCACGGGAGGTAGTAAATGGCTAAGATTCTTGTCGTGGATGACGACAGGGGCATGAGAGAATTTCTTGAAATCATGCTGACCAGGGAGGGATATAGAGTTACTTCTGCTCCGGGAGGGAAAGAAGCATTGAATCTCTGCAGGAAGCATAAATTTGATCTGGTTATCACTGATTTGAAGATGCCGAAGGTAGACGGGATCGACTTTTTGAAAGGTATTAAGGAAATATCTCCCGAGACAATGGTTATTTTAATTACCGCCTATGCTTCAGGAGAAACTGCCGTTGCCGCGATGAAGGAAGGGGCATACGATTATATTGAGAAAAGCTTTGATGTTGAGGATCTCAAGGATACAATTCGCGATGCATTGAAGAAGAAAGGTATCAAGAAGGAAGATGTCCTGTTCATGAAAAGTGTGGAAGATGCTGTAAGTTTCGGAGATCTGATAGGGAAGAGCAGGGAGATGCTGAAGGTTTATTCTCTCATCAAAAAGGTGGCGGATACTACGGCCAATGTTCTTATTACAGGTGAGAGTGGAACAGGAAAGGAACTTGTGGCCAGAGCTGTTCATGATAACAGTTCCAGAAAAAATATGCCGCTTGTTGTCATAAACTGCGGTGGAATACCTGAAAACCTTCTGGAAAGTGAATTGTTCGGTTACATGAAAGGGTCTTTCACCGGTGCTTATTCTGATAAAGCCGGTCTTTTCGAGAATGCCTGTGATGGGACTATCTTCCTCGATGAAATTGCCGAACTTCCCCCCGTTCTTCAGGTAAAACTTCTGAGAGTCGTTCAGGAAAAGACGTTCAGAAGGGTAGGGGGCTCGGAGGACATCAAGGTAGATGTAAGAATTATATCTGCAACAAATAAAAATCTGGAGCAGAAGGTTAAAGACGGCAGTTTCAGAGAAGACCTCTATTACCGGCTCAATGTAATTCTGATAAATATTCCGCCATTGAGGGAGAGAAAAGAAGACATTCCTGTTTTAACAAAATGTTTTATCGAAAAGTATTCTAAAAAATTTGGAAAGGAGATTAAAAAAATATCCTCCTATGCAATGGAACTTCTGATGAAGTACAGATTTCCCGGCAACGTAAGGGAACTCGAAAACATCATTGAGAGAAGTATTGCCATGGAAACATCCAATATAGTCCTGCCCGAAAATCTCGTTCTTTCGGAAGAAAGCAGCCCTGATCAGGATACTATCCAGGGTATCGATTTTCCTGACGGTGGTATCGATCTAAATAATGAAATGGCAAAGATCGAAAAGAAGCTTATAGAAAAAGCACTTAAGAAGACAAACGGCTCAAAAACAAAGGCTGCCACGTACCTCAATATAAGTTTTGATTCTTTGCGTTACAGGCTTGAAAAACTTGATATCCTGTAATCCGGTGAAAATCACCGTTTCCTGGTGAAAATAACCGGTTTTTCGTTATAATCGCAAAAGGTTCAATTATGTATTTTGAAATTTGCTATCTGTAATATATTGTAATTCAAGGGTATTTTGACCAATAACGGAATATTTGCAATTTGAAAATAATGTGGCACGTTAATTGCTATTGAAGAAAGGTACAATGAACAAACAGACAAAAAAACAGGAGGTGTCTTATGTTAATGAAATTTAACGAAAAAAGAGGGCAGAAGGGTTTTACGTTAATTGAATTGATGATTGTCATCGCGATTATCGGAATCCTGGCAGCCATTGCTATCCCGCAGTTCTCAAAATACAGGGCAAG
>CAYVXX010000070.1:0-10621 GCA_964454305.1 uncultured Syntrophales bacterium | reverse complement strand
CCTGGAATCCCACCAAGGTGCTTCAAAGGGTAGGACGTGTAAACCGGGTAGGAACTAAACACAAAGATATTTATATCTTCAATTTCTTTCCCACAGATCAATCGGATACACACATCGGTCTGGAAGATAACATTAAATCAAAAATCCAGGCGTTTCACGACACCCTTGGCGAGGATGCCCGATATCTTACCGAAGAAGAAATTGTTTCATCGCATGAACTTTTTGGTGACACCCTGTATAAACGACTCACCAGCACAAAGACCTACGAGGGTGAAGACGACACAGGCGGACGGTCTGAGCTGGAATATCTCAAGTTCATCCGGGATATCAGAGATAATCAATCCGACCTTTTTGAAAAGATCAAGCTGCTGCCTAAAAAAGCCCGCTCTGCCAGAGACAATGATGCGGAAAGCGACCAATTGCTCACTTTTTTCCGAAAAGGCAAACTGAAAAAATTCTTTGTATCCGATAATAACGATTCCAGAGAATTTACTTTTTTTGAAGCCGTGGATCTCTTTGAATGTGAACCCGACACACCGCGGCAGAAAATCCCAAAGCAATACTACCCGATGCTGGATAAAAACAAAGCTCAGTTTGATTTCATAACATCCGGTGATGTGATGGGAGCGAAAGATTCCGGTGGGAGGGGGGGTCTTTCCAATGAACGCTATGTCGTCATGCGCTTGAAGGCAAAAGAATTGAGAAAATACCAGGGTTTTACCGATGACGATGAAGAATACATCAGACTTGTTCTTAGAGGGTATGAGGACGGTGTGATTCCAAAGAATACTACAAAAAATATCAAGAAAAAAATCGAAAAGGAGAGCAACCCTCTAAAGGTTCTGGCGATACTGAAGAAAATCATTCCTTACAATATCTTAGGCGTGGAAAGACCGGAACAGCCGACTGTATCTTCAAAAAGAGAAGTTATCCTGTCTGAGTATTTGATTGGGGATTAAGAAAAATTTGGCAATTTCCGGTTAGGAACTTGCTGAAAATTACAGGAGTTTTTTGATATGTTTCAACCTAAAACAGAAAGGATTAAACATCTCTCGAACGTACTCCCTCATAGGATAGAGGAATTGTCGAAAATCTTTGACAGGAAGACGAATGTGTATGTTGATTTTGCCAACGTGATGGGCTGGCAGGAAAGGCTTCAATGGCACATTGATGTGAAGCGGTTGAAACAATTCTTTGATTCTTTCAACACCATTGAGAATGTCAAATTTTATTATGGCACCCTGGAGGGTGACAACAATTCCGAACAATTAATAAAGGATGTACGGAAATTCAAATATGAGGTTATTACTAAGCCTGTTAAAATCATGAAGATATCCATTAATGTATCAAGCATATCCACAAAATCGCCTGACATATTAAATCAATTCATCCGTTCGTCTCTATTGCGGGAAATGAATATAGCATCAATTGAATCACTAAACAGCCATTTAAGGACGCTAAACAGGCAGGGAATTTTATACCTGGAGGAAAGAAAATGTAATTTTGATGTGGAAATCGGCAGAGATATGCTTCTCGACTATGCAAAAAATAAAATTGACGGTTTTATTCTTTGTACCGGAGACAGTGATTTTGCCGATCCGATCAGGCAATTGCTGGATGATGGCAAAAAAGTAGTGCTTTTTGCAACAGTACGCAAAGTTGCATCAGAATTGAATGCCCTGAGGAGTAAGGGGCTTTTGATTTACGATATTCAAAAAATCAGGGATTTTATCTGCTGGCCAAAAGAAATAAAGGCCACAAAAGCAAAAAGGACTCAATGACTGAGCCCTTAAGCGTTGGAATCGGCAAGTTGATTGCTCAACTCGCAAGCCCAGATTAACAACAATTCAATTTTTGTCAAGATTTTTTTGCTGTTTTTTTCAATAATAATTAAATGAGCAGGTAAGCAAAAAAACTCTCTTCTGGGTGGGTTAAGGTGAAGGGCACGGGATAATCATGGACAAACAAGCAGCCATTAATCTTATCAGCAACACCTTCAACTGTCCTTTCGATGAGAACAGGTTCTCAAATTTTGCCCGAAACCTTCTTAACGATATTGATGAATCAAAAGCCTTTCCGTATTTATATGGAACCTACATCAGACATTCATTCGCAGATCACGTTAAACAATATCGTCGCATCGGCATTTACACAGATCCAAATGGTGAAAGAATTGACGTTCTCATCGTACATCTGAAGCGGGAAACCGCGCTTGAACATGCCCGCACAAGGCAGCGAAATTTCATCGCGTGGTATCTAAACGGGGGTCGTGGCGGTGTGTTGAGGGACGCGGCTCTGGTCGCTTTTGCTTCTCCTGATTTAGACGACTGGCGCTTTTCCTATGTGCGAATGGAATACAAAGAGGAGGTTACTGAATCCGGGAAGGTCAGAGTAAAAGAAGAGCTCACCCCGGCAAAGAGATATTCATTCCTTGTCGGCAAGAATGAACCGAATCATACCGCCCGGCAGCAGTTGCTGCCCCTTCTGAAAAATTATTCAAGAAATCCCACTCTCTCAGAATTGGAAGATGCCTTCAGTGTTGAAGCCGTCACAAAACAGTTCTATCTGGACTATAAAGGACTATTCGAGAGACTAACCGAAGAGCTTGATCGCATTCTAAAAAAAGACAGCAAGATAAAACAAGAATTTGAAGCCAAATCCATCGATACCGCCAACTTTGCCAAGAAACTGCTGGGCCAGATAGTTTTTCTCTATTTTCTGCAAAAGAAAGGGTGGCTTGGCGTACCCAAAGATGAAAGATGGGGGAAAGGCGATAAGAAATTTCTTGGAACAATTTTCAAAAGGTGTGTGACGGAAGGTGGCAATTTCTTTAACGACTATCTGGAGTATTTGTTTTACGAGGCGTTGGCTACCACTGAGGGACGGGCAACGATTGACTTGAGCTATTACCAGAAATTTGACTGCAAAATCCCTTTCCTGAATGGCGGATTATTCGAAGCGACATACGATTGGAAAAATACAAACATTCTTTTGCCTGATGAATTGTTTTCAAACAAGGATAAGACAAAAGCCGGGGATACAGGCACCGGTATCTTGGATGTATTTGACCGATACAACTTTACCGTCAAAGAAGATGAACCACTGGAAAAAGAAGTTGCCGTTGACCCGGAGATGCTGGGAAAAGTCTTTGAAAACCTGCTTCCTGAAAACTTGCGCAAGGGTCAGGGCGCCTATTATACCCCCCGTGAAATCGTCCACTATATGTGCCAGGAAAGCCTTATTAATTACCTGGATACCGTGGTCAACACCGGGAAAACTTCACTATCACAGGATAAACCTACTCAGGAAAAATTATTTGGAGAACCCGAACCGGAGCAATTGAGTCTAAAAGGCACAGGATACAAAACTGTTATTCCCAAGAAACATATTGAAGATTTCATACACAAAGGCGAATTCGCCATCGAGCACGATACCGCCAAGGAAGAAGGAACAACATCATACAAATACCAGATTGATGAATCCATTCGCAAAAACGCCCGGCTTCTGGATGAAAAACTGAAGGCCATCAAAATATGCGATCCCGCAATCGGCTCCGGCGCATTTCCTGTCGGAATGATGCACGAAATCGTAAAGGCCCGGAACGTGCTGGAGACCTACCTTAAAACCGGAAGAAGCGCTTACGATTTCAAACGCCACTGCATCCAGGAATCCATTTATGGGGTAGATATCGATCCCGGCGCTATTGAAATTGCCAAGCTTCGCCTCTGGCTCTCTCTTGTGGTCGATGAGGAGAATTACCTCAATATAAAACCCCTGCCGAATCTGGATTATAAAATCATGCAGGGCAACAGCCTGCTTGAGGATTTTCACGGCGTGTCATTAAATTTAGAGAAGAACGAAGAATTGCTCTTTAGTGAAAACGAAGAGTTAGACCTGCTGATTGAGGGTCTGCACAAAAAACAAAGTGAATTTTTTAATGCGATACATCACAGTGACAAGAACCGCCTGAGAGAGGAAGTAGAAGATGCCATTGTTAAAGTTTTTCATTACGAACTCAAAAGGCGACAAGAACAGTACTTCAAAGCATTAGATAGAATTAATAAAATGGCGAATGGTTTTCCTAAAGAGGAAGACCGCAAGAAATGTTATGATGCCGAGAAAGCCAAACTGGACAAAAGATACAAGTTTGATTTTGAGGTCGTGGAGAATGAACTGCGTGAGATGACCCACGGTAACAAGATGCGTAACTTCTTCCCCTGGAAACTCTACTTTGCCGATCTATTCAGGAAGAACGGCGGCTTCGATGTGGTGATTGCAAATCCGCCGTATTTAAGAATACAGGAAATTCAGAAGAACGATTCACAATTAGCCACCAGACTTAAGAATAGCTTTTTATCAGCGTCAGGTAGCTTTGATATTTATGCGTGTTTTGTTGAGCTTGCGATCAGGCTGATCCGTGACAAAGGTAACTTGGCATATATTCTGCCACATAAATTCTTTCAAGCTACATTCGGAAAGAATCTCAGACAGTTAATTTCTTCGAAAAGAATGCTGCGACAGATTGTTGATTTTGGGAGCAGCCAGGTATTTGAAACCGCAACAACCTATACTTGTCTATTATTTTTATCGCATCAGAACGACAGCTTCAAATTTGCTGAATTAAAACCTGACGCAATAGTAAATGATCTCCCTGAAATATTTGAAATCATCACCGGCAATGAAAAAACCGAGACGGAAAAAGTTGCCATTAAAATAATATCCAATACTGATGTCAGTGAAAAGGAATGGTATTTCTCTGCTGGTCATGCCAATGAAATCCTCTTCAAATTAAGGACACAGCCTCGTACCCTTTCTGATGTTTGTGCGAAAATTTTTCAAGGTATTGCCACCAGTGCGGACAAAATCTATTTTCTTGAGCACATTTCTGAGGAGAATGGTGTCGTTACAGCTTATTCAAAATCACTGAACAAGAAAATCATAATTGAGAAGGATTTTGTCAAACCGCTATTAAAGGGCGTGGATGTTCATCGTTACTTGACGCTTACGCCCCACATATGGAGCATTTTCCCCTATAAAATTGAGAATGGTAAAGCAATTCTTTATTCGCAGAATGAAATTAAAAAGTTCTTTCCCATGGCGTGGAAATATTTGCTTGAAAATAAAAGGGAACTGGAAAACAGGGAACGAGGTAGAATGAAACACGACAAATTTTATGCCTACATATATCCCAAAAACCTGACTGAATTTGAAGGGGAGAAGATTGTGACGCCAGATATCGCTTCTAGGTGCCAAATGTCTCTTGATAATAAGGGAATATATCATACAACGACAATTTATAGTTTTCTTTTCAAGAAAGTTTCCAATGAATCAATTAAATATTACTTGGCATTGCTTAATTCAAAATTGTTGTGGTATTTTGTGACTGCGACTGGTTCTATATTGCGAGGCAACTATTTTCGCTTCAAAACAAATTACCTGATGCCCTTCCCAATTCCTTCTGAACTCTCCCAAGCCGATCAACAGCCCTTCGTTGCACTTGTCGACCAGATACTCTTCATGAAAAAATCCGACCCGCAAGCCGACACCACCGCATTAGAAGCCAAAATTAACCGGATGGTATATGACCTTTACGGCTTGACAGCAGAAGAAATCGCTATTGTGGAAGAGAGCGCAGGAAGGTAAAAATTTTACACAACGCAACTTATTCGGATCCTAAGAAATATTAGCAGAGGTCATTGAAATTATTAATTTGTTAAAAGTTAAAACTTGGTCTACTTTTCGTGGATATTGTATAAGGATAATTAAGGAAAATCATTTTAGAGGAATATAGGATATTCCTCTTTATTTAGGTGTAAGACCAGAAAGAGTTAAAGAGACCAAAACCTATACGCTTTAAGATGTTAAGGAAAAACGGGAACTGGAATAGGGCTGTTGAATAATCCCGACTTAAGGATATACACAGAGGAAATGGACAAAGATTCCATCTATAAAATCTTTCAGGAAATATGCAGACAGGTACCTGTTATCATTTTAGGTTCCGGGGCATCATGTGCTGCGGGAATCCCCGGCATTGGAGCGCTTGCGGAGCATTTATTGGAAAAATTGGAAAATAATACCAGTGATGACTGGAAGGAAATCAGCAATGACTTACGTAAGAATGTCAATTTAGAAACAGCACTCAATAAAACATTACCAGAGGATTTAATTAAAGAGATTATTAAAACTGTGGGAGGCTATATTTCTGAAAAAGATAGGGAGGTAAGAGACAGGTATTTCAATCATAATCAACAAATGACAATTCCTGTTGAGCCGTTACTTAAATATTATAGATCGGAGATATTGACTATTATAACGCCTAATTATGATTGCCTTGTTGAATACTGTTGTGACGAATTGAAAATACATTGCAATACAGGTTTTGTCGGTTATTTCAGAAAGGCTCTCGATTTCGAAAAAGCAGAAAGAGCGGTGGAATATGTTGACAGGTCGGTTGTTATTAAAAGCAAGCGAAGGCAAATTGCAAAGCGTACCCCCCATGTAAAGCTTTTTAAGGTTCATGGTTCTGTTGATTGGTATGATTTTAATAATAGCACGGTTTCTGATATCTTCTTGATATCAAGCGAAAAATACGAAGATAAAAGGCTGATTATTCTTCCCGGTGATAGAAAATATTCTAAGGCATTTCATGAACCATATAGAGAACTAATACAAAAAGCAGACAATTCGCTCCGGTCTGGCAAGGCCTTTTTAATGATTGGATATGGTTTCAATGATGATCATCTCCAGGAAATATTAGTCAAAAGGCTAAAAGAGGATGAAAAGCCTGGAATTATTATAACTAAGGAACTTTCGGAGAAAGCCAAGAAATTGTTATCAGATTGCCCGAATTTGTGGGGAGTCAGTCAGAAAAACAGTTCGACGGTTATCTGTAATAGGGAAGATGAATATGAGATATCAGATATTGAATTGTGGAAAATAGATGAATTTATCAGGGTAATATTGGGAGGCTAAAATGAGTATTTTTGATTTCAAAGAAGAAGATAACCTTGGCAACGTTATTCAGGTTGATACAACCAGTGTTATTATTAGGGTTCCCTCTTCGGAAAAACTTATAGATGCAAAGGTAGGAAGGTTGACAGCCCTTAAAGGACGACCCGGTGAATGGTTGATTGCTATGGTGGAAAGGGTAATCCGTAAATTTTATGAAGAAAAGTCTGCTGAAGAGGAGGAAAAAGATAATGACACGGTTGAAACCGAGGACAATATTGTCCATCTCATTTTGGTCGGCACATTGAGAGATAAAGAGGGGGAAAATGAAAACGTATTTACCCGTTCGGTACTCTCCTTTCCAAATATTGGCGCTCCATGTTATCCAATTGAAGGGAGAGAGTTAGAAGCCTTTATGGGTGTAATCTCCTCTGTGGCCATAAATGAGAATACTCTGAATATCGGGACATATACACTGGATGAGAAAGCTGAAACATATCTGGATGGCAATAAATTTTTTCAGAGACATGCTGCCCTGCTCGGAAGCACCGGTTCAGGAAAATCATGGGCAGTCGCTTCTATTTTAGAGAAGGCTTCTAAGTTGCCCTCTGCAAATATCGTTCTTTTTGACCTTCATGGGGAATATTCCACTCTGGAATACGCGAAGCATATAAGAATAGCCGGTCCAAATGACCTTGAAAGCACAGGTGATGAGATTTTGTTTTTACCTTACTGGTTATTGAACTTTGAAGAGATGCAGGAGATGTTTGTTGACCGTAGTGAATTCAGTGCCCATAATCAGGTAATGGTATTTCAGGATGCAGTTTCGGTGGCCAAAAAACGGTTTTTAGAAAGAGAGAAAAAGGTAGAAATATTAAAGTCTTTTACAATAGACAGTCCTGTCCCATTCTTTCTAAATGAAGTCATTCGGACAATAAAAGATTTAAATGAAGAGATGGAACAGGGCCAACGCGGTTTGAAGCAAGGGAAATTCTTTGGACAGTTCAGCAGGCTTCTTGTAAGGTTGAATAGCAGAATTACAGATAAAAGATATGGGTTTATTTTCCAGGCGCATGAGAAATATTATGCATATGATGCCCTTCATGATATTGCTAAAAGCTTGATGGGCTTTGAGGATGATGAAAAGGGAATCAAAGTGATAGATTTCTCTGAAGTTCCATCTGATATCCTGCCTGTTATTGTTGGGTTGGTTGCCAGAATTATTTATCAAACTCAATTCTGGATGGATGCTGAAAAGAGGCAGCCAATCGCATTTGTCTGTGATGAGGCTCACAGGTACCTCCCACGGGATCAGAATGTTAATCCCTTTGAAAAAAGGGCATTGATAAATTTCGAAAGGATTGCCAAAGAAGGACGTAAATATGGGGTTGCTTTACTGATTGTCAGTCAGCGTCCGTCAGAAGTCAGCACTACTATTTTAACCCAATGCAATAACTTCATAGCGCTCAGGTTAACAAATTCCGAAGACCAGGGAGTTGTTAAGCGACTTATGCCTGACAGTCTGGGTGCACTGATGGATATTTTACCAATGCTGGATGTTGGCGAAGCTGTGGTTGTGGGAGACGCGGTATTACTTCCAACAAGAGTTAAATTGCATATGCCTACATATAAACCGACAAGCGCAACCATTGATTTCTGGGATGAATGGAATAAAAAAGATGCTCAAAGTGAAATTGTAAGGGCTGTAGAAAACATGAGAAGGCAAAGCAGGAACTAAAAAATGCAAGTCAATAAAAGGGGAATGACAATAGATTTGGGCTATCCGCTTTCAGAAACAGAAATGGAATATCTGCTTGTTGATTTGTTTCCAGAGCTTAGAGACAGGTGTCTGGAATGAGGGAATTCCGGGGACAGGATACATATTATAAATCTGCGAGAGATGTTATAGCATTCATGTAACACAAGACAAATCTAAGGAGAAATCCCATGTTGACATATTTATCAAGCAGTATCTGGGCATCGCCGGCGCAACCCCACAGCCCCCAAGGCCACTATTTTTAATACAGCATTGAAATGCGATTATGTCTGTTAGGATAGAAAAAATATGCCTCCCAGGTATGTAAAAACAATTCAGGAAGAGCTCTTCTATGAGTATGCAAAACTCATATCCCGTTCTGCTTTCAAAGGAAAAATAAATTATAGATTTGTGTCTGACAGGTTTAAAGCCCTTCGTGACGGTGAAATCACAATGTCAGGCACCATCAGAGAATGGCAAAGAGAACAGGAACTTCACAAAGAATGCGTTTTTTGCGGAGCAGAGGAAAATCTGCACATGGATCATCTTATTCCCCGTAGTAGAGGTGGTGAGGATTCAGCAGACAATATGGTATGGTCTTGCAGGAACTGCAATGTTTCTCGCGGAGACAATGGTATCTTTGTATGGTTGGGTCTCAAGAAAAAAGATAATTTGCATCGTTTGGTAGCAGGAAAATATTTGAAGCAACTTTTTAATTTACATGAAGAAAAAGGAACAATGAATATCCACGAGGAGAACATCGAAGATCTTTGCAGGGAATGCAAAAACAAACCTGCCTGCATTGAATGGGATAAAGAAAGGGAGCTAACCTGTTTTTGTTTAGAAAGCATCTTTTGAAAATTTGTGAAAACCTGCAAACGATGTTTCCGAAAATCTGATCAAGATGTTCTGGATGTCAACCCCGCAACAGAGCTGGCGAATTATTCGGATTCCCGTTTTCACGGGAATGACAAAGAGGATTGCGGGAATGACATAGGGAAGACAGATATGGGGGAACATTAAGAAGCAAATATTCAGTGCAAACTATAAAGATATAAAATTAATCTTAAGTGATCCGACAGCCGTTAAGTGAGTGTTTGCGGTGTATCAAAAGCAATAAATATCAGAAAATGCCCTTCCAAAAGTATATTACATGTGCCATAGTTCACTCAGTACGTGAATTGCTACACTCCTGATATAACATGGAAACAATTTCAGGATTAGGAAAAGAGTCGAGAACCGGTCTTGCCAAGTTCATGCGGGAGACGAAAGGTACCGTTTCGGTCCGGCAGGTAGCGGATATTCTTCAACTGGCTCCTGACAGAGCGGCAAAGATGCTGTCCCGGTGGGCAAACCAGGGATGGGTCTCGCGAGTTCAAAGAGGTTTGTACGTCTTCATACTAAT
The DNA here is from genome assembly GCA_964454305.1 of uncultured Syntrophales bacterium. Taxonomy (GTDB): domain Bacteria; phylum Desulfobacterota; class Syntrophia; order Syntrophales; family JADFWA01; genus JAUSPI01. Next base: position 512 of record CAYVXX010000070.1, on the reverse strand, counting down.
CGAAGCACGCTCTGCCGATATCGCGCTTGAAGATCCATGGATCGTTGCCGATCAGCTTTTTTCTCCATGTTATATCGGTGGCTGGAGTGCCGCGGAATACTGGGAATTGACTGAACAGATTTTTCGAACCATCGTTGTCATGACGACCCTCAAGCCGCGCAATCGAAAGCCTGTGATCAAGGGCACCGGGTTCTTGCTGCGCACTGTTTCTCCTGATTCCATAGTCGGAATGCGGTCCGTCTGGCGGGGGCAGGTAAAGATAAATGTATCTGATATCCACACGCACGCTATTGGGTATGTTGAATGGATCCTGCTTTGGGTGATGGACTGCGTCCCATCGTGGATGTATTTAATACCTACATGGCGTCAAAAGATAAAGACATAGACCTGTTGATTAAGTATGCAGCGAATATATCGGGGACGGGTTCACATTTATTGTTATTAAGCGCCTCAAATAAGAGAGTTGAAAGACTATGAAACTGAGAAGGAAAAAGCCCAAGGTAAAGAAAGTG
>CAYVXX010000069.1:0-10660 GCA_964454305.1 uncultured Syntrophales bacterium | reverse complement strand
TGCCTTCCTTTTTCTGTAGACCGGCAATAATTCTGGCAAAGGTTTTTGAAATTATGTGGTTCTGTGATGGGCCTGCCATCTGCATCGGAAATAATGGATGCAATATCAGTTACTTCAGTGAAAACACGCAGGATCTCATCCAGTTTTTCTTTGCTGATCAAATTTAATAAGTGGATGGATTGATTCATAAACAATCCTTATTAAAAAATGAAAGTGCATTCAATACTAACGACTCGATCTATATTCATGAAAGCGGGGAACAATTTTTTAGAGTGTTTTGCGTTTTTTCATGTGAATTTTCGTGATCGTTACTCGATGTGCGATATTCAGAGGCGCTCAGACTTAGGATGAAAATCATCATCCAGGCTTCTCGGAACCAGTCAAGAAAAATCTGCAAGCTCAGATGCCAAAACCTTAGTAGTTGCCAATACAATTTGTATTTTAGTAGGTAACTCTAACCACCATTTGACAAAATGTTCCTTATCCTTTTCATACCATAAAGGTGTTGTTACTCCAACTCTGTAAAAACCCATATTCCCGATATCAGTACCACATTTTATATCTTCAATTGCGTTCATACCTTGCACAAATATTTTGATTTCTTCCGGATTTAGCTGGTCCCTAAATCTGAAAATTAAATAAGTAGTCTTCTCCGGTCCAGAGCCTTCACAGGATGACCGCAGTTCAATTTCCTTTATCCTGTTCAATTCATCTAAAGCCCTGGTTGGAATATTCTCATCAACAGAATATCCATTCCAGATTTTCTGCCGGTGTTCGGCTGTCCTCCCTCGAATATACTTGGGTTTTCCATATAATATTTCATAAATAAAACTGGGGGCGTTTTTCTTATACTCAATGTTGCTACTCATTATCTTTCTACTTTAACCATCCTCCCAAAAAATTGCCGGTAACAAATGAGGACAAAACAACTAAAGGTACCTACATTTTCAAAAAGTATAAGGAAACAGACCCTGCATGTCAAGCGGGAAAAATTTAACGATAAGCATTAAAGCCACACACACATACCTTGAAAGAAATGAAACATTATGCAATTATAAAAATATGAAACTAAGTTACAGGATTTGTGGAATCAAGCTTGCGTAATGAAAGCTTGAAATATGCTGGTATTTCCCACACCCAATCTCACAGGATACTATCGTCATGGAGTAATAGATGAGAAAAATAGCAGTATGTATAAGTAAAGGTGGTGTAGGAAAAACGACTACAGCCGTCAATCTATCCGCAGGTCTGGCCATGACCGGCTCAAGGGTGATCCTCATAGAGACCGACACTCAAGATCAGGCTGGCACCATGTTGGGCCTCTCTCCAGAGGCAGGACTGGCAGAAGTGGTGTCAGGAGAACTCAAGCCGATGGAGGCCATGGTCCAAGCCAGGGATAATTTATGGCTCATGGCTGGAGGCAGAACCTTGGCCGGTGTAAAGAGAATGATATCCAGAAAGGACTATGGAGGAGAAAACGCTCTTAAGGAGGCCCTTTACTCCCTGGACGGGAAATACGACTATATCATTCTTGATACCGCTCCTGGATGGGATTCTTTGACTGTCAATGTCTTGTTTTACGCGCAGGAGGTACTGGTCCCAGTCTCTTTGGAGCTCCTAACGCTCAAAGGACTCCTGAGCTTTATTGAAAACATGGCAGAGATACAGAAATACAATAAAAAGCTCATGCTCAGGTATATCCTGCCTACTTTTATGGATGGCAGAGTCAGAAAGTCATCAGAGATACTTAGACAGCTCCAGACCTACTATAAAAAACAGCTCTGCTCTCCAATACGATACAATGTGAGACTCTCAGAGGCTCCTGGCTACGGACAGACAATATATGAGTATGCTCCTAATTCTACGGGGGCAGAGGACTATAAAAAGCTTACGGAGAGGATATGGCATGACAAGTAGAAAAAAAACTCCAGATATTTTGGCAGCTGTCTTGGGAGATAAGCCTAAGGCAAAGAAAAGAGTAAAGGATAATGGTAAAACACTGAGTAAGCCTACCAGAAAGTCGGGTAAAACCATAATGCCGGAAGATATTAAAAAGGTCGCTTTTTATCTATCTTATCCTGCTATGAATGATTTGGAAGAGGCCTGGGACAGGCTCAGGAAACTGGCAAAGAATAACAGGAGTGAGGTCCCCAAGGCTCTTATTGTGGAGCTGGCTATCAGGACAGCTCTGGAGGACTTAAAGGCAAACGGCGATAAGAGCAGACTGGCTCAGGAGATGGCGAAACTTTATGCAAAACCCCCTGCACCTGTAAACGATTTCAATATAGCGATAAGAGCGGACTGGCTCAGGATCAAGAGATAACAAAAAGGGGTTTTCAACTTAAATAATTTTAGATAAAACAAGAGGTTAAATATATGGAGTTAAAAAATCGTATATGACAAACCGATATTGAACATCTCGGAAAGTTAGTTGGAAAAGGATGGATCTCCCAAGGAACTTCCCACCGTGAACTGCATCCCTGCAATGAATCCTTTCCCACTACAGTGACATGATAACCTTTATTAAGCAAGCAGTCCGACTTGCGTACACTATAACAATACTGTCGTTTAATGGGTAAGGGGTACCTGAGTAGTTGCAGCGTAATAATATTTCATAACCCTTCTTACATAATCTTCTGTTTCCTTAAAAGGAGGGATCCTTTTATAGCGGTCAACATTATTCGGGCCAGCATGATAAGCTGCCAGTGCCAGCTTAATTTTGCCATCAAAACGATTCAATAACTGTTTAAAATAGCATGCACCCCCCATAATATTTTCCCGGGGATTAAAGGGATCCTTAATTCGAAGGGTCTTGAAATTCTGGGGCATTATCTGCATAAGTCCCCTCGCTCCCATTTTTGAAACAGCAAGTGGGTTAAAATCCGACTCAACTTTCACCATAGCTTTCAGCAACGGAAAGGCAACTCTATACCTCTTTGACGCTTCTTTTATATAATTATCAAACCTGTCTGTCGAATATGACCTTGAAGGTTTTACTGGTCTTTCCTTTAGATATAGTCGATATTTAGATGATGTTGGTATGTTAGTAAGATGAACACATCCCGCCTTGTCGGTATAAATAAAGATATCGGCATAGAGAGGTAAAACAACTGTAAAAATGATAAATGATGTGCAAGAAATTACAATACTTATGTATTTACGGTAACCATGCACTATTCCGGAGTTTTGCACAACCAACCATCTCCCCATATTACAACTCACACCGTCTGTGGCGGGAAGAATATAATCATTGATAATAAGAATAATATATACATGACGAAGAGTACGCCTCCCTTCCACCTTTCCAACCTGTAATTAATTTTCATCAATCCGAGCATAACAAACACTATAACCAGCATGGCCGGAAACATGAAGTGAGTCATTTTTGTTCCCACTGTAAGTGGATTAACAATTGCCGAGACACCTGCAACCCAGCAAACGTTCAATATGTCCGCTCCAAGAATGTTACCTACCGCAATCCCTCCCTCACCCTTGCGAGCTGCGGCAATGCATGTTGCAAGTTCCGGAATCGAGGTACCAAATGCAACCATTCCAAGAGCTATAACCGCCTCTGAAACATTAAAGTAATTGGCAATAAAAACCGCCGATGAAACAATAAAACGACTCGCCACAAATATGCCAATCAAACCAAAGCAAAACATGAGAAATATTTTTGAATTTGCTACATCTTTCTTGCGTAAGACAGCTTCTTTTTTATGTCCGTTGATGAAAATCATGACAATGGCATAGACGGCAAACATGCCCACTAATAACAGCCCTTCCCCTCGGTTGAGTGTTCCATCCCAGCACAGGGCGTAGGCAACAATATCAACAACAATGAGAAAGATCGCAGTAATTTTGAAAATATTTCTTGTTATCAGTATTGGGCTTAGTGAAATGAGTACAGCCAGTGATAGTGCAAGACCATCATCACAAATAACCGATCCTATGGCATTCCCCAGTGCGATTTCCGGTTTTCCAAGAAATGCAGAGATTGTCGATACCATCAATTCAGGTGCGGTCGTGGCGACTCCGACAACAATTATCCCGATAAGGATTTTAGGCAAACGCAGTATACAGGACAGGCCGACGGCCCCTTCCACGAGCCAGTCCGCTGTCTTGGCCAGAACAGTGAAAGAAACTATCAAGACAACAAAGGCTATATATATATTAGCTATCTGCATTAATTCATCTCTATCGGCTTTTGACTATGCCCACCCTGTCACATTGCATTGAGACAGGACACTTGCTGCAGAATGGAGATACGGGGCGACAGATATTTTTGCCAAAGGTCACCATGAGGGCATTATAAATGGACCAGTATTTTTGCGGGAGTTTTTCTTTGAGTGCATATTCGGTTTTTTCAGGTGTTCCTGTTTTGACGTAACCGAGGCGGTTTGAAATCCTGTGAACATGTGTGTCCACGCATATCTCTTTTCTGTTATATCCAAGAGCTGCTACAAGGTTGGCGGTTTTCCTTCCCACCCCATTCAGGGCAAGCAACTTTTCAGCGGTATCAGGAACTTTCGATTCATATTTGTCAATCAACTCCCGACAGATATAGAGTATGGTCTTAGCCTTGTTTCTGTAAAAACCGACAGGGTAAATTGCTCTGATAATTTTTTCCTGGGAGATTTTCAGCATTTTCTCCGGAGTGACAGCCAGGGCGAAAAGATTTTTACAGGCAACTGCTGTTATTTCATCCTTCGTCCTCAGACTCAGCAGTGTTGAAATGAGGATTTGAAAGGGACTGCGAGTTTCCACTGCCAGTGATGATACAATAGGAGGTTCAAAGATTTCCAACTCTTTTTTCAGGACATTGACTACCTTAACAATGTCATTATCATTCATTGGCAAGCAGTTAGTTGTCGGCTGTCAGCCATCAGCAAGATAAAAACAGTTCTTTGCATAACCCTTTATTTTGACCGGACACTGATGACTGATAGCTGAATGCTTAAAAGTTACATATAACCTTCTTCATTGGCCAACATATCAAGGTGTAATGTAGCGATGGTTTCAACGTCAAGGTTGGGTTCTTCTTTTATGTTTCTAAAGTCCACTGTTTTGATGTACCTTTTACAAACATTACATACATCGACTCGATATTTCTCATCATCTTCAACGGTAAAGTAGGCTAACGTTTGCTGTTCTTCGTTACCGCAGAATGGGCATTTAATGCGCATGTAGTTCCATTCGAGTCCGCACTGGTTGCAGAAAAGGAATCTTTGGCCCCCTTCTCCTCTTAATGTTCCTATCTTGGGTTCCTTGCCGCATATGGGACAGTACCCCTCAGACCATTCCGATTCCCCGATGATTTTACCGTACTTTTCTGCAAGGATTTCAAGAGCAGGCCTCAGGCTTTCTTCCAGAAACAATTCTACTAAATCAAGGGATTCATCATCCAGTTCTTTTGAGATCTCTTCATCATTGGAGATTGCAAAAGAATCGCGAATCAAATTTTCATAATCAGTGGTACCATTTTTAACTTTTTGGGCGAATTCTCTGGTTTCGTCGGGGGTTTGCTTTTCCGCTATTTTCAGGAGTGCCAGGAAGTATTTTTTAGGTTCGGCTAAATTAAACTTTCCACCCGAAAAATCAACCAGTGTCAATCCACCGGAAAGTTTTTTTTCTATAAGCTTTTTATCTATTGGGAAGATACTCTCGTTCATGTTGTGTCGATATTCTTCCCGCAGGATCAATATCTCTTCCAGTATATCCAGTAGTTCCTCATAATGGGGGCTGGAGTTTTTGTATTTTTCTATCGTTTTTAGTGTATCCTTTAACATTGTGGCCATTAATTCAAGACCTCCTTTTTTATTTGCCTACATGAAACTCAGCGAACCTATATATCCTTTTTTTTAGAAGTTCAAGAAAATCTTTTTTTAATCGATCTTCTCAAGCTGACCGAGGATTAAAGACTATAAACCTTTTCGCCCGGCAACACCGTAACACCGTTTTTCAATAGAACTTCAATTGCTGCATCGGTAGAATCGAACCTGAAAATCATAACCGCATTCTGTCCGCTTCTTTCCACAAATGCATACATATATTCTACCGTTATGCCACTTTTTGAGAGTACCTCAAGGATACCGTGCAAGCCACCCGGACGGTCGGGCACCTCTACCGCTACCACAGTTGTGCGGCCAACAGAAAAGCCATTTTCTTTTAGTACTTTCTTTGCGGTAGCCACATCATTAACAATAAGTCTAAGAATGCCAAAGTCCGTTGTATCAGCAAGAAACAATGTTCTGATGTTTATGTCAGCATCCCTTAATACCCTTGTTGCTCTTTCAAGACCCCCGGGCCTGTTCTCCAGAAATATGGATATCTGTTCCACCTTCATATGACTGCCTCCTTACTAAAGAGAACTTTAAATATTTCTTTTGTCTATTACGCGACTGGCCTTACCCTCAAAGCGCTGCAGGGTTTTTGGTTCCACCAGTTTTATCCTTGCCGACACGCCCAGGTAGTCTTTTATGTCTCTTGAAATACGCCGTTCAATCTTTTGAAGCACCCTTACCTCGTCTGAATCGGAAAGAACCTCTTCACTCACCTCTACGTGTATCTCAAGGACATCAAGTGAATCTTCTCTGTACACTAAGAGCTGATAGTGGGGTTCAAGGCCCTCTATGCCAACAAGAACATTTTCTATCTGGGACGGGAATATATTGACACCCCGTATAATGAGCATGTCATCACTCCTGCCGGTCACACGGTCCATCCTCACATATGTTCTGCCACACCTGCAGGGTTCCATTATCAGCTTTGATATATCTCTGGTTCTATAGCGGATTAAGGGAAATGCCTCCTTTGTTATAGTGGTAAACACCAGCTCTCCCTCCTCACCGGACGGCAGAACTTCTCCTGTAACTGGATTAATAGTTTCTACTATGAAATGATCTTCAAATATATGGAGACCTTTATGGCCCTCTCTGCATTCCATAGCCACCCCCGGACCCATAATCTCGGAAAGTCCATAAATATCAAGCGCTGTAATATTTAACTTGTCTTCTATTTCCTGCCTCATTTTTTCACTCCACGGTTCGGCACCAAGAACCCCGACACGCAACTTCAATGACCTCATATCTATTCCCATTTCTTTACCCTGTTCCGCAAGAAAGAGGGCATAAGAGGGCGTACAGCATATGACCGTGGGACCAAAATCCTGTAATATCATAATCTGTCTTTTTGTATTACCACCTGAAATAGGAATCACGCTTGCCCCAAGCATCTCCGCGCCATAATGTATTCCAAGCCCGCCGGTGAAAAGTCCATATCCGTAAGCATTATGTACAATATCGTTCTTAGTCAAACCTGCAGCAACAAAGGATCTGGCCATGAGCTTTGACCAGGTCTCAATATCTCTCTTTGTATATCCGACAACAGTAGCCCTGCCAGTAATACCCGATGATGCATGTAACCTTACGATATTGCTCATTGGTACCGCAAAGAGGCCGAACGGATAATTATCTCGCAGGTCTTCCTTTGTAGTAAATGGAACCCGATGGAGATCGTCCAGGGTTTTTATGTCATCCGGGATAATCCCAGCTTCGTCAAAAGCTTTTCTGTAGAAACCTACAGTATGGTAAACACGTTCAATTACCTGTTGTAGTCTCTTTAATTGCAAGGCTTCTAATGCTTCTCTTGGCAGCGTTTCAAATTCTTCATTGAAAATCATGAATCCGGGCCCCCTTTCAGTTGACGTTGTCATCTATTCTTCTACACATTGAGATCAAATGCAAGTTCAGTTTTTAGTTTGTTAATAGGATAGCACGGCTTTGGGTACAAGTCACAAATAGGGCATAAAAAGAGAGGATAGTGAATCTCCCCGCAACAAGTTGCGGAGAATCTCCGACTGTTAAGGAAGATTGTTGTTTTTATTCGCTCGCTAACCCCGCCGCAAGCAGCGGGGAACGCGCTCGCTGTTCAGTTCATAATGCCTGACCCCCTTATTTTACTGGTGCCGGAGCTCGGGTTCGAACCGAGATGAGCGTAATGCCCGGGGGATTTTGAATCTCATCAAGGTAATTGTATAACTTGCCAATATTCCGGCAACTTATTGTTTTATTGCTAATTGCTGCTTGCGAACTTCATGTGAGGCCCGCTTATCATTTGAAACCAGATTCCTCTATGGTATTGATATCAATAAATTACGTAATTAGAAAACCCTTTTCTCGAAATAATATCAGGCAGGCATCTACAACCGTATTGTCGTATAAGACCCCTCTATTCTCCTCTATTTCTTTCAGCGCAGCATCAATCCCTAAAGCGGGACGATAGGGGCGGTGCGATGCCATGGCTTCCACGACGTCGGCCACGGCGAGAACCCGCGCCTCGATGAGAATCTCGTTCCCTTTCAGCCCCTGCGGATATCCGGAGCCGTCGATTCTTTCGTGGTGCTGGTATGCGATCTTTGCGACAGGGTAAGGAAACGTTATCGTTTTCAGAATTTTATAACCGGCTTCGGGATGAGATTTTATCAGTTCGAATTCTATACGACTCAGTGTGGATGGCTTACTAAGAATGTCCGCCGGGATGGTCATCTTTCCTATATCGTGGATCATGCCGGCCATCCGGATGCCGTTGATCTGCTCTTCAGGGAGGTTCATGTCCTGCGCGATGGCCACGGCTATCCTGGCGACCTTTTCCTGGTGACCGGCGGTATACGGATCTCTTGCTTCAACAATCATAGCCATCGCCCGGATCGTATCGTCAATGCTCTTCCGCAGTTGTTCAATTGTCTCGCTGATTTTTTCTTCGCCGCGGCGCTGTTCCGTGACGTCGTCGATGGTGAACACTACCTCGTTGATATTGCTCTTTTCGTCATAGATCGGGGCGCCGTTGACGGAAAGATACACGCGTTGCCCGTCGGGGGGAGTGATGGTATGCCGTATCCCATAGACGGGGCTACCGGAGGAGATCACCATTGCAAAAGGGTGCTTCTCAATGGGGAAAGGATTTCCGTCGAAGTCCGTGATCAGCCACTCGGGTGAGTTATAAACGAGTTTGGTCATTTCATCCGCGGCCAGACCATGTATTTCCTCGGCCCGTTTATTGGCGAAGATGATCCGGGCGTCTCGGTTGACTACAATAATGCCCGACGGACTGGTTTTCATAATGCGATCGACCATACTGCGCTCCCGGAGAAACCCTTCCTCCGCCTGTTTGCGTTCGGTGATGTCGGAGAAGAAGCCGACGTTGCAGAGATTTTTGTTGATGACCATGCTGCTGGCGCTGATGTTGGCGTAGATAACGGAGCCGTCCTTTCGCTGACAAGGGAGCACCGAGAGGACCTTCTCGCCGCGGGCCTGGCCATCAAAATTGTCGAGCACGTGCTCTCGGGACTCCGCCGGGTGGATGTCCTGGACGCCGAGGTGCTTCATCTCCTCCTCGGAGTAACCAAGCATTCGGCAGATGGAGGGGTTGGCGTAGATGAACCTCTTCGTCTCCAGGTCAGCAATGAGTATCCCTTCCGCCGCGCCCTGAAAGAGGGTGGCGTAGCGCTCCTCGGACTCTCTCAGCACCTCCACGGAGCGTCTCCGGGTGACCGCGATGCCGATGCTGGCGCCGATACCCTCGAAAAAACGGATACGTTCAGGCGTAAAGAGATCCTTTCGCGAATCGCACAACTGCAAAAGACCGATGATTTCACTGCCCGATCGCAGCGGAATCAGCGCCAGGGACTTGTATCCCTCTGCGTTGCAGCGGTTTCTGATGCAGCCCTGATTCTCTTCTCCGGATGTCTCGGCAAGATGTTTCGTCGTGCTGTTCGTCCAGAAGCTGCCGCCTTCCGTGAAAAAGGGCAGGGAAGGATCGGTCCGGCCGCACAGGACGTTACCGCACTTGCCTTCGAGACATGTATTTCCCTGAGAATCCCTAATAATTTCACCGGCGGCATCGCGCGCGCAAAGGTAATTCTCGGTTTCCAGGAAATGGTCGGGAAAACCCTTGGTCACGTAGTAGGGGTAATCTTCGCCCTCCTTGAGGCGGATCCCGACGGCTTCGAAGTCAGTGCTTTCTTTCAACAGGTGAAGGATATCGTTGACCAGTTTCTGAACATCGTTCTGCCGGTTCAGCGTCTCGAGGATCTCCTTGGACAGTTTCAGCCGTGATTCGGAAAGCTTACGCTCGGTGATGTCTTCGCTCGTCTCTTCATAATAGAGCAAAACGCCTTTTTCATCCCGAACGGCGTGCCCGTTGACCGAGATCCATACCTGAGAGCCGTCTTTGCGGCGCGCCTGGTATTCAAAGTTTCGGACCTCCCCCTCTGTATCGATCAGGCGGGAGAATTCGGCGTCACGGTCGGGATCGACATAGACCTGACGGACAAAATCGGTGACGTTCGCCATGAGGTCTTCGGGGGAGTTATAGCCGAAGACGTGGGCGAAAGAGGGATTGGCGGAGATGAGCCGTCCGTCCGGCGATCGCTGGTAGATTCCCTCGATTGCGTTTTCGAAGATGGAACGGTACTTCTCCTCAGCTTTACGGATCTGGATATACAACGCCGTGTTTTCCAGGATGGGAGAGATGATGCTCACCAGAATGTTCAGCGCCTTCAACTGTCCTAACGTTAATTTGCGGTGGCTCTTTGTGATGTTGACATTGAGCACACCGACCAGTTTGCTTTGTGACAGCATCGGCATGGAAACGGAGGTGTGGA
>CAYVXX010000068.1:0-10694 GCA_964454305.1 uncultured Syntrophales bacterium | reverse complement strand
GCGACTCTGGCTGCGACTCTGGCTGCGGTTCGATTTCACCTATGACTTCTTCGATTGGCCGCTTGAACGTTGTTGTCACCCAGTTCTTCGAAACGTCGATCACTGGCTCAGCCATCCCATAATCGCGACACATCTCACGGATTCGTTTGATGCCACTGCCTACCCGTTCCACCATCCCCATGCGATAGAATATCCCAAAAAGTAATGGATTGCGTGGTACACTCTTTATCCCCAAATCCTCCTCGCGCATTCCGGCTGGCAGGCCGCCAGGCGTCACGATCTCAAGACGGTCATGGAAGATATGCACTTGCACATTGGCGGTTGAGCGATAATCACGGTGCGCAATGGCATTGACCAGAGCTTCCCGAAGGGCATCCTCCGGCAATTCCAGCCGTTCGTCCCGACCTCTTGCATGAGGGATAAGCGCAGTGTTCAATTTTGCCTGCAAATAGCCCATCACCTCCTCATAGATGGTGTAGAGGTCGCTTGAAAAATCCTTGCGGTCGAGGATGTATGTTTTGGTCTTTCCCCTGAATATTGCACATGTTACATGCGCCTGCAAAGTGTAGCTGGTAATGTCATCACACAGCAACCAGGCGCCGGCATGTGTCATCTTGCCGTCTTTGGTCAAATGCAGGTTATCTAATACAGAATGTGGGTCCAGCCCTTCAGGAAGACGGGCATGCTGAACAAAACGGCTCCATATCTCCGGAGTCAGGTCACGTTTCAGGTCATAATTGGTACAGGGTGTTTCGTCAAAATGAATCAACCCTTCCTTGAAGAAAAACTCACGGATATCAGTGCGCCCCATCTGCTGCGAGGTCGCCCCTTCGCGAATAAAAAACTTGCCACTAAAAGAATAGGGTTTACTGTGTTGTTCAGGCACAGTGATGCAAAGTACATCGCCAATGCTCTCCACATCAACCGCAATAGGTGGTTCGGCAGAACGAGCGATGGACTGAACCTGAGACTTAAGTTTATTGTGCTTGCCAACCCCGACAATCTCCCCATCATCACTCACCCCGATCAGGATGATACCACCCGTTGCATTGGCAAAGGCGCATATCTCCCGCCCAAGATTAGAAATACTCGTACGTTTGAACTCGGTGGTGAAGCCTTCGCCGAGAACAATGAGGTTGGAGAGGGTCTGTTTGTTCATACAGCTACCTCCCAGTTCATCAGGCGCGGGAGGAGGAGGTCGCGGGCCTGTTTAAGTTTTTCGTTGTAATCGTTGAGTTTAAAAATTTGTCCGTAAATTGGGGTAACTGTATTTTCGAAATGCGATCTTATAGTCTCCGGGGGCAATAAGTAAGGTCGGCTATAAGCATAATTTCTATTTAGTCCAGGAACAGCGGCATCACTGCTGACAAATTGCATGTAATGTAGCGCATTATACAAATAATAGTCACTTGATTCCGTATCAATATAATAAACTGTGTCTATTGGATGGAAGTCCTTAGATGACCAAAAAACACTGCCCACATTTCCTTTTCGTCCAACAATAATTCCAGGACCTTTTACAAGCAGCTTTTTATGAGTTCCTACAAATCCGCTTGAACCATAAACCGGGTATTTTCCTTCGATTCGATCATCTGCCTTCAAAGCTTTTCCATAATTTAGAACAATATTATCTCCGAGTGTGCTTTCCCCCCACCCCTCCGGGACGCCGTCGATGATTTTTACATCCTCGTGGCCGGGGAAGCGGAGGTGGACGAACCACTCCCTGTAAAGCAGCCGCGCCGACTCCTCCAGAAGCTGAATCCGGCGGCGGTTATTTTCAATCAGGTCGTCGTAGGCGGAGAGGATGGAGGCAATGCGAGCTTGTTCTGCAGGAATAAAATTCGACACACATAGATTATCTATGTGATTTCTATTGAGCGTGGGGACACCTGCACCTGCATTGAACCTAGTGAAATCAATCCCCTTGAGAAGGTAATAGGTGAATCTCGGGTTGTTGCCCTTGAAGTCCTTCACCCACAGAGTTGTGTTGAGTGGCCAGAAGTCATTAGCGGCGTATTGACCGCCACCAATGCTGCCGGATCGCCCAATGACAACTCCCGGGCCTTTGACCTTCGCCTCGTTGTGGTAGCCAGCAATACCCGTTGATGCGATGACAGGGACATTTCCCTCCTTGCGGCGTGCCGTTGGCAAGTCAAAACCACGCTGCAGCGTGATGAAGTCACTTAGAGGAATCTTGGCACGGGTACTCATACCCCCATCTCCTCAAAGTTCTTCTTAATAGTCCCCGCCAACATGATCGTCTCAGCAGTGAGGTCTTCCAGCTTTCGAATGCAGCGTTGGAAAATGTTCAAATTGTGGCTCCTACCGATTTGTGCAACTAGAAGTTGCACTTTTGGCAGGTCATGATATGCGAGGTAAAATTCACGCTCCAGAGGGTCTTTGCAGCGCGCCACAATAACCAGATTCTTACTCCAGCTAATTTCTCCAACCAGTGGTTGGAGTTTCTCGTAATCGTCAGGCAATCGCTTCGAAAGTTTGGTCATACCCCCAACTCCTCAAAATTTCCGGCAATCCGCTCCGCCAGTTCCACCGCTTCCGCATTCAGTTCATTAATCTCGGCGTGTATCGCGCGCATGGTTTCCTCGAAGTCGAAGTCCTCATCCACCTTTTCCGGCGCCACACCCACATAGCGGCCCGGGGTGAGACTCCAGTCGTTCTTTTCGATTTCATCTATGCCGACCAGTTTGACAAGCCCCTCAACATCACGCAGTTCCGCCTCAGGAAAGCGCTCCTGAAGCCAGCGGGCCTGCCTGTAGAAATATCGCGCTTGTCTTAACTGTTCCACACAGGCCTTTCGTTTTTCATCAAGAGGCCTTTTCGACTGATTGATCTCTTTTTTCGCCCAGAAATCATTTTCACGGGCGTTCAGCTTCTTCTCACACAGTTCAATGAGGCGAAGCGCGAGCCTGTATATCTGGTCTGTCTGCCTGCCCAATTCGCGGCTTCTTTCGGCAACCGGCGCAATAATTTCCGAGTACCGGTGCAGCCCCTTGTTGTCCCTGCCCGCGGAAGTCCAGGCGGTGTTTGCCGACGTAACGTCATTCTGAAATGCCTCTATATCTTTACCAAACACCTCTTGAGATTCTTTAAGCTCGGCCAGTGTTTCGCCGTGCGTGTCATCTTCCGACAGCGAACTCAGGAACGGCTCCATCACGTTCATCAAAGTGCCAATTCCCTTTTTGAAACCCTCCAACGGTTTGAAAGCTTCCCCGGCTTCACGAACAGCCGTGTCCATATATTCAGCCACCAGATTCAGGAAACGTTCGCTCTGTCCCCGATAGAGCCAGACAATGCTTGTGAGGTTTTTCATCTGTTCGGGGCTGAAGTCACATATTTTCCGGGTAACCTGACGATAGACATTGCGGGCATCGAGCATCAGCACCTTGCCATGTTTGTCCTTCGGTTTGTTTTTATCAAAAAACCAGAGTTCACAGGGTACCGAACGGGTATAAAAGAAATTGGAACGGATGGCAATCATCACGTCCACATGGCCGGTCTCGACAATCTTGCGCCGGACTTTTGCTTCATCCCGACCGGCGCTGGAGGCCTGCGAAGACATGACAAATCCCGATCGTCCCTGCTCACTCAGGTAGCTGTAAAAATAGGAAATCCACAGATAGTTCCCGTTTGAAACAGCCTTCTTCTTATTCACCCCCGGCAGTCCAAAGGGCAGGCGCGGATCATTTTTGACTTTGCCGGCATCCACTTCATCGACATTGAAGGGGGGATTGGCCATTACGAAATCGGCCTTGCCCAACATCTCGTGATGATCCTCGTAGTACGTGATGCCCTTCTGGATATTGCCTTCCAGTCCATGGACGGCAAGGTTCATTTTTGCCAGTCGAATAGTTGTAGGGTTCTTTTCCTGCCCGTAAAAGGTGACGCGTTCCTGGGGGATTTCATGCATACGTTCAATAAAGTGTGCGCTCTGAACGAACATGCCGCCCGATCCGCAGGCGGGATCCAGAACCTTCCCGTGATCCGGTTCAATGACATTGACAATCGTCTGGACAAGAGACACGGGAGTGAAAAACTCACCGTTATCGTGTGCCTTCTGATCCGCGAACCGGGTAAGGAAATATTCGTAAATACGGCCGAAGATATCCCCGGAAGCCTTTTTAAGTGCGGGATCATCGAATGTCCGCAACAATTGCCCCAGCACGTCATTATCGAGTTCCAGATATTCGCTCTTTGGCGGAATCCCGCGCAATGTTTCATAGTCCTCTTCTATAGATTCCATGGCATTAATGATAGCCTGTGCACGATCCTCGCTGTCCGGCAAATTTACGAGATACTCGAACTGCGCCTTGGGTCGCAGGAAGATAGCGCCCTTACGTGAAAAATCTTCCCTGGTCAGCGGACGGGATTTACCACTGCGCTTCGGCAGACTTGCCTTAATTCCGTCTTTTACAGCAAGGTAGCGGCTGTAGGCGTGCCGGAGGAATATGATGCCCATTACAGGCAGGAAATACTCATTACTCGCGTATGGACTGTTGGCGCGCAGGTTATCGGCGCTGCTCCAGAGCCTTTTTTCTAATGCCTCAATGTTATTCATTCAGTTGATCCCTTGTTTTTCTTTTACAATTCTCGTATCGCCTTCATTTCATATTCCTCAATCAGTCCTTCATCGGCGAAGCTGAAGTAGCGGTTGTCTCCGATAATAATATGGTCAAAGAAACTGATGCCGGTCGCCTTCGCTGCCATCATCAGGCTTTTTGTAAACGCTTTGTCATCTTTACTGGGAGTTGCCGAACCGGAGGGGTGATTGTGGGCGACAATGATGGAAGGAGCGTTATGTTTAATCGCATTCTGCAAGATATCACGAATATAGGGATTTGCCCTGTCAACTGTCCCATAGTCAATATCCATCATATCCGATATAGCATTCCGTCTGTCAAGGAGGAGCAGAATAAAACGCTCCTTTTTCAAATCCCTCATGAGGGGCATCAGGAAATTCGCAACATCAGATGATTTTTTAATCGAGCCCTCGAGTGCCTTTTCTTCGCTTAACATTCGTCTGCCCAATTCGACGGCGGCTTTGATTTGTGCAATTTTCGCATCTTTCAGACCAAGAATCTCTTTAAATTCAGAAGCATCGATGCCGCTCATGGCGCGGAGCGATTTGTATTTGTGAAGCAGTTCTCTTCCGATGTCAACAGCACTTCTTCCCGGTGTTCCTGTTCTGATTAAAATTGCAAGAAGCTCCGCATTACTTAACGTATGCTCCCCATATTTAAGCAATTTCTCACGAGGCCGGTCATCTTCCGACCAGTTACGGATTGAAACAGGATATTTTGCTTTTTCTTTCTTTTTCATTTGGCAGCCGATAACAGTTTATTCCCTGAATTCGAACATCACCTTCTCATAAGGGGCAAACATCATCTGGTAAAGATCCATCGCATACCGGTCGGTCATTCCGGATATGTAATCCGCAATAACCCTGCATTTATCTCTCCTGTCATCTGCCGATTCGTAGCTGATTTTAAATGACTTCGGCATCATTTCAGGCCTCTTATCCAGATGCTTAAAAATCCTCTGGATGATCAATCTCCCCTTCTCGTTCATTATGCACACCTGCGGTTTCCTGTATACATTCTCCAGGAGAAACTGCTGCAGTGCTTCGAAATCTTCCATATCCCTGGCCGGTGCGGAAACTATTGCGGCATCAATTTTACGGGCATCATTGACAGACTTTATTTTATAATTTGTCAATTTTTCCGTGGTTTTTTCTATGACGGCAATATTTGTTTTTTCTATCAGCGTTCTAACGAGAAGCCGTGCCTGTTTTGTCGTATCCAGGTCTTCGAACCCCCGGTATCTTTCCCTGCACTTCGCGAGAACCCTGTCAACAAGAGGATTGCCCAGGTTCTTAATTTCTCCCATAGAGAGATATCCTGCATTCAACGCGTCTTCAATATCATGTGCGCAGTAGGCTAATGGATCGGCAATGTTGACTACCTGTACCTCCAGTGACGGCATCGGGAACTTTTTGAATTCGTCCGGTATGTCCGGATTATCATGAATCGACTCGTGGCGTGCTATACCTTCCCTTGTTTCGTAACAGAGATTAAGGCCGTCATAGTCCCGGTACCTCTTTTCCAGTATATCCACAACTCTTAAGCTTTGAAGGTTGTGCTCGAAACCGCCGTTATCCTTCATGATTTCATTGAGTGTTTCTTCACCGGCGTGGCCGAACGGGGTATGGCCGAGGTCATGCGCGTAAGATATTGCCTCGCACAGGTCTTCATTCAATCCGAAAGCCCTCGCCAGAGTTCTTGCGTGTTGAGCAACCTCAAGGGTGTGAGTCAATCTGGTCCTGTAAAAATCGCCCTCGCTTATCAGGAATACCTGTGTCTTGTACTGAAGATCCTTGAATGCCTTTGAATAGAGTATCCTGTCTCTATCCCTCTGGAAACAGACTCTGTAATCATCCTGTTCATCCCCGTGAAGGGTTCTGCCCATACTCTGAGAACTCTTTGTCGCATACGGGGCCAAGTTTTTCTCTTCTAATTCCTCAAGCCTCTCTCTTGTGTTCATCTTCATGCTCCCAACATTTACCACCAGCGTCCTCTTGCCTGGTAGGTTTCAATAAACTTTTCAATGGAGCGGTCGTAGGTCTTTTCCACATCATTGGGGAAAAAACAGGCCGCTAACTCACCCATCCGCCAATGATATCTTATACACTCGCAACAAATACCTTTTTTACTGCAGGGCTCATAACTACAGTTGCATTTCGCCTTGTTCTCCTCAATACCACACTCCTTTGCCATCATATCTCCCTATTTATCTTTAAAATTGATGAATTCCCCTATCCGGGGAGAATAAAACATTTTAAACGATCCTATCGTATAAAGAGAATTTATCAAGTTTTTCCTTTATCATTTTATGGCTTCTTTCAGTTTTTCAATGAGAATCAAATTCTGGTCATGTCTCTTCACGGCGACCCGGAAATAACGATCCCCCATCCCCTGAAAGGTACTGCAATCTCTTATCAATATCCCACGTTGAGCGAGATGATCTCTGAGTTCCGTAGAGTTTACGCTGATCCGGCTGTCCATAGAAACGAGGAGAAAGTTCGCCGCACCCCTGCAAGTCTTAAGGCCGGGGATTTTGTTTAAAGCATCCATTAAAAACTCTCTCTCATCTGTTACATATTGTATTGTATCCCTGATGTAGTCCGCATCAACAAGGGCTTTGACGACTGCTTTTTGCACCAGCGAGTTGACCGTCCAGGGCGGTTTATCTTCCCTTATTTTTTTGACACATGGTGCGGAAGCCATTACATAACCCACTCTAAGGCCTGGGATTCCGAAAAATTTTGTCATAGATCTCAACACTATCAGATTGGAAAACCTGAAAATTTCTTCTTTAAGAGATTCCTCCTCTATAAAATCTATAAAGGCCTCGTCAATCACCACAAGCGCCCCGGTTTCACCGGCACACGCTATAACCCTGTACAACTCATCCTTTGGAGTCAAAACGCCGGTTGGATTTGCCGGGTTACAGAAATACAGGATATCAAACCCTTCCCTCAAACGTTCGCAAAGGCGATCAATATCGACTAAAAATTTACTTTTATCCTCTGTCTGAAAATACGAAACGTCTGTACCGGCCACCCTGAGCCCCTTTTCATATTCACTGAAGGCAGGTGTGACAATCAGGGCCTTTTCAGGTTTAAATACAACCGGCATCCAGTAGATAAATTCGGTCGAGCCATTCCCCACAATGATAGAATCCTGACCTATACCGTGGTATTTCGACAATCCCGAAACAAGATCGAATGAATCAATGTCGGGATAATTTAAAATGGAATCAAATTCTTCTGTTACCGATTCCCGCAAGCCGGGAGGATAACCGAGCGGGTTAATATTGGCACTGAAATCGATAATCGCATCTTCGTCGATTCCGTATATTCTGGACATTTCATTGACATTACCGCCGTGGTCTCTTTTCATAATCATACCATCCATAGAACAGTTATACAGGCAACGGCCATCAAGAAAGATGAGGCAAACATGATAATCCATGCCTTCTTTACATCCTCTTTATCCGTCTCTTTTATCTTGTCGCCAATCGTGGGTTTGTCGGCAACTTCTCCAAAATATTGAATTTTACCGCCAAGCTGGATCGAAAGGGAACCGGCCACAGCGGCTTCCGGTATGCCGCTGTTCGGACTCGAGTGCTTGCGGCCATCCCTTATCATGATTTTCCAGGAATCCCTCCAGTTGTACCTCAGGATAAATGAGGCGATGACGATAAGAGCACCGGTAAGTCGTGCCGGTATCCAGTTGAATATATCGTCCATTTTGGCGGAAAACCAGCCGATATCCCTGTATCGTTCGTTCTTATATCCAACCATCGAGTCGAGGGTGTTGACCGCCTTATAGGTCATGGCAAGGGGGGGGCCGCCAATGGCCAGGTAAAATAGAGGCGCCACGATACCATCGGAGAGGTTTTCCGACACCGTTTCAATAACAGCCCGAAGAATCTCTTTCTCATCGAGGTTTTCCGTATCTCTTCCCACAATCATGGAGAGGTTCTTTCGTGCCTCTTCTATATTTCCACGGTTTAAGGAATCTATAACAGTTTTACTTTCATCGTAAAGAGAACGTGTTGCCAGTGTAAGAGAGGCGATCAGAACCGATATAATCATACCGAACAGAAAGTTTATAAAGAAACTCCCTTCCACTATCGCCAGCGTGACACAATAGGCAGAAATGACAACTGCAAACCACAGGATAATCCCGCCCTTCTTTTTATCTATGAATCCCCCCTTGTCCCCCTTTAGTAAAGGTAAAATCCCCCCTAACCCCCCTTTAGTAAGGGGGGGAATAGAGGAATTATTTCCATCAGCAAGTGAGAAACGGCAAATCCTGTTTTCCAAAAATCTTATGAGCTTCCCCATCATCACCACGGGATGCGGCAGCCAGCGGGGATCGCCGACGACGATGTCTACTATATATGCTCCGATAAAAGATACTGGCGTCATTGTAGTTCACATTCCAATATATCAAGAAAGCAGTGCTGATCCCTGGTCACCTTTTCAGACTTCAAGATTTTTATTCTTTTTTTGAATATGGGACCCGATATTACTAACGTATGATATTCACCGCCCTCTCCAGACATATCGACTCTCTCAACTTTTGAAATATCCCTGATGAAATCACGATCAATTCTGCGCCCCAGCCACTCAAGCCCCAACAAATCTTTTTTGGTCGCCACAACAATGGTTTCAAACCCGGCTTCTATCAACTCTTCTATCAGGTCTTTCCTCTTCTTTTCCCCCCACAGGGGCAGGACGGCCTCCATCCCCGATTCTTTACTGACCCTTTCCACCCATTCCCTGTGCTCTTCGAGGTCGATATCTCCGAATATACCTGCCTTAACCCCTTTATCTTTCAAGCCGGCAAGGGCCTTTTTAAATTCTTCTTCGTAAGTTTCCCATGAGCTTTTTGGCTGAACGATATGAAGGCCCATCGCCTCCGCCTGCATCCGCAGGATATCTGTCCTTATACCGTGGGATCGGGAGACTTTACCATCTTCGGCTATCATGTTTAAGAGATGAGTAACATGGAACTTTTCCATCACCCTGTAATAAGACAAGGCGGCATCCTTTCCCCCGCTCCAGGAAACGAAAGCCTTTGTTTTTTTTACTCTTTCCATTCAGTAACATCTCCGCAGACTTTGCAGTGAAAAGCGCTCTGATTCATTCCGGCCCCGCAGCACTCGCATATTTTTTCCTCTTTTTGGGGAACGGGGATTCCCCCAACCACCTCACGGTAAATACGGTAATAATAGAAATGTTCCCTGTTCCAGAATTTTATTGGAAACCTCTTCTTTCCCTCTTCAAACTCTTCATCCGACACCCTCGATTCAACAACTTTTCTCAGTTCCGTCATGCCGGACCCGTATTCGAGAGGCCTTTTTTTCTGCCATAATATCTCTTCCGGCAATACACCTTCAAAAGCCTTCCGGAGTATCCACTTACCCCAGGTTTGCCCATTTTCTTTTCTGATCTTAAGATCAAGATCAATTCCACGACTGAAATCCATAAATTCTTTATCAAGAAAGGGTTGTTTTATATCGACCCCCAGGGTTTCCCCTATTTTGTTGGAACTGAACCGCATGTCGGAATGCATCCGGTCCAGATATTCCTGTAAATCCTTTTTTTCTAACATAAAATCGTAGCCCGCAAATATCTCATCACTTCCGTCACCCGTCATCATACTGCCGATACCCATATCTTTCGCATATTTGATCCCCAGATAGGCCGTGACATCGTTTGGGACAGCGGGGTCAAAACTTTTCAGTATCGTGATCACTTCCGGAATCGCTGCAATGGCTTCTTCAATCTTCACGGTTTTGTGGTAATGGTCAAGCTTGAGAAATCTCGCTACCTCGCCGGCATAATATCGATCCTCACCATACGACTCAAGTCCGACGGAAACGGCCGTAGAGTTTTTTGAATGGGCTGCCACAAGTGCGGAATCCAGTCCTCCGGAGAAGAGTATCCCCTCAGCTCGATTTCTGCTCACCGCTTCGATAAATCTTCTCTTCAGTTCATGAAAAAGAAGTTTCTCATTTTTTTTCATGTCTTACCTTTGATGCACTCGTAAAAAGTCGAAATATACACAATTTTGTCATTCCCGTGAAGCTTGTCCTCGACTCCGATC
>CAYVXX010000067.1:9005-10862 GCA_964454305.1 uncultured Syntrophales bacterium | reverse complement strand
TTCAGGATCATTCAGGGTCTCTAACTTATTGCAATGTTTAGATGCTGAAACAAGTGAGATCCTGAAACAAGTTCAGGACGACAAATGACACATTTTGAGACTTTTTACGAATGCATCAAAGATGATTCTTTTATGGAACAGCATCGATGTCTCCGTGCAAGGTTTATCATCTGCTTTTTATATGTTTTATAAAAATACTTTCTCATTGACACACGAGTCATTTTCCTATACTTCCTCATCTATAAAAAAGTAAATTTTTGTATCTTGCCATAAAGGCAGTCAACAATATCACGGCTCTTCCATGTAGCCGTAATCATTTCATTTTCCAAAAGTACCTTACAGATCTTAAGGAAGAAAAGAGTTGAGCCATGAAGTCAGTGCAAGAAAACTGTGGTGTTTTCGGTTTATATTCAAGAAGAGAGTGTGTCTACGATATCTACCGGGGGATTGATTTCCTTCAACATCGAGGACAGGAATATTGCGGAATTTCTACTTTTGATCCGGATGTCAAGAAGGCAACCCAGATTGATTTTCTTAAACTGAAGGAACAGGAATATGAAGATGAAGCATCTTTCGGTCAGGAAATAAATCACGTCACTCACCACGGCAAGGTTATTAATACCTTTACCGATGAAGAATTGAAAAGTTTAAATGGCGATTGGGGTATAGGGCATGTAAGCCTCTGGGAAAGACAACCGATGAAGTGGCAGACCAGACTCGGGGGGATTGCCGTCGCTTTCAGCGGTAAAGTTATTAACGCTGATGACCTGATGAAAGAAATGATGGGTCAGGGAGTGTCTTTTTACAAAGGTTACGACATAGAGATAATTTCCAAGATTATCATAGGAAAACCCGATATCGTCAGCGGCATCAGCGCACTTGCCGGGAAGATAAAAGGTTCCTACTCACTGGTGGTTTTAACCAAAGATGGAATCTATGCGGCTCGTGATATTTATGGAGTCCGACCGCTTATTCTGGGTATGGATTCTGAACGGTATGCGGTAAGTTCCGAATCCCGTGCCATCAAGAATCTGGGTATGAAGGTTTTCCGGGATGTACGTCCCGGTGAGATCGTCCTTGTAAACGACAAAGGATTTCAAACGGTGGGGCAGGTGGATTCTCCACACAGTGCACATTGCGCTTTCGAGTGGGCATATACGGCGAGCATCGATTCCATTATAGACGGTGTCTATGTACAGGAGGCTCGAAGCAATTTGGGTGAAAATCTTGCCCAGAGAGATATCGACGAAGGGGATTTTACGGCTGATATGGTTGCACCCGTTCCAATGTCGGGGATAGGACACGCACTTGGATATCACAAACGCTCCAAGATTAATTACCAGGAAGTGTTTCTCTATCATCGCTATGCCGATCGCAGTTATATGCAGGCAACTCAGCTTGCCCGTGAAAAAATGGCAGAGCGAAAGCTGTCCGTGCTTCCCTATGCAGTTAAAGGGAAAAAGATTGTTCTCTGTGATGACTCAATCGTTCGGGGAACTCAAATCTTGAACAAGGTTAGAGATTTAAAGGAGGCGGGCGCCAAAGAGGTACATGTACGTATTGCCTGTCCCCCTCTGATGTACCCCTGCGATTACGGTATATCGACCCGTTCTTATGAAGAGTTGATCGCCCGGCATTATATGAAAACGGGAGATATTGCCTCTATGGACGATCTGAAGAAGATGGAGGCATGGATAGCAAAACAGATAGATGCAGACTCCGTTAAGTATAACACGATTGATGCCTTTGTTTCGGCCCTTTTGATTCCGAGAGAAGGTTTGTGTCTGAAGTGTTTTGACGGCGTGTTCTCCGTTAAAAATACAAATACATAGATATCGTATCCCCTCAAATAAAACC